>DASXIA010000504.1:0-47990 GCA_036488155.1 Streptosporangiaceae bacterium | reverse complement strand
CCCGCGTCGCACCACCTGGCCGAGCTTCGGCAGCCTGGTCAGCGTGCCCGCAGCGGGGGCGATCACCTGGTAGGTGCCGGCGTGTCCGAGGGTGCCGCTGAGCAGGACACGATCCGCCACATCGGTCCGGACTATCGGCCTGGCCCCGGTCGGCACGCTGCCGGGCGACGGCGGGAGGGCCTGCGCCGAGCCGCCGGTCACCGCCCAGCCCGCCGCGCCGACCGCGCCGACGCTGAGGATGCCCGCCGCAATGGCAGTTGTCCGCCTCACCGCACAGCCGCCGTCCGGGTGCAAAGGGCAGAAAAGGCGGAAAGCAAAGGTACGCATGTCCACGTCATGCGGCCAAGACTGCGGCAAGCCGCGAGGACGCCACTACCCCTAAAGGATGGTTCCCGAACGGGACCTTTGGCGGAATCGCAGCCGACCGTCAACCGCGATAGTCGGGGACATGAAACGTCTCGCCGTCATCGTTACTGGCGCGGTCTTGCTCGCCGGGTGTGCTGGGCAGGGATCCTCCGGTCCAAGCCCAGCTGGTGCTTCCAGTACCGCCGTGAACTCGACCGATCAGAAAGCGATCTACCAGGAGCTCGCGCAGTGCATGCGCGCCCACGGACAGCCGAACGTCCCGGACCCGGTTCAGGACGCGAACGGCAACTGGGGGTTCCCCCCGTCGGCCAGCAAGCCGATCCCGCCCGCCGCCTGCGAGTCCCTTTACCGCCAGACCAGGTCCATCAACCAAGCCCTCTCCTCGGCACGGGCGGCAGTGCCGCTGGCCGAGATGGCGAAGCTGCGGACATTCGCGAAATGCATGCGCAAGCACGGACTCCCCGACTGGCCGGATCCAACCCAGGGCGGCCGATTCGAACTGCCGAGCCGGTACGCACTCCCGGCCGGCCAGCGCCTCATCGCTAGTCCTCTGCGTGCTTGCCGCCCTGGTGGCGCCAGCCCCACGATCGAGTTCCCTCGTTAGGCACGACAAGGAGCGGGTTGTCCAATGTCAGTGCTCGAGCTGCACAACGTGCGCAAGACCTATCCCGGCGAACCGCCAGTGGAATCGGTACGCGGGGTGTCGATGGCAGTGGCGACAGGGGAAATGGTGGCGATCTGCGGGGCATCAGGATCCGGCAAGTCGACGCTGCTGAACCTGATGTCGGGACTGGACCAGCCGACCAGCGGATCGGTTGTCCTGGACGGCCACCGGCTCGAGTCGCTGACCGACCATCAGCGTGCCGGGCTGCGGGCCTACCGGGTAGGCGTGGTGTTCCAGCAGTTCTTCCTGCAGGAGTCGCTGACCGCGCTGGACAACGTAGCCACCGGACTCCTCTATCGTGCCGTACCCGAACGCCGCCGACGTGCCGCCGCGACGGAAGCGCTCACCCGGGTGGGGCTCGGACACCGGATCAGGCAACCGGTAACGAAACTGTCCGGCGGTGAACGTCAGCGAGTGGCAATCGCCCGGGCCACGGTCGGCCGCCCGGCGATTGTCTTCGCCGACGAACCGACGGGAAACCTGGACTCAGCGACCGGGCAGGAGATCCTTGACCTGATGTGCGAACTGAACCGCGACGGCGCCACGATGATGGTCATCACCCACGACGAGCACGTCGCCGCAGCCTGCACTCGCCGCATCGACATGCGCGATGGCCAGGTCATCCCAGGCCACCGATGAACGCCAAGCGAGCGAGCAGCGCCGAACCGGCCACCGCTATCGGGGTGCATCGCAGAACCGACACGCAGGCCAGCAGCCCTACCGCCCACATGTGCCTGAAGTCGAGCTGCATCAAGGTTGCGTCTGCGGGTGGCAGAGGGTCAGGATGCGACTTTGGTCCGCTCGGCGGAGGGCGTAAATCGTGACGCTGGTCGAAACAGGCTCCGAGGCGTTCAGGCGTCTCGGTGGCGGAGCAGCCACAGGGCTGCGCCCAGGGCTACCGCGGTGTAGGCGGCGAGCACGGCGAGGCCGGCCCAGGGGCTGATCGGGAAGTAGCCGTTGGGCGGTGTGTAGGCGCTGGTTACCAGGCTCGAGCGGGGCAGAGTGGCCTGGATGGCGAAAGCCGCGGTCGGGGTGAATCGCATCAGCCAGTTCCCGGACTCAGAGCCGAGAATGCCCGGAAGCACCAGCAGAATGATGCCCGCGGCGACTGTCACGGCGCTGCGCCGCAGCATCGTGCCGAGCGCGACGACTAGTGCGGCAGCGAGTCCCAGGAAGAGTCCGGTGCCGATGATGACCCGCGCCAGGGCAGGTGCGCTTTGCGGGAAGAGGTAGTTCCCGTTGGCGGCGAGGATGTGACGGGTGATCACCTCGGCGATCGCGGTCGCGGTGGCTCCGGCGGCGAAGGCGAGCGATCCGGCCACGATGGCCTTAGCGGCCAGGACGCGGCTGCGGCGCGGGCTCGCGGCGGTGAAGGTGGTGCGGATGAGCTTGCGGCGGTACTCGGAGGTGACGAACAAAGCGGCGAGCACGATCACGAACAGGAGCGCGGCGATGGTCCCGTTGACGATGCTTGCGCCTGACCAGGCGGGAGAGATGATGTCACCTACCAGCGGCGCGATGTCGCCTGACCCGGTGATCGTGAACGCCCCGGCGGATCGCTGTTGCCAGGTGGAAGCCGACGGCCCGGTGGGGTAGAAACCGGCGACCGGGTCACCGGTCCAGGAGCGGCGGGGAAACTCATCTCGGGTGGAGATGTGGTCGAAGTTGGCAGTGGCAACGCTGGGGGTCCCACTGCCGGCCCTGGCGGCGAAGTAGACCGGGGAAGTGACGAACAGCCCGATCTGCACGTTGCGGGGAAGGCTGGTCAGGCAGGCGGTGCCGATCTTGTCCCAGTGACTCCCGTCAGCGGAGTCGTAGCCGGTGATGACGTCTCCGGCCCGGGTGAGCCGCAGCCACCGCGGGACGGACGACCCGGCGAGCCCGGCCAGTCCAGGCCGGTCGTGGGTGTAGTCGTACTGCATCTGCACACCGTGAGAGCCGGTGACCATCACGGCCGCGTAGGCAGTTCCCTGCCTGGTGTCCGGCTCGACGATGATTCCCGCCTTGGCCCACGGTGCCAGCCCGGCACGCGGTTGCGACCTCGGCCCTCCATTTGATGACTGACTAATGGCGATGCCCGAGGTGCCCGAAGGCGAAGAGTGCGCTCCCGAAAGGGAGTTCACGCTGGCTGTCAAGGTGCCGTCTCCGGCCAGTGTCTGGTGCACGAACATGTAGGTGTCGGAGACGGCCTCGCCATCGGGGCCGGTGGGTATGGCAGAACTGGGCGCGTGGCTTTCAAAGGCGCTGAGGAACGACAGGAGCACAAATACCATCGCAGCCGCGCAGAGGGCGATCATCCAGGCCCGGACCGTGCGGAACTTGGTGAACTCGGCCCGCATCAGCCGCGCGAAGCCGTAACGGTCCCACGCCGCCAGGTGATGACGCAGGCCATTCGCACGATCGTGGATGCGAGCCCGACGGGTTCGCTTCATGCGTCACGGCTCCGGAGCAGCAGTCCGCCGAGGACCAGCGCGCCGGCGGCCCACGCGGCGAGCACGTCGAGACCGGCCCAGGGGCTGATGGGCAGGCTGTTCAGGCCGGTGGTGGCCTGGATGGCCAGCCCGGCTGTCATCGGCGCGATCTGGTCGAGTTGCCGCGACAGGGTCGCGTTACCCGCGAAGACGGCGATGATCGGGAGCACGTAGAGCAGCCCTAGGACGGCCCCGATAGCAACGGCGGCTTCGCGCAGCGCGGTTGCGGCGCCGAGGCTCAGCAAGGCGACCAACTCCAGGTACAGCACCGACCCGAACCCGGCGCGCAGCACAACACCGTCACTGGGGGAGATGGCGGGGTAGCCGTGGGACGGGCCGATGCCGTGGCCAGGCAAGATGAGCCCCCCGGCCAGCAGCGAGCCCAGAACGGCGACCGTCCCGGCGGCCAGGACCGGGCCGGTCAGGGCAGCGGCCTTGGCGGCCAAGACGGTGACCCGGCGCGGCGTCGCGGTCAGGGTGAGCCGGATCATGCCGGTGCCGTATTCGCCGCTGACGGCCATCACGGCCAGGACCGCCACGACGGCCTGACCGAGATCGATCCCGGTCAGGCTGATCTTGGCCGGATCATCGGCGCAGCCCCCGGACGGACACCGGACGGCCGCGGCGGCCGCCGCGCTCACCGCCACGATCAGCGCGACGGCGGCGAGCAGCAGCCAGAAGGTGCTGGCGAGGGTGCGCAGCTTCGTCCATTCCGCGTGCAGAGATTCCCTCACGCGTCCCTCCGGTGCAGGAGATAGGCGGCCAGGGCCATGGCGAGCGCGGCCCAGGCGCAGGTCACCGCGAGCCCGGCCCACGGCGCGAGCGGGAAGAAGTCGCTGGACGGCGTGTAGTTGGCGGCTACCTGCGGATAGGCCGGGATGACCTGCCTGATGGCGAAGCCGGCGGCCGGGGTGACCCGCAGCACCCAGTCCGCGGCGCCTGCGGGCAGTACGGAGATGCCCGCGGTCAGTAGGTAGGGCAGGATGACCCCGGTGATGGCGACGGTGACCGCCCCGGCTCCGTGCCGCACGATGGTGCCCACGGCGAGAGAGAAAACGGCGAAGACCGCGACCAGCGCCGCGGTCCCGGCGATGAGGCGTACCTCGGTGAGCGCCGTCGCCGGGTAGACGGGGTTGCCGCTGGCGCGCAGCAGCGGGATCCCGATCACGACCGCGGCCGCCGCGCCGGCCAGCCCGGCGGCGAAGGTGACAGCGCCGAGGACGATGGCCTTGGCGGCCAGGGCCCGGCCTCGCCGCGGGCTGGCGGCCAGCGTGGCGCGGATCAGGCCCCGCCGGTACTCGGCGGTCATGAACTGCGCGCCGGCTACCAGCACCGCGACCAGTGCGATGAACAGGCCCGCGAGCAGCCCATCAATGGCCACGCCGTCGGTGACGTCCGGCGCCATATCCCCCGAGCCGGTGACGGTGAAGCCGCCACGCTCCCCGCGGTAACCGGCCTCATGCCCGGTGACGTACGGGGAGTCCGGGCCGCCATTGACGGGCGTGCCGGTCCAGGAACTTGCGGGCCAGCCGCCGTGCAGGCCGACGCGGTCGAAGGTGGCGGTGGCATCGGTGGCTGCAGCGGTCCCGGATGCACTGGCCACCCCCTGGCTGGTCTGCTGCCTGCCTCCAGGGGAGGTGGCGAACAGTCCGGCCTGTACCGTCAGCGCCAGCCTGGGCAGGGTGATGGTACCGATCTTGGTCCAGTTCGTGCCGCCGGCGGAGTCGTAGCCGGTGATGACGTCACCGGCGCGGCTCAGCCGCAGCCAGCGCGGTGACGCCGGGGACACCCGGCCCGCCAGGCCCGGGGTGTCGCCGGTGTAGTTCCACTGCATCCGTGTGCCGTGGCTTCCGGTGACCATGACAGCTGCGTACGCCGAGCCCTGGCCGGCGCCCGCGGTGATGATCAGCCCGGCCTTCGACCACGGCACGACGGCGGGCTTGGTTCTGGCCGGCCGTCCGTTCAGGGTCTGGCTGCTTTCGGCCACCTCGGTCAGCGAGGTCACTTCGGCCGTGATGCTGCCGTCGCCGGTCAGCGTGCGGTGCACGAAGTAGAAGGTGTCGGTCACCGACTCGCCGCCGGGGCCGGTCGGGATGACGTAACGGCACGCCGGGCCGTTCGGCCCCGTGGTGCAGGGCGCTACATGGCTGTGACTCCCGATGAACAGGCCAAGCAGGACGGTCACCAGCACCGCGACGATGACGGAGAGGACCCAGCCGCGAACGGTCCTGAACTTGGTCCACTCCGCGTGCAGCAGATGCGTGAAACCGGCCCGGCCCGGCGAGGCCGGCGGCCGGGAGGACGTGATCGCGGTCATGACGCCGCCCGCCCTGCCAGCCCGGCCGGGCCACCGGACTGGTACTCGACCGCGTCCTTGGTGAGTTCCAGGTAGGCCTGTTCCAGGGTGGCGCGGTGGGCGGTCACCTCCGAGAACGGGATGGAGCTTTCCGACAGCAGCGTCACAACCCGTTCGGCGGGCAGGCCAGCAATCGCGAGCGCGTCCGGGCCGGTGACGGCCGCGGTCGCCCCGGCGCGCTCGAGCACGGCCGCCGCCTGGGTGCGCGCGGCCGTCCGCAGCATGATCCGGTCCCCGGACACCGACGCCAGCAGGTCCGCGACGCTGGTGTCGGCGATGACCTTGCCGCGGCCGACGATCACCACATGGCCGGCGGTGTCCTGCAGTTCGCTCATCAGGTGGCTGGACACCAGCACGGCCCGGCCCTCGGCGGCCAGCGCGGCCAGGAAACCGCGCATCCAGATGATGCCCTCGGGGTCCATGCCGTTGAACGGCTCGTCGAACATCAGCGCCGGCGGGTCACCCAGCAACGCGGCGGCGATCCCGAGCCGCTGCCGCATGCCCAGGGAATAGCCGACCGCTTTCCGCCGGGCCGCGCTCTGCAGCCCGGCCAGCGCGATGACCTCATCGACGCGGCGGCCGCCCAGGCCCTGCGAGTAGGCCAGCCATAGCAGGTGGTTGCGGGCGGTCCGGCTCGGTTGCAGCGCCGCAGCGTCGAGCAGCGCCCCAACGTGGGTCAACGGGTCCCGCAGGCTGACGTAGGGCCGACCGCCGATCAGCGCGGTGCCCTCGTCGGGTTTGTCCAGGCCGAGGATCACCCGCATCGTGGTGGACTTCCCGGCCCCGTTCGGGCCGATGAAACCAGTGACCTGACCGGGAGAGACGGTGAACGTCATCCCGTCCAGCGCCACCTTCGGCCCGAACCGCTTGCGCAGCGCGCTGACTTCGATAGTCGTGTCCCTCATGTGCTCTCCGTTAGTGAATGCCCGGCCCGGTTGCCATGACTGGCGGCATGCGGGCATGCGCCAGCGACTGCGGTCCGGCAGTCAGTCGGTCAGGAAACCCGCGGCCGCGGCCGCGGCAGGCAGAATCTGGGGCGGCAGGTGCTACGCGGCGGCAGACGCCCGGGCAGCTCTGATCCCCCGTGCGGCGCTGGCACCGGCGACGCCGATAGCTGCCAGGAACAGCAGCAGGTACACCGCGAATGGCCAGCCCTGCCGGTACGGGGCAACCCCCCACGCGTGCAGACCCGCCGCAGCGACGATGCTGGCAGCGCCGGCGAGGCCCATCGCCGCAACGGCAAGGCCGGCCGCCCGTGCAGCCAGGGTGACGCCCGGCCCGCGGGGCCGCATGCTGTGCAGCGCCAGGCCGGGACCGGCAGCGGCCATCAGGCCAGCAGCGAATCCCAGGACCATCAGCCACCACGGACCGATGTAATGATTCGCCAGGCCAGTGAACGATGACGGGGCGGGCGCAAACGGCGGCTGGATGGGCGCGGCTCGCGGTCCGAGGACCGCGGAGGCCACGCCGAGGTACACGACAGGCACCACGGCCGGCGCCAGCAGCCAGGCGGTCTCACGCCAACAGCGCTCGCGGCAGGCCTGGCGCAACATCACCAGCCACAGCGGCAGACCGCCTGCAGCGACAGCCAGCAACGAGGCACCAGCGGCTGCGTCGAACACCCAGTACGACCACTGGATCACCAGATGCCGCGGCCCGGGGAGGTCCCGCAGCAGCCATGGCTGGGTCTGGGTGAACGACGCGAAGACCGCCGTCAGCCCAGCCAGCACCGTCCACGCCGCCAGAACCGCGGCCAGGCTGGCCCGCATCCGCCCGGGCAGGTCGTACCGGTGACCGGCCAGCGCGCCTGCCCAGGCCGCCGCGATGACCAGCGGCGCAGCGGCCAGGTAACTGCGGGCGATAGCGCGGCGCGCGCCGACCGGGGCGTCGTACAGGATGCTTGATGCCTCCCCCAGCCATTCCCGCCTAGCCGGTCCCGGCATGAGCCGCGCCGCCAGCCGCATGAGCAATCCAGGTCTGTCCAGGGGGCAACAGGCATGGCCTCGTCGCCATCCAGACGTCAACGGCGTCGACGTCCTGCGGCGGACCTCGGCGCAGTTGATCTCAAAAGCTAGGGCGAACCGGCGGGTCATCACGCGCCCCCGCCTTCGTCGGCGAGCCGGCGCAGCGCAGCGCGGGCGGGACGTCGCGCCGCGGCAACGGCGGCACCAGCCTGTGCGGTCCCGGCGGCGGTGAGGCGGTAATACCGGCGGGCAGGGCGCTTTTCGGCCGCAGGATCGATGTCCTCCCACCGGGACGACACCCATCCCTCGTTCTCCAGCCGGGCCAGGATCGGGTAAGCCGTGCCGGGCAACAGCCCGGTCTCGTCGGCCAGTTCCAGCCCGTACAGCTCCCGGCCTGGGGCCCGGAGCAGAGCCTGCAGCACAAGCTGCGTCTGAACGGTCATGCGGAACACCATGACTGAACTCTATATAGGTCTGGCGCGACTGTCCAGTAATGAACTCAATATAGGGTCCTCTGACCCGCTCAGGTCATGACTCATCCGCCCGCGGTGCGGAGCCGCAGCGGGAAGCCCCGGCCAGCCACGGAGCGAATAGTCGGTCGATCTGCGCGGCTGGGATCATGGACCACTCGCTGTAGGCGGCAAGACCGGACAGTTCGCTGAATCAATCCGCGCAACTGCATGCGGCGTTCCCGCGAGACCGCCGCGGGCCGCGACCGGGCCCACTTCACAGCGGCCCCGCGGAACGGCGCCCGCGCACGAGAACGCGTCCGGAGACCGGCAGCCGCGCGCAGAGTTTGGGCTGCTCGGCGCGGATACTCTGCACCTACGCGACGCAACGAGCGAACAACGATGGCCAGGTATCTGTCGATCGCGTCCCACACGCCAGAGGCATCATGAGAGTTCCGGGACATGCGGCGCTGCGCGACGCCAGTGAACCGGAAGGCAACGTGACCCAGCTGCTCCAGACAGCCGGCGGGCCGACCACGGTGTGAGCAAATACGCCCGGGGGCGGCATGCCGATACGGTGCTGCCATGGCTATCAGCACGCGCCCGCTTGGGCGCACCGGGACGGACGTGACGATCCTCAGCTACGGGGCCATGGAGCTGCGCGGCCTGCCGCGAGCGCCCGCTCTCTCTGACGACGAAGCGAGCAGGCTGCTCAACTCGGTCCTCGACGCAGGGATCAACCTCATTGACACCTCAGTTGACTACGGCACCAGCGAAGAACTTATCGGCAAGCACGTCAGCCACCGCCGCGACGAGTACTTCCTGGCGTCCAAGTGTGGCTGCCCGCTGAACCCGCCACCCGACGTGACCGGGCCGTATGAGCACGACTACAGCCCGGCCAACGTGCGCGCAGGCGTCGAGCGCAGCCTGCGGCGGCTCCGCACCGACCGGCTCGACCTCGTCCAGGTACACATGTCCCCCAGCAAAGCCCAGCTTGAGGACAGCGGTGTGCTGGGCACGCTGCAGGCGCTCCGCGACGAAGGCAAGGTGCGCTTCACCGGGATATCCGGGATCCTGCCGAACCTGCCCGATCACATCGCCATGAGCGTGTTCGACGTCTTCCAGATCCCCTATTCAGCGGTGCAGCGCGAGCACGAGGACCTCATCACTGCGGCTGCAGATTCGGGCGCAGGCACGCTGATCCGCGGCGGGGTGGCGCGCGGCGCGGCGTCGCAGGATAAGAACTGGCGCTCCGGGCCGCTCGGCCTTCCCGAGGGCGTGGGCCAGCAGCGCTGGCAGTCGTCCGGCCTCGACGACCTTCTCGACGGCATGAGCGCGATGGAGTTCATGTTGCGCTTCACGCTCAGCCACCCGGCTCTGTCGACCACCATCGTCGGCACCTCGAACGTCGACCACCTGCGCGGCAACGTGGCGATCGCGGAGAAGGGTCCGCTGCCGGACGACGTGTACGAGCAGGCCCGGGAACGCCTAAAGCTCTAACCGATGACCAGGATCGGCGAACTTTCGGCCGGCGAGTGATCAGGCTCGCCCAGCACTCGAGAGGACCTGCGGTGAGCGGCATGTACAGGATTGACGTCATCGCTGGTGATGGCATCGGCCAGGAGGTTGTCCCTGCCGCTATCCGGTGCGTAGACGAGGTAGCCAAGGTAGAGGGCTTCCAGGTTGAGTGGCGTCATCGCGACTGGGGATCTGAGCGCTATCTCAAGGACAGACAGATGATGCCATCCGATGGCATCGAGCAACTCAGCGACGGCGACGGTATTCTGCTCGGCGCTGTAGGTATGCCGGGGATCCCGGATCACGTCACGCTCTGGGGTTTGCTCATCCCTATCCGCCGGGAGTTCCTGCAGTATGTCAACCTCAGGCCGGTCAGGATCCTGCCGGGAGTGTCCTCGCCGCTGCAGGACGCCACGGGCCTTGACGTGGTGGTGGTGCGCGAGAACGTCGAGGGCGAATACTCCGAGGTCGGCGGTCGGGTCTACCGGGGCCGGGCGGAGGAGATGGCGACTCAGCAGGCGATCTTCACCCGCACGGGAGTCGAGCGGGTTGCTCGCTTCGCCTGCGAGACAGCCCGCGCTCGGTCGGGTGCGCTGGTCTCGGCGACGAAGTCCAACGGCATCATCCACACCATGCCCTTCTGGGACGAGATCGTTGCGGAGGTCGCGTCGGAGTTCGAAGATGTTCGCCTGCAGTCGGTGCTTGTCGACGCGCTAGCGGCGCGAGCGGTGCTCAACCCGCGGTCGCTCGACGTGATCGTGGCGTCGAATCTGTTCGGTGACATCCTGTCCGATCTCCTTGCCGGCGTGGCCGGCTCCGTTGGCGTCGCCCCGAGCGCGAATCTCAACCCCTCAGGCGAGTTCCCGTCAATGTTCGAGCCAGTGCACGGATCGGCGCCGGATATCGCTGGCCGGGGTATTGCCAATCCGGTCGGGCAGATATGGGCCAGCGCGATGATGCTGGAGCACATTGGCCAGGCAAGCGCGGCCAGCCGCTTGGTGGCCGCTTTCGAGTCCGTTCTGGCAGCAGGGGTCCGCACACCCGATCTCGGCGGCTCCGTTGGTACGGCAGAGTTCACCGACGCCGTGCTGAGCCAGATCCGGGCTCAGCAGCCCGGCTAGTACGTCCGCGCCAGGCCGATCCTCATTCGGCACGCACGATCAGCCCTACGCGGACCGGAGCGTGCGGCACTTGCTCACTCACCTCCCGTCCGTAGAGACATACGGGCGAGTTCTCGACGCGGCGCTAACAGGTGTCGCCGGCGCCTGACGATGCCTCGCTCCGCGCCGCCGGCTTGCTGCTGCCCCTGGTTACCGGAATCTGCCCCGGTCAGTCACGCTGACCGGCAGGCACAGTCAACTGACCAGGGCTTCCGCACCAGCGTGCCAGGGCGCCGCGGACGTCCGGGGGCCGATGGTCGGCTGTGGCGAGGCTGCCGGCCCAGGCGATGTAGGCGTCGGGGCGGATGAGCGCGATCGTGTCAGACGAACGAGGCACGGTGACCGCCTCCACGCGGTCGTCGTAACCGCTTGTCGCCTCCGCCAGGAACGCGCCCGGACTGGAAGCGAGCAGGAACCGGCCGCCACGCAGGGTTTCATAAAGGCGGCGCCCATCCGCCAGCGGCAGGTCGGCGACCCGCTTCCCGGTAAGCGGATGCGCGCCGCGCGGCGCCGGGTAGGAGACGCTCAGCCCTGACAGCGCCTCAGCCAGGAAGCGCGCGGTCATCGGGATCCTGGTGGCGGCATACACCAGCATGTTGCGCGCGGGAACCAGGGCGGACGGGCAGGTGAGCCCGATCCGCAACAGCGCGCCGCTATCGCGCAGTACCCGCCGCCCGACCTTGTGCCGTTCGGAGTGGTAGGTGTCCAGCAGGGAGTCCGGTGCCCAGCCCTGCACAGTAGCGGCGAGTTTCCAGCCAAGGTTGGCGGCGTCCTGAATGCTGGTATTCATCCCCTGGCCGCCAGCCGGGGAATGGGCATGCGCGGCGTCCCCAGCCAGCAGTGCCCGGCCGTCGCGGTAGCAGCCGGCCAGCCGTTCGTCGCTATGGAAGCGCGACAGCCACCGCGGGTCGTGCATGCCGTAGTCGTTGCCCAGGGCCCGGCGGACCGCGTCGCGGACCTCGGCCAGGCTGACCGGCGTGTCCTCAGGCGGCTGGTTGTTGACGTCCCAGGCGATGAGCCGGTACCAGCCGTCACCGAACGGCGCCACGAGCGCGAAGACGTCACCAGTGGCATTTACGGTCATCGCCCTCGGGGGCGGCTCGGTGAGCCGCACGTCAGCGAGCATGACCGACCGCACCACCGGTTTGCCGGGGAACGGTATCCCCAGGGCCTGGCGGACAGTGCTGTGGATCCCGTCGGCGCCCACCACGTACTCCGCGCGTACCTGACCCGCCTGACCGTCCTGCCTGACTGCCACCTCTACCCCGTCGGGGTACTGGGTGAGCCCGGTGACCTCTGCACCGTAGCGTATCTGGGCTCCCAGGTGCCTTGCCCGCTCCTCAAGCACGCGTTCGGTTTCGTACTGAGGGGACACGAGCACGTAAGGGAACCGGCTAGGCAACCGCGCCAGGTCGAGTCGCGCGCCGCTAAACAGCTCAAGTTCCCGAACCGGAGTACCAGAGGCGATCAGCTGATCTGCCACGCCTCGCGCATCCAGTTGCTCGAGCGTCCTGGTGTGGACGGCAAAGGCCCTGGTCAAGCCGGAACGCCCCGGACGGCGTTCGAAGACCACGCAATTCACCCCGGCCCGCGCGAGATCGCCGGCCAGCAGCAGGCCGGTGGGACCGGCCCCGGCGATCACCACATCAACATCGGAGATCATTTCCACCCCCGTCGGCCTCGGTGTTCCAAGCCCTGCCCCACGGGGCACGACCCGAACCTCTTCCGGCGACGACACCCGCGCGAGGGCCAGCTAGCCCACCCTGCTAGCCCACCCTGCGAATGTGCTCGATCCTGAACTCGCCACTGGCCGCTCGCAGCACGCAGAGAGCGTCGATCCTGATCTCTTCGAAAAACAGGCCGTGGGCGGTCACCCAGGCGATTGCGAGCCGGCGCAGCCTCGCCGCCTTCTGCCTGGTGATCGCCTCGAGCGGGGTGCCGAAGCGCACCCCGGACCTGGTCTTCACCTCGCAGATGACCAGCGCCGGGCCATCCCGGGCGACGATGTCGATCTCGCCGTGCCGGCAGCGCCAGTTACTGTCCAGGACCTCCAGGCCAGCCTCAGTCAGGAAGTCCGCAGCTAATTGCTCACCTTGCTGGCCGAGCAAGCCTTTCGCGTTCATCGGCCCACCTCCGGTAACCAGCCTGCCCGGGGATGGCCAATGGCCGCTCGTCGACGCGGGGACCTGTTCACACAACCGGCGCGGCACACAGCTGCCGGCGGGAATTCGCGCGGATTGTCATCACTAGCTGGTTTACTACGCCGCCCAAGCGCGGAAACCGGCGCCGCCTAGCCGCAGCGCAGCCCGGGCCTACTTCGGATCTGGGATCTCCAGGTCGCTCTTGGCGAGTTCCTCAACGTTGACGTCCTTGAACGTTACAACCCGCACATTCTTTACAAACCGGGCCGGACGATACATGTCCCAGACCCAGGCATCCTGCATGGTGACCTCGAAGAAGACCTCGCCGTTCTCGGCCTGCCGGACGTTGAGCTCGACCTGGTTCGTCAGGTAAAACCGTCGCTCCGTCTCCACCACGTGGCTGAACAGGCCGACGACATCGCGATACTCGCGGTAGAGCTGGAGCTCCATCTCGGTCTCGTACTTCTCGAGATCCTCCGCGCTCATGTTCTCCCCTCCGATCAGGCGCCGCGAGCTACTGCCGCGAAACCTGCCGTCGGCCAACCATGCTCGTCGATGACGTCAACGATAGGGCCATTCTGCCCACTGCCAGGCAGGTAGCACGAGTTCGCTGCTTCCGAGTTGTCCGGCACCACCCCAAGGACAGCCTGGCTAAGACCGCGGACATTGACGAAGGACATCCGGTGCTCAGGGCATGGGCCGTGCTCGGCCAGCGCCCGCATGTGGCTCGGAGTCGAGTACCCCTTGTGCCGGGCGAATCCGTAGCCCGAGTACTTTTTGTCCAGTTCGCCCATCATCGCGTCCCTGGTGACCTTCGCCACGATCGAAGCTGCGGCGACACACGCCGCCACCTGGTCGCCTTTCCACATGGCGAGGGCCGGCGCGCTCAGCCCGCGCACCGGGAAGCCGTCAGTAAGCACGTAGCCGGGACTGCGGGCCAGTCCGGCAAGGGCCCGGCGCATGCCGGCCACATTGCAGACGTGCAATCCGCGCCGGTCGATCTCTGCCGACGGGATCGTGACCACGTTCCAGTCGAGAGCAGCGTCCATTATCTGACTGTATGCCGCATTGCGCGCCTTGGCTGTCAATGCCTTCGAATCGGCCAGTTCTGTCAGCTTCGCAATCCTCGAGGGCCTCAGCATCACTGCGGCGACAACCAGCGGTCCCGCGCATGCACCACGGCCTGCCTCATCCACGCCTGCCACCGGCGAGAGCCCCGCTCGCCCGAGCACCCGTTCGTATGCGCTCAGACCGCAGTCCCGCCTGGGCGTGTACCCGACGGACCGGCGAGGCTCCGCGGCCACTGTACTCACTCCTGACGGTTGCCGCGGCCCACCCGCAGCTTGGTGGTCATCCTGGTCGACCTCGCCAGCCATGTCCAGGTCAGGCGCCGCCGCGCCCGGCGCTGCAGCCAGGTCAGCGGCACTGCTCCGGCCAGCCCGGCGGCGAGCGGCAGGTACGGTCCCTCCGGCTGCACCCTGGCACCGAGCAGCCTCGAGACGGCCGGCTGCTGTGCGGCCAGCTGACGCGCCGCGGACTGCTTGCCCTGCGCGCTGGAGCTGGGCTTATCGACTCCTGGCTGGTCGAACGTCGACGGGATCGGCAGGAACCGCCAGTGCTTGGGCGGCCACACGATGACGAACGCCCGGCCGATAACCGCATTGACGGGAATCGTGCCGTGGCCCGGACGCCCCATCCGGAGCCGTGAATCATCCGATACCTCCCGGTTGTCACCCATAACCCACAGCCGGCCGGGCGGCACCACGATGTTGAACTTGATCTGTGACGGCGCAGCGCCAGGGAAGATGTACGACGACTCGTGCAGCGCCACCCCATTGACGGTAACCGGACCGTGATCATTTGCGCATGCCTGGTTACAGACAACATGATCACCGGGAACGCCGATTACCCGCTTGATGTAGTCCGTCTGGTCGAGCGGAGTGCCAAACAAGCCCGCGATGGACCGGAACAGCGGGCGGAGCGTCGCGTCGTACGCGCGGACCACCGGATTATGCGCAGGCGGCGTATGCACCGGGTTCGGATTCCAGGAGCCATCTCCGTTGAACACGATGACGTCGCCCGGCTCGATGCTGCGAAAGTGATAGACCAGCTTGTTGACGAGCACCTTGTCGCCGATCATCAGCGTGTCCTCCATGGAGGACGACGGAATGTAGAACGGCTGAACTACGAAAGTCTTGATCACCAGGGCGATCGCGAGGGCGACGACAATCAGGACAGGCAGCTCGCGCCAGGCCGCCCACCCGCTCTTCTTGGCTTTGCGAGCGCGTGCGGCGCCGTCTGCCGCCGGACCGCCAGGCTCCGGCGGCGCAGAAGCACTGCTCTCCCCCGCGTCATCGGAAACGCCCCGATGGCCGGCTCGGCTCCCGCGCTGGTCCGTCGTCGCGTTCAGGCCGGAGGACCCTGGCTCGCCGGTCAGCCAGCCCGCGCCGCGCTGGTCCGTCGTCGCGTCCAGATCCGGCGACACGGACTCGCCGGTCAGCCAGCCCGGCTTGCTCTGCTCGTCATTCATCAGGCTGAGCCTATCCCGAGGGCACCGGCCTGCTTTTCAAGCGCAGGGGCTCCTAGCACGTCTCTGTGACCAAGTAGCCGCAATGGGCCAGCCTTCCTGTTCCTCGCCATCGCCGGCCAGGGCGCCGGTGCAGCCGCCGTTATCGACGGTCGCGCCGACGGCGGGCAGGTGGCGCGCTTGTCGTGCTCCTGTCAGCGAGCGGGGCCAGTTACCGTTCGGCCCGCGAACGGAGAGCCAGGAGAGCCAGTGCGCGGCTGGCCACGACCCGGCCGGCCCCGGACCGTCGGGCCAGCGCCCGGCGCCGCAGCCAGGTCAGCGGGAGAGCACCGGCGAAACCGGCCGCCACCGGCAGGTACGGCCTTTCCGGCCGAACGCTGAGGCTCGCAGGCACGCCAGTGCTGTGGGCAGCGCCAGCCGCTGAGCCGCTGGCCTTGGTGATGCCAGACTGCTGGAACGTAGCCGGGATCGGCAGGACCCGCCAGTGTTTCGGGGGCCAGACGATCACGAAGGCCCGGCCGATAACCATCTTTTCCGGGATCATGCCGTCGCCGGGGTCCGCCTCATGCCCGCGCGAGTCGTCAGAGATGCCCCTGTGGTCGCCGAGAACCCACAGGTAACCAGGCGGCACGGTGACATTGAACTGGCCGGGAATGCCATACGGATGGCTGCTGGGCTGGTCGCCGGGGAACAGGTAGGACTGCTCGTGCAGCGGCACGCCGTTCACGGTGATGAGGCCCTGGGCGTTGCAGCACATGACGTGATCACCAGGCACCCCGATGACGCGTTTGACGTAGTCCGTCTGACCGATCGGGGTGCCGAACAGTCCGCCGATCGAATCGAACAGCTTGCGGAGGGTGTCGTCGTAGACGCGTGCCAGCGGATTCGGCGCCGCTGTTGACTGCACAGGCGCGTTCCAGCTGCCAGATCCGTCAAAGACGATGATGTCCCCGGCATGGATTGGCCGGAAGTGATAGACGAGCTTGTTCACCAGGATCTTGTCATTGATCTCGAGCGTGTCCTGCATGGACCCGGTCGGTATGACGAACGCCTGGACCACGAAGGTCTTGATCACGATTGCGATGATGAGCGCGACAACTATCAGTATCGGTAGTTCGCGTATCAACGGCCTGTTCGGCTGCTTGCCCGACTGCGCCTTCCTCCGCCCGGCTCCCGCTGCGGCAGCGTTAGCCGATTCCCCGTTGCCCGGTGGCGGCGGCGCGGGATCCGGCCCAGCCGCTGGCAAGGTCTGACCTGGCCTAGCAGCCGACCGGAGACCTGGTCTCCAGCCCGGGTTGATCTGAGTGCCAGCGCCGGGCTCAGCAGGAAGCTCAGGCTGTGCTCCGGACGCCGCGGAGTCCGCGGCGCTATCCGGATCGCCGCCCACCGGCATCATTCGTTTCCCCCCGACGAAGCAGTCGTCCGTCGAACGCCACCCCGCTGACCACCCGGCGACCCTCTGACACTAGCGGACATTCAGGTCACCTTTGCGAGGACGCGGTCGCATGCCACCTCGGCTGGCCGCGAATTCCTGCTGGCTGCAGCACCAAGCCGGGCTAATGCGGCAGCAGTCGGCCAGGCTGAACAGGCGGCTGACGTTTCTTACTTGACCGGGGTAGCCTCGCGGCGCTCCCGGATCCGGGCAGCCTTGCCGCGCAGCGAGCGCAGGTAGTACAGCTTCGCCCGGCGGACCCGCCCGCGGGTAACGACCTCGATCTTGTCGATCGCGGGCGTGTGCACCGGGAAGGTCCGCTCGACGCCGACGCCGTAGCTGACCTTGCGGACGGTGAACGTCTCGCGGGCGCCGCCGCCCTGCCGCCGGATCACCACGCCCTGGAAAACCTGGATCCGCGACCGGTTTCCTTCCTTGACGTTAACGTGCACCTTCAGGGTGTCACCCGGCCGGAAATCGGGGATGTCGGATCGGACCTGGGCCTGCTCAAGCTCGGCAATCGCGGTGTGCATCGCTGCGGTTTCCTCAATAGTCATCAGCGCACGCCTGCGAACGCGCTGGATCGGTCTGTGTGTGCGCCAGGCGGGGCGCCCGGCAGCCCCACGGCGACTTAGCCAGCAGCGGGGCAGTGCCTTTTAGTGTGCCACATCTTCCGCGGTAACCGGAAAGCCAGCCTCAGCTAGCACAGCCCGGTCATGCTCGTCCAGCTGTCCAGCCTGCGCTAGCTGGGTCTGTGGCGGTTGGGACCGTGCTGGCTGGGATTGGGCTGGCTGGGATTGGGAGGCGTCCTGGCCAGCGGCCCTGGCCCGGTCAGCTGAGACAAGCCGCCAGACTAGGTCCGGCCGGTTCTGGGCGGTCCGGCGCAACGCGCTGTCCCGGCGCCACCTGGCGATCGCCCCATGATCACCAGAAAGCAGCACCGGCGGTACCTGCCGGTCTCGCCAGACCCGTGGCCGGGTGTATGCGGGTCCCTCCACGAGGCCCGCCATGGGGCCACCCGACGACCTGGGGCCCGCCAGATCACCCGACGACGTGGGGCCCGCCAGACCAGCGCCCTCCGATCCGGCCCGAGCCGAGCTGGCGCCGAAGCCGAACGAGTCGTCCGCGGCAGACTCGACGTTGCCGAGCACACCGGGCAGCAGCCTGCAGATCGCCTCAGTCATGACAAGCACCGCGGGCTCGCCGCCCGCCAGCACGTAGTCCCCGATGCTGACTTCCTCCACCCGCATCCTTGACCGCGCCTCGTCAGCGACGCGGCCGTCGATTCCTTCATATCGACCGCAGGCGAAGATCAGCCAGGGCTCAGCCGCATACCGGGCGGCATCCTGCTGGCGGAACGGCAGTCCGGCCGGTGTCGGGATCACCAGCAGCGGGTCGGTGCCAGCAGGCGCGATCGAGTCCAGTGCATCCCCCCACGGCTCCGGTTTCATCACCATGCCCGGCCCGCCGCCAAACGGCGAATCGTCCACCGTGTGGTGCACGTCATACGTCCAGCCCCGCAAGTCGTGCACAGTGAAGCTGATGTCACCCCGCTCCGCTGCCTTACCGATCAAGGAGACGCTCAGCGGCCCGAAGTACTCAGGGAAGATCGTGATGATGTCGATCTGCACTGGGCCGTCCCTACACAGCGTCCTGCGGATTCAGCAAGCCAGGCGGCGGGGCGACGCGCAGTTCCCCGGCTGCCAGGTCTACCTCCGGGACTATCGCTGAGACGAAGGGGATCATGATCTCGGCGCCCGCGCGTTCCCCGCTTCCGGTGACGACCAGCAGATCCTGGCCGTAATGCAGCACGTCGGTGACCTTGCCGACATCCTCGCCGGCCAACGTCAGGACAGCCAGGCCGATCAGCTGATGATCGCGGAACTCGTCCGGGTCAGGAATGTCCTCAAGATCTGCCGAATCGACCAGGAGCAGGACGCCACGTAGCTGGTCCGCCGCAGTCCGGTCACCGAAGCCCTCGAACTCGACGAGCAGCCTGCCAGAATGCCACCGGGTGCGGGCTACGGTCAGTGGCCCGGCAGCCGCGGGATCCGTGGCAAGGACGGCGCCCGCGGCTAGCCGCAGTTCGGGGTCGTCGGTCCGGACCTCGACGGCGAGCTCACCGCGGACACCGTGCGGCCGGGTGATCCGGCCGACTACGAGCTGCATAGCCGCTAGCGTGCCTCGTCGGCATCCAGCAGGTCGACGCGAACGTAACTGTTGCCCGCCAGCGAGCCGATGATTGTCCGCAGCGCCCGGGCGGTCCGGCCGCCGCGGCCGATGACCTTGCCCAGGTCGTCGGGATGGACGCGCACTTCAAGCACGCGCCCGCGACGCAGGCCTCGGCTGCCTACCTGGACGTCGTCCGGGTACTCGACGATGCCCTTGACCAGATGCTCCAGGGCCTCTTCGAGCATCTCAGGCCCCGCCGCCGGCAGCTTCGTCACCCGTGGTCTCGTCTGCAGCGGCCTCCGCGCGGGCCTCCGCGGCAGCCTTAGCCGTCGCCGCCGCGTCGGCAGCGGCGGCCGCCTCGGAATCAGCGGTCGCAGGCTGGGCAGCGGCAGGCTCGTCAGCTGACTTGGCGGCCGCAGGCGCCCTATCGGCCTTGCCGGAATCGGCCTTCGCGGTGTCAGCCTTCGCGGTGTCAGCCTTCGCGGTGTCAGCCTTGCCGACGTCGCCCTTGCCGCTGTCAGCCTTACCACCGGCCGCCTTGCCCCTGGGCTTCGCTTTGGCGCCGCTGTCGGCCAGCGACTCGGCGGTCGCAGCGGCAAACGCGGCCTTCTTGTCGGCGCGCGGTTCGGCAGTCCGCAGAGTACCCTCGGCTCCTGGCAGGCCCTTGAACTTCTGCCAGTCGCCGGTGACCTCGAGGATCTTGCGAACCGGGTCAGTCGGCTGCGCTCCGACGGACAGCCAGTGCTGGGCACGGTCGGAGTCGACTTCGATGAAGGACGGCTCGGCCTTCGGGTGGTACTTACCGATCTCCTCGATCGCGCGGCCATCTCGCTTCGTACGGGAGTCGGCGACGATGATCCGGTAATACGGCGCACGGATCTTACCCAGGCGCTTGAGCTTGATCTTGACAGCCACGGCTGTGGTCTCTCCCAGCAATTTGGTGTCGGGCAGGTCGCCGCCCGGGTGAGGACCGGGGACAGGCTGCCCAGATGGTGCCGGCTCAGCGAGTTCGAGAGGGCCTCGCGCGACCGAGCATAGTTCTCACATTCTGCCAGACGAGTCGGCCTGAGCGTAATCACCAGCCCAGCGCAGAGAGCTAGCGGTCCTTCTTGGACGGCCGGCCGCGAAAACCGGCGGGCAGCTTGGACGGTTGTGCACCGAAACCACCCGGTTGCCCGGGCAGCTGGACCGAGCTCTTACCGCCGCCCAGGCCGGGCAGCGAGCTGAGGCCGGGCAGCGCAGTCGGGCTGGCATTGCCGCCCGCGCCGGCGCCAATGCCGCCGCCAGCACCTCTGCCGCCGACGGCCGCACCGTCCTGGCCGAGGCCTGCCAGTTGCTCGAGCGCCTGCTTAGCGCTCTGCGAGGTGCCCCGGCCGGCGCCGACGGGCCGGCCGCCGCCCTTGCCCTTTTTCTTCGCCTTGCCCTTGGACTTGGACTGCCGCCGCATTCCGGGCATGCCCGGCATGCTGCCCATCATCTGGCGCATCATCTTCTGGCCCTCGAGGAACCGCACGATGAGCTGGTTGACCTCGCCGACCGTCACGCCCGAGCCGCCAGCGATCCTGGCGCGGCGCGAGCCGTTGATGATCTTCGGGTTGCGGCGTTCCTCGACCGTCATCGAGCTCACGATCGCCGCGGCCCGGTCCAGGTCCTTGTCGTCGATCTGGCTCAGCGCCTCCCGGTTCTGGGCCGCGCCGGGCAGCATGCCGAGCAGGTTGCCGATCGGGCCGAGCTTGCGCACCATCGCCAGCTGCTCGACGAAGTCTTCCAGCGTGAAGCCTTCGCCGGAGGCCAGCTTGCCCGCCATCGTGGCGGCCTGGTCCTGATCGAAGGTGCGCTCAGCCTGCTCGATCAGCGTCAGGACATCGCCGAGATCAAGGATGCGGGACGCCATCCGGTCGGGGTGGAAGACGTCGAAGTCCTCAAGCTTCTCGCCCGTCGAGGCAAACATCACCGGTTTCCCGGTGAGTTGCGCAATCGACAGGGCGGCGCCGCCGCGGGCGTCGCCGTCCAGTTTGGTCAGGACCACCCCGTCGTAGCCGACTCCTGCCAGGAATGCCTGCGCGGTCTGGACTGCGTCCTGACCGATCATCGCGTCGACGACGAACAGGATCTCGTCAGGATCGACCGCGTCCCTGATGTCGGCGGCCTGCCGCATCATCTCCTCGTCGATGCCCAGCCGGCCGGCTGTGTCGATGATGACGACGTTGTAGAGCTTGTGCTCGGCCTCGGATATCCCCAGGCTCGCTGCCTGGATGGGATCACCGATTCCACTACCAGGGAACGGGGCAAAAACCGGGACTCCGGCCCGCTCGCCGAGCACTTGCAACTGCTCCACGGCGTTGGGGCGTTGCAGGTCGGCGGCGACGAGGAGCGGCGTGTTGTGCTGGGACTTCAGCCAGACCGCGAGCTTCGCGGCCAGCGTGGTCTTACCCGAGCCCTGCAGGCCGGCCAGCATGATCACGGTCGGCGGAACCTTGGCGAACCTCAGGCGCCTTGCCTCGCCGCCCAGGATCGCGACCAGTTCCTCATTAACGATCTTGATGACCTGCTGGGCGGGGTTCAGGGCTTCGGAGACCTCGGCCCCGCCCGCTCGTTCCCGGACCTTGGCCATGAACTCGCGGACGACGGGCAGCGCGACGTCGGCCTCAAGCAGCGCGATCCTGATCTCCCGGCAGGTGGCGTCGATATCAGCCGGCGACAGCCGTCCCCGCCCGCGCAGCGAGGAGAAAACCTGGTTGAGCCGATCGGAAAGTGTCTCGAACACGTGGGGCTGCCGTCCTCCTAGAAGACCCGTTTGCTAGACCAAGGCTATCGGGTAGCGGCCAGGAACCTTTCCAGGACGAAGCTCGGCTCCGGCCAGCTCGCCGCGGACCGGCGAAAATGCAGCAGGCAATTGCATCTTGTTCACGGCAAGAATGGAACGTAACGTCATTGATGTTGAGATTTTCTGACAAGCTGCCACACGGAGGTTGCTGTGGGGGCGGGCCAGCGGCGTCGCGAGTTACCGGCGCCACGCGGCCCTGACCTGTTAGCCCAGGCCGGGAGATTCCTCGCTCTGTTCCACGCGGAGAATCCCGGAGCCGGATCACTGAGCAAGCGCATGCGCCAGGTACGCCGGGAGATCGAGTCGGGCGGCACCTACCGGCACACCACAGCGGAGCTGACTTTCGCCGCCAGGGTTGCCTGGCGCAACAGCGCGCGCTGCATCGGCCGGCTGTACTGGCGCAGCCTGCGTGTCAGGGACCGCCGCGAGATGTCCACTGCGGCACAGATCGCGGCCGAGTCATTCGCCCACCTGCGCGCCGCGACCAACGGCGGCCGGATCAGGCCGCTGATCACCGTCTTCGCTCCGGATTCACCCGGCCAGCCCGGCCCGCGCATACTCAACTCGCAGCTCGTCCGGTACGCCGGCTACTCCGGGGGCGAGGGCGAGCCTGTCGGCGATCCGGCCAGCCTCAAGATCACCCGGCTAGCGCAAGAGTTAGGCTGGCGTCCCCGCGGCCCGCGGGGACGCTTCGATGTGCTGCCATTGATCGTCGAGCCAGCCGGCGCCGGGCCGACCTGGCATGAGGTACCCGCCGACGCCGTTCTCGAGGTGCCGCTGCGGTACCCGGACTACAGCTGGTTCGCCGAACTCGGACTGCGCTGGTACGCGGTCCCGGTGATCAGCGACATGCGACTTGAGGCGGGCGGCATCTGTTACCCGGCCGCGCCGTTCAACGGCTGGTACATGTGCACCGAGATCGGGTCTCGCGACCTGGGTGATGCGGCGCGCTACAACCAGCTGCCGGCGATCGCGAACCGGATGGGCCTGAACAGCAACGATGACCGCACGCTGTGGAAGGACCGCGCTGTCACTGAGCTGAACGTCGCCGTCCTGCACTCGTTCAGCAGCGCCGGGGTGACGATCACCGACCACCACACCGAGTCAGTCCGCTTCCTGAAGCACCTGGAGATCGAGGAGCGCAGCGGCCGGGCGTGCCCGGCCGACTGGTCCTGGATCGTTCCGCCTGCGGCCGCATCAACGACGCCGGTATTCCACCGGTACTACGCGAACTTCGATGCCTCGCCTAACTTCTACCGTCACGAGGACGCGGCCGTCCCTATGACCGGTTAGTCACCCAGCACCGCGTCTACGAAAACCTCAGGATCAAAGAATGCAAGATCGTCGGGACCCTCACCGAGGCCGACGAGCTTGACCGGAACGCCGAGCTCCCGCTGGACCTGGATGACGATCCCGCCCCTTGCCGTCCCGTCCAGCTTGGTGAGGATGATTCCGGTGATGTCGACTACCTCCGCGAACACGCGGGCCTGCCGCAGCCCGTTCTGGCCGGTCGTCGCGTCGAGCACGAGCAGCACCTCGTCAACTGAGCCGTGCTTCTCGATCACCCGCTTGATCTTGCCAAGCTCGTCCATCAGCCCGGTCTTGGTGTGCAGGCGGCCTGCCGTGTCCACGATGACGCTGTCCGCGCCCTCCTGAATGCCGACGTTGACGGCCTCGAAGGCGACGCTGGCCGGGTCAGCGGCCTCGCGGTCTGACCGGACCACTTGCGCGCCGACCCGGTCGCCCCAGGTTTGCAACTGGTCCGCGGCAGCGGCGCGGAACGTGTCCGCGGCGCCCAGCACGACCGTCTTGCCGTCACCGACGAGCAGCCTGCCGAGCTTGCCGCAGGTCGTGGTCTTACCGGTGCCGTTGACGCCGACCACGAGGACCACCGACGGCCGGTCGCCGTGCCTGGCCAGGTGCAGCGTCCGGTCCATGTCCGGGTTGATCATGGAGATCAGGTCGGTTCGCAGCATCTCACGGACCGCGGCCGGCTCAGTCGTGCCCGCGACCTTGACCTCGGTCTTGAGCTCCTCGACCAGTTCCCTGGCCGGGCCGACGCCCATGTCGGCGGTAATCAGCGTGTCTTCGATCTCCTCCCACGCCTGCTCGTCCAGCCTGCCCGAGGAGATCAGGTTCAGCAGTACCGAGCCGATCGCCGAGTGCGACCTCGCAAGCCTGCCGCGCAGCCGGCTGAGCCGCCCGGCCGACGGCGGCGGTTTCTCTACGACGCGGCTCGGCGGCTGCTCTGGCGGCGCGGTAGTGTCCGGCGGCGCGACGGGCCCGCCTGGCTCGGGCGGTGCGAGCGTCGCCGTCCCGGCAGCACCGGACTCGGTTCCGCCTTGGCTGAGCTGGCCGGCACCGCCAGGCCTGGATTGGTCGCCAGGCGGCAGCGACCGCCGGCGCGACCTGACGTACGGGACCAGGCCCGCGGTGCCGCCGCCCACGACTACAGCGGCGATGACAGCAATGACGATGTCTTCAACCATGGCGCAACCAGTCTGACAGACCGCGGCCGGTAACCAGGCACGCTGGCCGGCCGGCCTCTGGGTGAACCGCTTGCCGGCGCCCGGTAGCGCCGGGTAACACCCGGTCAGGCCTGCTCGGCGGACTCGCGCTCGCGCAGCCGCTGGCTGATCACGGTAGAAACGCCGTCGCCGCGCATGCTGATCCCGTACAGCGTGTCAGCGACCTCCATGGTCCGCTTCTGGTGAGTCACGATGATGAGCTGGGAAACGTCCCGCAACTCGGCCAGGATCTCCAGCAGCCGCTGCAAGTTGGTGTCATCGAGTGCCGCCTCGACCTCGTCCAGGACGTAGAACGGCGAGGGCCGGGCCCTGAAGATCGCCACCAGGAATGCGATCGCCGTGAGCGAGCGCTCGCCACCGGACAGCAGCGAGAGCCGTTTGACCTTCTTGCCAGGCGGCCGTGCCTCGATGTCGATTCCCGTGGCCAGCATGTCATCCGGATCGGTCAGCACGAGCCTGCCGTCGCCACCCGGAAACAGCCTGGCGATGATCGAGGAGAACTCTTCGGCGACGTCGGCATAGGCGGAGCTGAACACTTGCTGGACCCGCTCGTCGACTTCTCTGATCACCGTGAGGAGATCCCGGCGGGTCTTCTTGAGGTCCTCCAGCTGCGCCACCAGGAAAGCGTGCCGCTCTTCCAGGGCCGCGAATTCCTCAAGCGCCAGCGGGTTCACCTTTCCGAGCTGGTCGAGCTGCCGCTGCGCGTGCTGGGCCCGCCGCTCCTGCTCCTCGCGGTCGTAGGCAGTCGCGAGCTTGCCCTCGTCCGCGCCGGGCACCATGACATCCGGTCCGTACTCGGCCACCAGCACGTCGGCCTCGGTAGCGAACTCCTCCAGCGCCCGTGCTGCGATCTGCTCCAGCTGCAGCTGTTTAGTGGTGCGGGCGATCTGCGCGCCGTGCGCGCTCTCAACGACCTTCTCAAGTTCCTCCGACGCGTCCCTGATCCTGGCCCGGACAGCCTTAAGCTCGCCGTCGCGGCCCTTGTGCGCTTCCTCGGCTTGCTGGCGGTCGGCATCAGCGGCCGCGCTGGATTCCTGGATCCTGGCCAGCGTGATCCTGGCACCCTCGGCGACGGCACTAGCGACCAGTGCGCCCGCCGCCCGCCGCTCCGCCCTGGCCAGCGCGCGGGCTGCCGCCTGGCGCTCGGCCACCGCAGCCGCGGCGAGCGAGTCAGCCCGTCCGGAGATCGCCCGCTGCCGCTCCTCGACGGTACGGACCTCGAGCCGGGCTTCCATCTCGGCGGCCCGCGCGGCTACCGCAGCGTCGGCGAGCTGCTGCCGGCTGGCGGGCTCGGCAGTATTAGCGGTGATGGGGCCCTCGGAACCCGGCCCGGCCCCGTCCTGGCTAGTACGGTCCTCGCTAAGCCCGTCCTCGCCGGCCCCGTCGCGGCCAGCTCCATCCTGGCCAGCTCGCTGTGATTGCTGTGTGTGCTCGGCCAGCCGCGCTTCCGCCTCGGCGGCCTGTGCCAGGCTGTGCTGGCGCGACTTCTCCGCAGCGCCGATAGCGGCCGTCAGCCGGCCAACCTCATCCCTGGCCGCTCTGGCCCGCCCCGCAAGCGAGCCGAGCTTCCCGGACGTTTCCGCCGCTGCCGCATCCGACTGCTGAAGCCCCGCGGCCGCCTCGGCGAGCACCTGCCGGGCCTGGTCCTCTTCCTCCAGCGCCGCTGCGAGCTGCCGCTCAGCTCGCTGGCAGCTTGCCTCAGCGTCGCCCAGCAACGACGTTGCCTCACTGGCAGCCGCGCGCAGGCTGAGCAGGCTCCGCTCAGCGGCCGACCCGCCGCGGGCCCAGTGCGTGCCGAGCATGTCGCCGTCGGAGGTGACCACCCTGAGCCGCGAATCGGCCCGCAGCACCTTCAGTCCGTCGGCCAGGCTCGGCACGATAACGACGTTGCCGAGCAACTCGGCGACGGCGCCGCTGAGTTCGGCCGGACCGCTAACAAGATCAATCGCGGCGGAAACGTGCTCGACGCCGCTCTCGGCCGACAGCCTGCTGATGTCTGGTTGCGACCGCTGGGCACCGTTGTTTGCCGCACCGTTGTTTGCTGCACCGTTGGTTGCCGAACCTGCGTTGTGGACCTGATCGGCCTCCGACGCGATGACCAGCCCGGCTCGCCCGGCGTCCTGGCTTCGCAGCGCGGTCAGGATGTCGACCGCAGCGTCCAGGCCGGCCACGACCACTGAGCCCGCCGCCGCACCGAGGGCGGCGGCGATCGCTTCCTGGGCGCCGTCGGCGACGGTCAGCAGCTGTGCGAGCGGCCCGAGCACGCCGCTGAACGTGCCCGGCTTAGCCAGCAGCACGCCGGACGCATCGGCTCCGCTGATGACGGCTTCAGTCAGCGCCTGGGACCTGGCTCGCAGCGCCGAGCGCTGATCGCTGGCGGCGTGCTCGGCCGAGCGGAACTGGCTCACCGTCGCCGACGCGGTCGTGAGCGCCGCCGCTGCCCGCTCGCGGCTGGTCATCAGGTCAGCCCGGCCTTGTTCCCGGCCGGATACCAGGTCCTGCAGCGCGGCGTATTCGACCTGCGCTTGCTCGGCCCTGGCCTTGGCCTGGGCGAGCGCTTCGGCCAGCCGCCCGGCTTCGTCCTGCGCCGCCGCGGCCCGGCTAGCGGCGGCCTCGGCCTGGCCTCGCAACCGGGCTAGCTGCTCGGCGCGCTGAGCAGCAGCCTTGGCGTCTGCGGCGAGCCGGCGCTCGTTCTCGGCGAGCGCGTTCTCGGCCTTGGTCCGGTCCGTTATCGCGATGCCCAGCTGCTGACGGGCCGCAGAAAGCCGATCAGCCAGTTCCTGCTCCTGCGTGCGCAGCTCAGCCGCTTCAGCCTCGAGCTCTTCCGGATCGCGCCCAGCCCGCTGCGGCTCGGGCGCCGACAGGTTCCGGTGCCGCTCCGAAGCCAGGGTCGCCGCGCCGCGCATTCGCTCGGCCAGGCCGGACAGCGCGAAGAACGCATCGTGCGCCGCAGCCAGCCGCGGAGCGTGCTGCTGCTCGGCCGCCTCAAGGGCCGCCTCGGCTTCCCTGGCCTGCGTAAGGGTGGTCTCCAGCCGCACCCGCAGTTCCGCGGCAGCGGCCTCGTCGGTCTGGTCTTGAGCCAGCTCCGCCGACGCGGTCGTGTAGTCGTCGGCAAGCAGCCGCAGCCGAGCGTCGCGCAGGTCAGCCTGGATCACCGCCGCCTTGCGAGCGATCTCCGCCTGCCTGCCCAGCGGTTTCAGCCGGCGTCCAAGCTCGCCGGTCAGGTCTACGAGCCTGGTCAGGTTCGCCTGCATGGCATCGAGCTTGCGGACGGCCTTCTCCTTGCGGCGGCGGTGCTTCAGCACGCCGGCCGCTTCCTCGATCAGCGCTCGGCGCGCGTCCGGGCCGGCGTTGAGTACCTCGTCCAGCTGCCCCTGGCCCACGATCACGTGCATTTCCCGGCCGAGGCCGGTGTCGGACAGCAGCTCGGCAATGTCGAGCAGGCGGCACTGATCACCGTTGATGGCGTACTCGCTCTGGCCGGACCTGAACAGCAGCCGGCTGATCGTCACTTCCGAGTACTCGATCGGGAGCGCGCCGTCACTGTTGTCGATGGTCAGGGTCACCTCGGCGCGGCCGAGAGCCGGCCGGCCCGCGGTGCCGGCGAAGACAACGTCTTCCATCTTCCCGCCGCGCAGCGGCTTGACGCCCTGCTCGCCCATCACCCAGGAGAACGCGTCGACCACGTTGGACTTGCCCGAGCCGTTCGGACCAACGATGCAGGTTATCCCCGGCTCGAACCGCATCGAGGTAGCAGACGCGAACGACTTGAATCCGCGCAGGGTCAGGGTCTTCAGGTACACCTGCCGACTCCTCCCCAGCCGTTGGCCGCACGGGCGTGACCGACGCGATGCCGGGCGGCCACCATCGTTGGCACACTACCCCGACGTAGCCGTGACCTCGCGCAGTCAACCGCTCGACAGTTCCAGTTTGCGCGGAGTTGGCCGCTAAACACACGTGCCCGCAGGCTCAGGCGAGCGCCCGTCGCGGCGAAGACTCCCCAGACAGCCGAAGAGGGACGCCTCATCAGCGTCCCTCGCCGTCGGTTGGCCCCTGGCGCTCTGTCAGGTGAGCGCAGGCTCGCGAACCGGGATCAGCAGGTCATTGCCGACAGAAGCAACGAGCACATCGTTCTCGTCCTGGAGCCGAGCAAGCTCAGCCTCCAGGTCACGTACTCGTTGCTGCAACCGGCGCATCTCTGAGACCATGCGCGGATCCGGACCGCCGACGTGGCCTAGTAGAGCCTTTGCCATTGTGTAGGGTCCTCCACACTGAGTGACCAGAGTGGGCATGCGCGCAGACGCCGGACAGCAGAAACCGGACATCGCTACGCGCTGGTTAACATTGCTATGGTCCCACCGTCAAGTGTGTTCGGTCAAGTTTGGCGATCCCGCAGGTCACGGCCCTAATCCAGACGCCTGGAGTGTGACCGGCAAAGGCAAGTCACCGGCCCAGCGCCGCTCGACTCCGCGTCGTGAACGGCACCTGTTCGCCCGAAAAATACCATACGGGCGCTCGTGAAGTCCTGTCTGAATACAAAGTCGTTTGCCGCGCCCCGGTCGGCGATCATCGCTCCGTGAAGCCGGACATATCACCAGCCGCGTCGGCCCACCGGTGCGCCACTCTGGTCACCCGGCCTGGCCGGCGTGCCCGGCCCGGCCAGGGGAGGCCGGGTGCCGCGTCTGCACTGGCCGTCCCGTCGGCGAGCAACGCCAGCAGGTCCTGGCAGCGAGCGCTGGAGCCTTCGGCGACTACCTTCACCCGGCCGTCTGCCAGGTTCTCGGCGAAGCCGACCAGGCCGAGCTCGAGCGCCCGCGACCGCACCCACCAGCGGAAACCAACGCCCTGCACCCGGCCTTCGACCCAGGCCACCAGGCGCACCGCCGTCATCTCGGTCATCTTCGTCACCAACGGCCATTCCGCGGTCGCGGCTGACAGACCGGGCAGCTGTACGACGACCGGTTCATGAACGGGTCGCGGCGAATCAAGGCCCCGCAGCGAGGGCACGGCTCACCGGCCCGGCCGTAGACGTTCAGTGACCGGTCGAAGTACCCGCTCTCACCGTTGACATCGACGTACAGGCTGTCGAAACTGGTGCCGCCGTCCTTCAGCGCCTCGCCGAATACGTCGACCACGGCGGCCATCAGGTCAGCGATCTGGCCAGGCCGCAGGCGGTCGGTAGCCCGCGCCCAGTGCAGCTTGACCCGCCACAACGACTCATCGGCGTAAATGTTGCCGATGCCGCTCACCAGCGACTGGTCGAGCAAGGCGCGCTTGACGCCCGTCTTCCTGGCCCGCATCCGGACGGTCAGCCGCGCCAGGTCGAAAGCTTCCTCAAGCGGGTCCGGCGCGATATGGGCGATCACCGACGGCAACTGCGCCCCGTCCGCCGATACCAGCAGGTGCCCGAACGTGCGCTGATCGGTGAAGCGCAAGTCAGACCCGCCGTCGGCAAAACTGAACCGAACCCGGACGTGCGGCGACAACGGCGCATCCGCCGACCCGACCAGCAGTTGACCGCTCATGCCGAGGTGGGCGACCAGCGCGTCATCGCCGGCCGGCAACCACAGGTACTTGCCCCGGCGCCGGGCGCCATCGATCGTCTGGCCGGTCAGCCGCGCAGCGAAGTCGGCAGCACCGCCCTCGTGCCGCCGTACTGCACGCGGATGCAGAACCTCGACGGTCTCGATCCGGCGGCCGACCACGAATTGTTCGAGCCCGCGCCGGACGACCTCGACCTCGGGCAGTTCTGGCACTCGCTAGCCCCGCTGTGACTGGCCGTGCTTACCGGACTGGCCGGCTGATCCGGCGTTCCCGCCTTGCTGGTCGGCGGCACCTTCACTGTGCTGCGAAGACCCGGCCTGAGCGGCACCGGACAAACCGTCGCTGATAGCGTTCCAGGCTGCCTCGGCCGCCTGCTGCTCGGCTTCCTTCTTGGACCGGCCCTCGCCCTCGCCGTACGTCTGCGCGCCAATCCGCACGAACGCCCGGAAGGACTTCTGGTGGTCCGGCCCGCTCTCCTCGACGTGGTACTCGGGTACGCCGAGGATCTCCGCCGCTGTCAGCTCCTGCAGCGAGGTCTTCCAGTCCAGCCCCGCGCCGAGGCGCGCTGACCTGGCGATAACCGGGTCAAACAGCCGGTGCACTAGTTCGTCCGCGGCGCCCAGGCCGCGATCCAGGTAGACAGCCCCGATCACGGCCTCGAGCGTGTCGGCCAGGATCGAGGACTTATCCCGGCCGCCAGTGCCTTCCTCGCCCTTCCCGAGCCGGACGTAGGCGCCCAAGTCCAGGCCGCGGGCGACACCAGCCAGCGCCCGCATGTTGACCACCGCGGCGCGCAGCTTGGCGAGCTGGCCTTCCGGCAGGTCCGGGTAGGAACGGAAGAGCGTATCCGTCACGATCAGGCCGAGCACGGAGTCGCCGAGGAACTCCAGCCGCTCGTTGGTCGGAAGCCCGCCGTTCTCATAGGCGAAAGACCGGTGCATGAGTGCCCGCTCGAGCAGTTCAGCCCGGATCGACACCTGCAGCGCCCTCAGCAGGCCCTCGTTCAGGCCGACCGGACCGGACGGCCGCTCAGTTACGGCCGCCTTGTCAGCAGGTGAGTCAGTCACCAGCCCTTCCCTTCCCGCAGCGCTCCTCCCGCAGCGCCTCGTGTCCGCCGCGCCTGGCTGTACTCGCGCCGTGCCGTAGCCGCTTGTCAGGAAGGTGTGATGACCTGACGCCTGTTGTAGGTACCGCATGTCGGGCAGGCGATGTGCGGAAGCTTTGGCTCGCGGCAGTTCGGGCAGGCCATGAGCTGCGGCGCCGTCGCCTTCCACTGCGCCCGCCGCGACCTGGTGTTGCTGCGGGACATCTTGCGCTTGGGTACTGCCACGTCACTGCTCCTTCAGCTGATCCGGCACGGCATCCGTCCGGTGTGTCGTCATCGCCGGCCCGGCATTCCCGTCCGGTACTGCTTCCTCGGACGGCCCGCTGGCCGGCTGGTCGCCGTCCGGCTGTTCCGCCCGAAAGTCCTTCAGCGCTGCCCACAGCGTGCCGCGCTGCTCGTGCGTGTGGCCCGGCTCGGCGTCAGCCAGCCGGACGCCGCACTCGACGCAGAGGCCCTGGCAGCCCTCCTCGCACAGCGGCGAGAGCGGAAGCTCAAGCACAATCGCGTCGCGCACCGCGGGCTCAAGGTCGAGTAGCCCGCTGCCGTCTAGCACGTAGCTGTCGTCCGCCTCCGCGCCGTCAGCCCGCTCGGCGTCCGCGGCCAGTACGAATAGCTCCTGGAACCGTACCTTGAATTCCGTGCTGAATGCCTCGAGGCAGCGCGCGCACTCGCCGGTAAGCGGTCCGGTCACCGTTGCCGTCACCAGCACTCCCTCGGTGACACCCTCGAGCTGGATCTCAAGGCCAAGCTCGGCGCCAGCCGGAACCCTGGCCAGTTCCACGCCCATGTGCTCAGGCGCCGGAACCTTCCGGGTCAGGGTACGCGCAGCTCCGGGCGCGAGATCCCTGGTATCGAAAACCAGCGGGTTACGCAGATCCGGGCCCTTGGAGTGCTTGGTCGAGGTATGTGGCATGGCTGTCGGGTGAGCTTGGTGGCATGGCAGGTTGCAGTAGTGGCAAGGTGTCTGTCAATATTACCGGCTGGTCGCTTGCGAACCCAACTTGGCGGCCGATCCCCGCTGCTGGTCAGGACTCCGCGAGGCGGCTGTTCAGCCGTTCAAGCACATTAGCCGGGACCAGCCCGCTGACATCCCCGCCGAACTTAGCGAAATCCTTCACCAGGCTGGACGACAGAAACGCGTACAGCGGGTTCGTCGTCATGAACAGCGTCTCGACGCCGGCCTGGTTGTAGTTCATCTGCGCCATCTGCATCTCGTAGTCGAAGTCGGTGACCGCCCGCAGGCCCTTGACGATGGCGGAAATGTCGTTGTCGCGGCAGAAATCGACGGTCAGGCCCTCGAACCGGTCGACGCGCACGTTGTCGTACCGCTTCGTCGCCTCCCGGATGAGCTCGACTCGCTCGGCTGCCGTGAACAGCGTTGTCTTGCTCGGATTCTGCGCTACGGCGACGACGACCTCGTCGTACAGCTGCGCTGCGCGCGAAATGATGTCGAGGTGCCCGTTGGTCACCGGATCGAAAGAGCCTGGGCAGACTACTCGCCGCACTCGGGTTCACTCTCCCGTCGGGATGTCGCAGCAGGCTGCGCGCCTGCGGCGAGACCGTACCAGAGCGTCGCCTCACCGTATCGCCTGGATCGGTCAGTTTCGTACCCTGCCGGCCAGGTTGGCGCGCCGGACCGGGTTGCCCGCTCTAGGACGACGAGTGCGCCGGGCGCCAGCCAGTCACGGTCGGCCAGTACCGTCAGCATCCGCGTCAGCTCGTCGTCGGTGACCGCGTACGGCGGATCGGCGAATACGAAGTCCCGCGGCGGCGTGCCGTCGTCCGGTCCGCGGGCGAGCAGCCGGTCCACCTTGCCGGTGGCCAGCCGGGCCCCTGGCAAGCCGACGACGGCGATGTTATTCGTGATCACCCGCGCAGCCCGGCTGTCCGCCTCGACGAGCAGGACGTCGGCAGCGCCGCGGGAGAGGGCCTCAAGCCCGACTGCGCCCGAGCCCGCGTAGAGGTCAAGCACGGCTGCTCCGGCCAGCTCGCCGCGGATGGCGGTCACGGTCGCGAACAGCCCTTCCCTGGTGCGGTCGCTGGTCGGCCTGGTGCTCCGGCCCGCCGCAGTCGCGAGCCGGCGGCCGCCAGCCTGCCCGGCGATGATCCTGGTCACGAGCTAGCCGACCGTCCGCGGCTGCGTCCTGGCCTGATCATGCTTTTTCCAGGAACGTGGTTTGCTCGGCGTCAACCAATTCCCGCACGGCCTCGGCCAAGGCAGGCTGGTCAGCCAGCGCCGGGTCGGCGTCAACGACCTTGACCGCCTCCTCGCGTGCCTGGCCGATCAGGTCCTCATCGCGGAGCAGCCGCAGGAGCTTCAGGCTGGACCTGCGGCCGGCCTGTGCCGTACCGAGCACGTCGCCCTCTCGCCGCTGCTCCAGGTCGATCCGGGAGAGAGCGAAGCCGTCCGCGGTGTCCGCGACCGCGTCGAGTCGCTCGCGGGCCGGCGCGGCTTCCGGCGCCTCGGTGACGAGCAGGCACAGGCCGGGGTCGGCGCCGCGCCCGACCCGCCCGCGCAGCTGGTGCAGCTGCGAGACGCCGAAGCGGTCCGCGTCCATGACCACCATCACCACGGCATTGGGCACGTCCACGCCGACCTCGATGACGGTCGTGGTGATGAGCACGTCCACCAGCCCGTCGGCGAAGGCGAGCATCACCTTGTCCTTCTCGTCCGCCGGCAGGCGGCCGTGCAGGATCCCCAGCCGCAGCCCCGCCAGCGGGCCGGCGCCCAGCTCAGCCGCCAGGTCGAGCACCGCGATCGGCGGCCGCGACGGTCCCGGCTCAGGCTCCTCGAACAGCCCGTCCTGACTGGCTCCGGCCGCCCTGGCCCCGCTCGACCCGGAACCAGCCAGCCCCGAACCCGCTGCCACGGGCCCGGCAACCTCGTCTCCCGCCAGGCCGGCTTCGTCGCCGCCGATTCGCGGGCAGACCACATAGGCCTGCCGGCCGCGGCCGACTTCCTCTCTGATCCGCTCCCACGTCCTGGTCAGATAGTGCGGGCGCTCGGCCACCGGCACGACGTGGGTACTGATCGGTGACCGGCCGGCCGGCAACTCGGTCAGCGTGGACACGTCCAGATCACCGAAGACCGTCATGGCGACCGTTCGCGGGATCGGCGTCGCGGTCATCACCAGCATGTGCGGCCTGCCGTCGCCAGCTTTGTCGCGGAGCGCGTCGCGCTGCTCTACCCCGAAGCGATGCTGCTCGTCGATGACGACCAGGCCGAGGTCGGCGAACTGAACCCGGTCCTCAAGCAGCGCATGCGTGCCGATGATGATGCCCGCTTCGCCGGAGGCGGCCTCGAGCAAAGCCTTGCGCCGGGCCGCCGCCCCCAGCGACCCGGTGATCAGCGTGAGCCTGGTCGCGTGCTCTGCGCCGCCCAGCTGACCGGCCATGCCCAGCGGCCCGAGCAGGCTGGAGATCGACCGGAAGTGCTGCTGCGCAAGCACCTCAGTGGGCGCCAGCAAGGCGGCCTGGCCGGCCGCATCGACCACCTGAAGCATCGCGCGCACCGCGATGATCGTCTTGCCGGAGCCGACCTCTCCCTGCAGTAGGCGGTGCATCGGATGGTCGCATGCCAGGTCCGCGGCGATGACCTGGCCGGCTTGCCGCTGCCCGGCGGTCAGCTCGAACGGCATCATGCCGTCGAATTCGGCTAGCAGCCCGCCGTCCACCACCGGCCGCGGCAGGGCGCTGTAACTGGTGGCGGCGAGCCTGCGCTGGGCGAGCAGTACCTGCAGGGTGAAGGCCTCATCCCACTTCAGCCGCTGGCGTGCCCTCGCGACGTCCGCCTGGTCGACCGGCCGGTGGATGCCACGCAGCGCGTCTGCGTAACCGCACAAGCCATGGCGACGACGCAGGTCAGCTGGCAGCGGATCGCCGGGCACGTCGAGCACGTCGAGCACTACGCGAACCGCATCGGCGATCCGCCAGGACTGCAGCTGCGCACTGGCCCGGTAGACCGGGATCAGCTCGTTGGCATACTCCTCGGCGCGCGCACCCGGGCTGCCATCGCCGAGGAGCTCGTACTCCGGATGGGTGAGCTGGCGCTTGCCGCGGAAGCTGGATACCTGACCGGAGAACAGGCCCCGGACTCCAGGGCTCAGCTGACGTTCCCGGAAGTCCTGCCGGCCGTGACCGAAGAAGGTCAGCGTCAGCTTGCCGTGGCCGTCGGTTACGACCGCCTCGAAGATCGTGCCCCGCCGGTTGTTCATCTTCCTGACGGACGAGCTGGCCACCTCGGCCTGGACCGTCACGTAGTCGCCGTCCCGCAGCCCGGCCAGGTCGGTGAGCTCGCCCCGCTTGTCGTACCGGCGCGGGTAGTAGCCAAGCAGGTCGCCGACGGTGTGCAGGTCAAAAACCGACGCCAGCCGCTTGGCGGCCTTGTCGCCGACGACCAGTCGCAGCGGGTCAGCGGCGACAGCCATGTCGCCACCAAGTTCCAGTGACTCTGGATCGGGGCGCGGGCGCCGGCCCCACGGGCACCAGCCACACGGGCCCTAGCCTTGTCGCGATCGCCACGTCGCCAGGATAGGCCGCAGCAGGCGGCATTAGGGTCCGAGTCGCATGCCACCCGCTTCGTCGGATATCCTTCCTGCACTGGTTAGGCGTACGCCTGCCGGGAACCCGTCTGATCATCTCCCGAACTGGAGCAATCCCGTGGCTTCCGTCTGCGATGTGTGCGGCAAGGGGCCGGGCTTCGGCAACAACGTGTCGCACTCGCACCGCCGCACCCCGCGTCGCTGGAACCCGAACATTCAGCGCGTGCGCGCTATGGTCGGCAAGACGCCGCGCCGGCTGAACGTCTGCACTTCCTGCATCAAAGCGGGCAAGGTCACCCGCTAGGGCAGGTCTTGCTCACGAAGCCCCGGCGCTGAGCCGGGGCTTTTCGCTGTCCCCCCGGACGCTAGCGACGCGCCAGCGCGCCTGTCCGGAGCTGCCAGCCGTGATCAACCGGCCCGATGCCCGCCCCGAGCGGAAACCCGGCAGAGATCGCGCCGGTCACGTAATCCTTGGCCGCCTTGACCGCAGTCGGCACCTCGTCGCCCAGCGCGAGCCTGGACGCTATGGCCGATGCGAACGTACAGCCAGTGCCATGGGTGTGCTCGGTCGCGATCCGCTCGGCGGGAAACCGGATCACCTCGGCCCCGCCGTAGAGCAGGTCGACTGGCCTGCCGGGAAGATGGCCGCCCTTCACCAGCACCCACTGCGGCCCCATCGCATTGATCATCTTGGCGGCCTCGAGCATCTCCGCCGGCCCTGCGATCTTCCTGCCAGTGAGCAACTCGGCTTCCAGCAGGTTCGGCGTGACTGCCGTAGCCAGCGGCAGCAGCCGGTCTCTGATCATCTCGATGGCGCCCTCCGACAGCAGCCTGTCGCCGTGTTTGGAGATTGCCACCGGATCGACCACGACCGGCGCGGCGACGTCGGCAAGCGCGTCGCACACGGTGGCCACCAGTTCCGCCGATGCCAGCATGCCGGTCTTAATCGCCTGCGCGCCGATGTCGCCGAGCACTGAGTCGAGCTGAGCCCGCACAGCCTCGGGCGGCAGCTCCCAGTACCCCTGGACACCGACCGAATTCTGCGCGGTTACGGCGCAGATGACGGTCATGCCATGGACACCGAGCGCCAGCATCGTCTTCAGGTCGGCCTGGATGCCGGCGCCCCCGCCGGAGTCAGAACCCGCGATGGCAAGCACGCGCGGCGGTGTCGGAGATTGCGGCCTGGCTGGCACCATGGCCAACAGCCTACGGACACCGCCGGCGCGCGCTGGCCCCGCCGCCTGATTACCCTCGGCCGGGTTCAGAACACCTTGAGCGTCCGGGCTACCGCCAGCGCCTGCTCGTCGCCCGCTACTGCGGCCCCGAGATCTGCCCAGTCACCGCGCCCGGTGATCCAGCGAACCAGTGCGGGAGCGTCGGAGCAGATCGTCGCCGCCGGCTGACCGGTACCGAACGTGATCTGTCGCGCTCCGGTGCCGGTGACCTGGATCTCGAGCGTGCACAGGCCGGCGGCGGAGCGGTTCTGCTGCGGCAGCGCCGCCTCGATCCAGTCCAGGGTGGGCACGACCCGCAGCTCATCGGACGGTGGCGGCGCGCCGGCCAGCGGACCGCGCGGGGCGAACAGGTCCGCCCTGATGTGGGTGTAGTGGTCGAATACGTAGGCGCACGGGAGCACCCGCGTGGAGTAGGTGCCGAAGTCCTCGCCGAGCGGCAGTTCGGCATCCAGGGCAGCCAGCTCGGCCAGCCTGGTCAGGCCGGCTTCGCTGACCTTCTCGTAGTCAGCCAGCACGTCGGCCGCGGTCATGCCGCGCCTTGCCTCGACGCCGATTTCCTGGGCGCGCTCTGTCGGGACACCGCCGGTATCGGGAAGGTGCGCGCCGTCGACGACCAGCCAGAACAGGTTGCCCAGATGCGTAACCAGGTCCTGCACGGTCCACCCGGCGCACCCCGACGGTGCCTGCCACTGCTCGGCGGTAAGACCGCTGCAGATGCTGATGAGCGCAGCGCGGTCGGCTCTGATCGCGTCAGTGACCTGAAGCATTCTTGTCCTCCGTAAGATATTGTTGCTTCTGTAGATAGCGTTACTATGTCACCGTGTGCCGCTGTGCACAAGGCCGCTCTATGAGCTAGACAGTGGGGATGACCGAAGGTTCGCAGCGTCCGCCTGCGTCAGCTCCGCAGGCTTCGCTGCGCGCGGAGCAAGTGGCGCAGACCAGGGCCGCACTGGTGACGGCCGGCCGGCGGCTGTTCGGAACTCGCGGATTCGCCGCTACCTCAGTCGAAGACATCGCCCGTGAGGCTCGCGTCACTACTGGTGCGCTCTACCACCACTTCCCGACCAAAGCTGCTGTGTTCGAGTCGGTCTTCGAGCAGGTCCACGCCGACCTGATGGAGGCGTCTCTGCAGGCGGCTGGGCAGGCCACCGACGCGATCGGGCTACTGACGGCGGGATTCGGCGCGTTCCTCGACGCAGTGCTCGAGCCCGAGGTTCAGCGGATCGTGATCACGGATGCGCCGGCCGTGCTCGGGCTGGCCCGCTTCACCGAACTGGACGAGCGTTACGCGTTCGCTGCTACGGTCGCGGCGCTCGAGGCTGCCAATGAGGCCGGAGCCTTGCACGTGGCAGATCCGCCGACGCTGGCCCGCCTGCTCTTCGGCGCGCTCACCAGGGCGGGTCTGCTGATCGCGAGTTCGGCTGAACCCAAGGCCACCAGGGACGCGGTGGCGGCCACGCTGCGCGCGATGATCAGCGGTTTCGCTGTCCCGCCTGCTTCCGGCCAGCGCGGCAGGTAACCGGTGGCGCAGCATCGGCTCCCGGCGCCTAGCGCCCGCCCTGGCTAGCGCCGGGCAGCTCGTGGAACGTGCAACTCGTCCCGTTGAAACTGCACTGGGTCGGGGCAGCTGGCTTCCCGGAGGCGATAACCGTGAAGAACGCGACGGGCTTGTCAGGCGCGCCGCCGTGGCCGTAGCCGCCCTGGCCCGCACCTTGGTCGCTCGGACCGTCGCCAGCGTGCCAACGGCCGCCGCCCTGCTGGCCCGTATCGCCCGTCAGCGGGCTGGCAGCAACCCGGTCAGTGCCCTGACCCTTCCAGTCCGCTCCGAACACGTACTGGATCTGATCGCCCGCCAGCACGAACGCGAGGTGCCAGTCCTTGATGGAACGCTTCCCCGTCACGGTGACTGTGAGCCAGAAATTGCCGTCCGCAGCCGGGCGCTCAACGTAGCCGAAGGTCAGGCCCGAGGCCGCGGTCGGGGTCTGGTCCCGCGTCGCCTTCTTGGCAGCTGTCGCTGGCTTATGCTGCGGCGGTTTCGGCTGCCCCGAGTTAATGATGAGCGAGCCAGCACCCTGCTGGTCGGAGTGCGGGCTGCAACCGTCCGGGATGCATGGCGGCGCGCTACCGGTCACGATGGGGAAGGCGAGCTGCGGGTGCGAAGAGTGAATCCACAGCGAGGCCGCGATCACGAATCCGGAAGCTGCCGCGAACCATGGCGTCATGAGCAGTCCGCGGGCAACTCCCGGGGGCCGGCTGGCCGCCGCGCTCGCGGCCCGGGGGATGCGCCGGCGGGAATGACTGGGCGGCCTGATGTCAGCCACACCGTTGTCAGCCAGACCGCCATCAGCCGCGTCGTCATGAGGTTTGCCATTGTTAATCGGAGCGAGACTAGCCAGGCGTGAAATCTCGCTCTCGAAGCCCAGCGGCAGTGCGCCCGTCAGCACCGGGAGCGGTGTGGTCTCGGCATCGTCCGCCCGAGTAGTGGCCAGCCCGGTTCCAGTCAGCCCGGTGCCAGTCAGCCCGGTGCCGGCCAGGCCAAAGCCGTTCAGCCCGGTCCCGGGCAGACCGGTGCTGTGCAGCTCAGTGCCGTGCGGCCCGGCAGCGTCCAGGCCGCTCCTGGGCGCTGGCACGGCAGCCGTCACCTGGGCGCGTCGGGCCGGATAATCGGCACTCCGTCGCGCCCTGTGCCGGGGCACGTGCTCTCTGCGATGGCGGGGCATCAACGGGTTTATATCAAGCCCGGACGTGATCGGCTAGTACCGATCCCGCGATCACTCCTCGGCTAGGCCGGGAACCCCCCCGTGCTCCGGAAGTGATCCCAGCCCGCATCGCCGCTCCAGGGTTTCGCGTCGACCAGAATCCCGGCCCCGCGGCGCGCGTTTCCGATCACCGTCCAGCCCGGTGGGAGGGTAGCTTCTTCCGGGAACGTGGCTGCGAGGGCGTGATCCTCCCCGCCCCCTAGCGCCCAGTCCCGCCAGTCAGTGCCGAGCCTGGCGGCAGCCGACTCCAGGGCGCGGGTGCCGGGCAGGCTCTCCGACCAGACGTCTAGCCGCACGCCGCTCGCCTCGGCAATGTGCCCGAGGTCAGCGACCAGGCCGTCACTGATGTCGATCATGGAGGTCGCCCCCGCCGTGGCCGCTGCAGGACCGGCGGCGTAGTCGGGCTGCGGCCGCTGGTGTGCTGCCACCAGGCGCAACAGTTCCGGTTCGGAGGCAGCGGGCAGCACATCGAGCCCGGCCAGCAGCAGCGCAAGGCCGGCAGCCGACGCACCGACCTGGCCGCTGATCGCGAGCACATCTCCGGGTCGCGCGCCGGCCCTGATCACCGGGTCCCGGCCAGCCAGGCTGCCGAGCGCGGTGATCGCCAGCATGACGCTGTCAGAACTGGTGACATCGCCGCCAGCGATCATGGCGCCGGCACGCTCGCACTCGTCGGCTATCCCCTCCGCGACGGCCACGACCCAGGCGGCGGCGACCTCGCCGGGCACGGCGAGGCCGAACAGCAACGCTGTCGGCACCGCGCCCATCGCGGCGATGTCAGCCATGTTCTGCGCAGCGGCCTTCACGCCGATGTCGGTAGCCGCTGACCAGTCCCTGCGGAAGTGACGACCCTCAACCAGCAAGTCGGTACTGGCAACGACCCTGCCGTCGAGCGCCGGCAGTACGGCGCCGTCGTCGCCGATACCGAGCACGCCGGGCGGGTCTGGCGGCAGCACCGCGCGGATGGCCGCGATGAGGCCGAACTCACCGAGATCGGCGACGCTAATGACGCCCTCCTGGCTGATCGACTCGCTGCTGATCACAGTGCGTCCCTACGGTAGCGTTGCGGTGACAACCACGATCGTGGAGGGCGTCATGGTGCACGCGTACATTCTCGTCCAGACCGAGGTCGGGAAGGCAGCCGAGGTAGCCATGGCCATCGGGCAGATTCCCGGCGTGACCCAGGCCGACGACGTGACCGGGCCGTACGACGTGATCGTGAGGGCCGAGTCGGACAATGTGGACGACCTAGGCCGGATGGTAGTCGCCCAGATTCAGGGAGTCGCAGGCATCACCAGAACGCTGACCTGCCCGATCGTGCACATTTAGGCGCGCTCCCAATCTTCCGCTTGCGCCACGGCGGATCAGCTCACGACGCGGGTCAGTTCAGGATGCGCGCGTCAGCCAGCAGCAGTGCCCTGGTTCGCTCGCCGAGGCCAAGCTCGGCGGCACGGCGCAGGTCACCGACTGTGTCCACGTCCCGGCGCAATCCGGCCAGCGAGACCCGCTCTGCTGTTGCGTCAATCCCGGCAGTCGCAGCGATCTCGGCCAGGCCGATCTCGGCTGCGCCGGTGGCAAGGTGCTGGTCGCGCGAGCCGGGGCCGAATTGCGGCCGGAAGTCCACTCCCGCTGCCGCGGCGTACAGAACGGTTCCGGTTCCGTCAGCGTCGGGCACGAATGCCGCGCCGAGCCGGGCCGCAGCTGCCAGGGCTGCGGTTAGCTCGTCAGGCTGCGCCGCCGGCAGGTCTCCCGCCAGCCCGGCACGACCCCGTTCCGGCCATTGCGCCTGTGCGCGTGCAGCCCCGTAAGCCAGCGCGTCGTTGAGCCCGGCGGCCGGCCGGTCCGGGAGAACCAGTGCGCCTAGCCCGGCGGCGATGTCGGTGACCACGGGATCGTCGGTGACGACCAGGACGGCGGCCACGGACGCCGCTGCTGCCGCCGCAGCGATGGTGTCTGCTGCCATCGCTAGCGCCAGCTCCGACCGCGCTGTAACGGTAAGCCCGGCAAGCCTCGATTTGGCTTGTGCCAGTAGCTTGACGGGGATCACCACGGACCAGCTCAGCGCCAGCGGCGCGGCGGATGACCGGGCGGAATCGGGGTAGACGTCGGGAGCCATGCATATGATCCTCCCGCGGCGCCTCGACACGGCATCGAGGGACCGGACAGACTGATGCAGATCACGGCGTCACAGCAGGTGGCGGCCGATGGCCGAAGGGAACCGATGGCAGGCAGGAAGGCGCGCAGGCCGGCTGACGGCAGCTATTCGAACGCCTGGCGGAACGTCTCGAAGATCGTCTTGCGGCCCGGGATCCGGATGATGATGCGGCTCGACTGGCGCGGCCAGGAGCACCTCCCGGCCGACGGGCCCGTCATCCTGGCCGCCAATCACTTGTCCTACATGGACATCTTCGCCGTGTCGCTGTTCGCCGACAGCGCGCGCCGGTATCCGGTGTTCCTGGCCAAGTCGTCGCTGTTCACGATCCCGGTGCTCGGCGGCCTCCTCGGGAAGCTAGGCCAGCTGCCGGTGTACCGGGGCCAGGCGGACGCGGCGCTGGTGCTCAAGCAGGCTGCGGACCTGGCGGCCAGAAACAACGCCTGCGTGATCTTCTACCCGGAGGCGACGGTCACCAGGGATCCGCAGCAGTGGCCGATGGTGGCCAAGACCGGCGTGGCCCGGCTCGCGCTGGAGCGCGACATCCCGGTCGTGCCCATCGCGCACTGGGGGGCACAGCGGATCCTGCCTTATGGCAAGTTCGTGCCTAAGTTCCTCCCCCGCAAGACCGTGCAGATCCTGGCCGGGCCGCCAGTCGACCTGGCCGAGTTCGCCGGGCAGCCACTGACTAACGCCGTGCTCAGGGCTGCCACCGACAAGATCATGACCGACATTGCAGGGCTGCTCGGCGAATTGCGCGGCCAGACTCCGCCGGCCGAGTTCTACCACCCGGCAGTAGCCCGCCGGAAGCTGCGGCAGGACCTGCGGGCGCTCCAGGAGGCCAGCAAGCCCGACAACGCCGGTCCCGCCGCTGATGACACTGCCTCAGCTGGCACTGCCACCGACAGCCCTGCCACTGACAGCCCTGCCACGACCGCCACTGCCAGCGACGGCACCGCCGCGGGGACCGCTGCCCCATGAGCCAAGCCGCGGATTCCCACGGCCGCGAATCCCGGCGAGGGACTCGCAGCCGCAGGACGCGCGGCCGAAGGGCGGCCCGGTGAGGGCTGCGGTGCTCGGCGCGGGCGCCTGGGGTACTACGTTCGCCCAGGTGCTCTCCGACGCCGGGACACCGGTAACGCTGTGGTGCCGCCGACCTGAGCTGGCTGCCGCGATCAACACTGACCACGAGTCGGCCGGCTACCTGCCGGGACTGACCTTGCCCGCCAGGCTGCGTGCCACCACAGATGCCGCGGAGGCGATGGCTGGCGCAGATCTCGTCGTGCTTGCCGTCCCAGCGCAGACGTTGCGGCAGAACCTCACAGCCTGGAGCGGCGTGCTGCCCGCCGGCGCGCTGCTCCTCAGCCTGATCAAAGGCATCGAGCTTGGTACCGGGAGCAGGATGACCCAGGTAATAGCAGATGTCACGGGTGCCGGCCCGGACCGGATCGCAGTGATCTCCGGTCCTAACCTGGCGCTGGAGATCGCGGCGCGGCAGTACTGCGCCACCGTCGTGGCCTGCGCCGACGAGGCCGTGGCCGCGCAGCTGCAGAAGGCGTGCCACACGGGCTACTTCCGCCCGTACACCAATCCGGATGTGGTGGGCTGCGAGCTAGGCGGAGCGGTGAAGAACGTCATCGCGCTGGCGGTCGGCATCGCCGTCGGCATGGGCCTGGGCGATAACACTAGGGCAATGCTCATCACCCGCGGATTGGCCGAGATCGCCAGGCTGGGAGCGGCGCTCGGCGCAGACCAGCACACCTTTGCCGGCCTGGCGGGCATGGGCGATCTGGTCGCCAGCTGCAGTTCGCCGCTGGCCAGGAACCGGGCTTTCGGCGAGAAACTCGGCCGCGGCGTCCCGCTGGCCGAGGTGCTCGCCACCACCACGCAGACGGTAGAAGGCGTCAAGTCGTCGGAGTCAGTGCTGCAGCTAGCTCGCGAGCATGGCGTGGAGATGCCGATAACCGAGGTAATCGACGGCGTCATGCATCACGGCCTGGAGATCGGCGAAGCGGTGCTGCTGCTAGCCAGCAGATCAGCTAAACCGGAACGGTACGGCATCTGAGTCAGGGCAGTGAACGCTGGCAGTCGCTGCCACCGGCATCCGGTGCCGGGGCCAGGAACAAGGGTGCTGGGCAGGAACGCGAAGTGGAGGACGAGTGAGCGAGCAGCGGAAGATCAAGGTCGCAGTCGTGTTCGGCGGCCGGGGCCCGGAGCACCAGGTGTCCTGCATGGGCGGTGGCAACATGCTGGGGGCAATCGACAGGTCCCGCTACGAGGTCATTCCGGTGGGGATCACCACCGAAGGCAACTGGGTGCAGGTGGCCGATGCGCCGGAACTGCTCGCGGTAACCGGCGGCAAACTCCCCCCTGTCGAGGCGATGGCCGAGCAGGGGTCAGAGGTCGTGCCCTGGTCTGGCGGCGTCGTAGCCAGCGCACCGTCTCAGATTCCGAACCTGTTCGGCGAAGTCGACGTCGTGCTGCCCGTGCTGCACGGCCCCTATGGCGAAGACGGCACCATCCAGGGCCTGCTGGAGATGGCCGGGGTGCCGTACGTCGGTGCCGGGGTTCTGGCCAGTGCGGTCAGCATGGACAAGGAGTACATGAACCTGATCTTCACGGCGAAAGGCCTCCCGGTCGGTCCCTACGTCGTGGTCAGGAATCGGGACTGGCCAGGGCAGAGCGCGAGTGACCTCGCTGCGGCTGCATCATCCGTCGAGGCAAAGCGCGTGCTCGATGACATTGCCGCACTCGGCTGGCCGGTATTCGTGAAGCCAGCCAGGGGCGGCTCCAGCATCGGCACGTCCAAGGCTCACGACATGGCACAGCTGTACGACGCGATCGCGACGGCGCGCAGTTACGACCCCAAGGTGCTGGTCGAGGCAGCTATAGACGGCGTCGAGGTGGAGGTCTCGGTGCTGGAGGGCATCGACGGCGCGGCGCCGGACACCAGCATTCCTGGCCAGTTGCTCGTCGATGGCGGCGAGGAGTTCTGGGACTTCGAGGCAAAGTACCTGGACCCGGCGAGCGGGATGGCGATCCCGGCCCGTATCCCGGACAGCGCTATCGCGGAGATCCGCCGGCTCGGTGCAGCCGCGTTCGACGCTGTCTCCTGTGAAGGCCTGGCTAGGGTCGACTTCTTCTACACCCGTGACGGGCGGATCCTGGTCAACGAGATAAACACGATGCCGGGCCTGTCTCCCGCGTCCTATTTCCAGAAGATGTGGGAAGCAAGCGGGTTGCCATTCCCGCAGTTGATCGACAGGCTGCTGCAGAACGCTCTGAAGAAGGGCACCGGCCTGCACTAATCCACCCCGGCACAGGTCGCCGATAGCCGACCAGACGACTGGCGCACGGCCCGGCAGCCGGGGAACTGAGCGCGAACCACTCCCGAGCGCCAACCGCCCCAAATCGAGCTCCAGGAGGCGGACCACCCCTAGCCCGGGCTGGCTTAAGCGCCGCGGGGACTGCCGCGGAGCGAACCAGCGCCGCACGCAGGTTCTGCACCAACGGTAAGGCGCGGACCCAGGCTTACGTGTTGGCGATTCGCTACTTTTGCACCGTCGGTCGGCCACTTAGCACCCGAAATGGCCCTTCTGGGGAACCGTTATGCTGTGATATGCGCATTATGCGGGGGCCGGATCGGGTGCTAAGCCGGGTATGAGCGCGGGCCAGCGCCAAGCAGCAACTGGCACGCTACTCCACGAGTTCTGCCCCGGCGGCCAGCTAGCCAGCCTCGCGATGCGGCAGGCCAACCGCACGCTTCACGGCGAGTGCCACTAAGGCGGCCAGCCTGGCAACCGGCGGGTGGCGCGGCGCAGGCAGCCCGCACGATTCGCGCTGAGCTTCTCTGGCGGCCGCTGACCAGCCACGGGCCCGCAGCACCGGCCGGCGGCCGCCCGCGCCCCTAGAGTTACCGCGCCCGTGCCCGGGTTTTCTTCGCGTTAACCATGGCCTTAAAGTCCGCTCCGGCCCTGAATTTGGGTACCGAGGTCTTCGGTACCTTGACGGCCGCGCCGGTAGCCGGATTACGCGCAGTGCGGGCAGGCCGGACTTGCTTTTCGAACACCCCGAATCCTGAAATTGCTACCTTGTCGCCGCTGGCGACTGTTTCCTGGATAGTGCCGAGCACGGCATTAACCGCCTCGGCTGCCGTCTTCTTGTCGCCCATCCGCTCAGAAACCGCGTCGATCAGGTCTCGCTTGTTCATGTCCCCCACCCTGGCCGCCGACAATGAATTATGGCGAAATACAGATAATGAATTGTTGTTCTTGGCATTTCCGCGCCGGGCTGCCTTGGCGCTGGCTTGCTCTAGCGCTTCCAGGAATGCGGTTAGCCGGCGCTCACCGGTTCCCTCATCCGCTCCGGCCGCCTTGACCGCGTCACAGACCGCGATGAACTGCCGATGCAAGCGGGCTGCGAGCGGACCCGGCAGGTCAAGTGCGGACATCCGCCTCCGAGCCTCTGCCAGCCTCTCTGCCAGCGCGCGCTCGTCTGGTGGCGGCGAGAAATCAGGCATCGCCCTCCCCCGGCTGGTGCTGTCCCCCTGCACTAGTGATGCGTAGCTGTGTTGATGCACAGCGCAGCACACCATACGATACGCAGCTTGCACAGCCGGCTGCAGGCCAGCCTGCACCTGCTCGACGGGACACCGGCGCGCATGCCATCTGCAAGTTCATTACAGATCAGTCGTATACCACCGCTGCGCAGGCGCCTTGCCGGTACGGTCCATACTTGACACTGCGGCCTAGCGGGGGGCCGCCTGAACGGCCCCGGCGACCTAGCGAGGTTTGTGCATGAAGGTATCCGTGGTCAAGGAAACCGCTCCCGGCGAGAGGCGGGTCGCCCTCGTCCCGGAAGCTGTGGCCAAGCTGCGCTCTGCCGGCCTGGAGGTACTCGTCCAGTCCGGGGCCGGTGACCTCGCATGGCATACCGATGACAGCTACGCGGACGCGGGTGGCACGGTCGTCAGCCGAGCAGATGCGCTAGCAGCCGACGTCGTGCTCATGGTCGGCAAGCCCGACACCGCTGCGGTGTCTGTCCTGCGGCCGGGCCAGGTTGTCATCGGGCTCCTCACTCCGCTCACTGACCCCGACCTTACCGCCGCCCTGGCTGGCGCCGGCGTGACAGCGGTCAGCATGGACATGATCCCGCGGACGCTCCCCAGGGCCCAGCCGATGGACGCGCTGTCGTCTCAGGCGAACATTGCCGGCTACAAGGCGGCGCTGATCGGAGCCACCCAGTTCGGCCGGTTCTTCCCGTTGCTGATCACTGCGGCCGGCACCGCCAGGCCCGCAAAAGTGCTGGTGCTCGGGACCGGCGTGGCTGGCCTGCAGGCTATAGGCACTGCCCGGCGGCTCGGCGCGGTTGTCAGCGCTTACGACGTGCGGCCGGAGACGAGAACTGAGGCCGAATCGGTTGGCGCCACCTTCATCGAGCTCACGTCCGTCGGCCCTGCCTCAGGCGAGGGCGGTTACGCGCGGGCGCTGACCGAGGACGAGCGGATGGCTCAGCAGCAGGAACTAGCCGGCCATATAGCCCGGCACGACGTCGTCATCACGACGGCCCAGGTACCTGGCCGGCGTCCCCCGCTACTGGTGACCGAAGACGCGCTCAAATCAATGGCGCCCGGTTCCGTAGTCGTGGACATGGGCGCCAGCGCCCTGGGCGGGAACGCGGCGGGATCGGTTCCCGGCGAGACCGTCCTGACTGAGAACGGGGTCGCAATTATCGGCGCGTCCAGCTTGCCGTCCAGCATGGCCGCGGCTGCATCGGCGATGTACGCCCGCAATATCAGTGCGCTCCTGCTGTACCTAGTCAAAGATGGTGAGCTAGCGCTGGACAGCGATGACGAGTTGCAAGCCGGCGTCATTATCACCAGCGGCGGCGCGATTGTTCACCCCGCGCTGACGGCTGCGGTCAGCCAGCCACCGCAAGTCGATACTGCGTCCTCGCCGCGCCCCTCCGACCAACCCAGCGACCAATCCCCCGACCAACCCGATGAAGGGGCCACGCGTGCCGTACCCGGCTCTGCTCGTTGACGTAACCATCTTCGTGCTCAGCCTCTGGGTGGGCTTCG
>DASXIA010000503.1:0-6587 GCA_036488155.1 Streptosporangiaceae bacterium | reverse complement strand
CGCTTTGCCTTCGGTGGAGTACCCCCGGCCCTCGATCGCGTACCGACGGCCGACGACGGCCATCTGGACCGCGGTCATCTGGTTCAGCGTGAGTGTCCCTGTCTTGTCCGAGTTGATCGCTGAAGTAGAGCCGAGAGTCTCGGTCGACTGGAGCCGTTTCATGATCGCACCGGCCCCCGCCAGCGCCTTGGTCCCGTAGGCCAGGATCGTGGTCACCACCGCGGGCAGGCCGGTAGGGATAGCGGCGATCGCGAAAGCGACGGCGGCGTTGAAGACCGTCGTGAAATCGTCTCCTCGGGCTAGGTTCAGGGCCATCGACGTCACCAGCGCGATACCGGCGACCCAGAGAATCTGCCGGGTGAGCCGGCCCAGCTGGCGCGTGAGCGGCGTCTTGACCGCCTTCTCTGCCTTTAGCATGTCGGAGATATGGCCGACTTCGGTGCTCATCCCGGTCGCCGTGACAACCAGTTCGCCGGCACCGCGGGTTACGTTCGTGTGCATATAAACCATGCTCGACCGGTCACCCAGTGGCGTGTCCGCTCCGGCTACCGCCGCGGTGCCCTTCAGCACGGGCAGGCTCTCGCCGGTCAGCGCGGACTCGGCAACCTCGAGCGTTGCAGCCTGGAGCAGCCGACCGTCGGCCGGGATCACGTCGCCGGCCTCTATCGAGACGACATCGCCTGGAACTAGCTGCTCCGCGGGGAGTTCGGCGATCCGGCCATCCCGCCTAACCCTGGCCTTGAGGATCATCATCTTCTGGAGCGCGGCCACCGCCTCGGCCGCCTTGCCCTCCTGCTGCAGGCCCATGACCGCGTTGAACAACGTCAGGAAGATCAGCAGGACCCCGGTGCCAAGTTGCTTCAGTGGGTACAGGCTGCCGATCCCGGCCACCAGCAGCACGATCTGCATCGGGTCCGTGTACTGCCGAGCGAACGCGCGCCAGCGCGGTTCCGGCCGGGCGGCCACGAACTTGTTAGGCCCGAACCGCCGGGACCGCGCGGCCACTTCGGCGGAGCCCAGACCGGCCTGGGCATCGACGCCGGCCGCCTCAAGTGCCGACGTTACGTCAAGGGCATGCCACAAGGGTGCGGCAGCGCCTGGATCCAGGCCCGACGGCGCCGGGCTGGCCGCGGTACTCACCCATTGCTCTCTCCCCGCCCCGGAGTAGCAGGTAAACCCTTCCTGACCCGGCTTCGGCCGAGCCTGAGGTGCCGGGTGATCGCTGCGCCCGCGCCCGGAACGACTTTAGGCACAGTCGCCAGAATCGCAGGTGCCCTGACGGTTCCGTAAGGAAGGATTCTCAGCATGAGTCGGGTCGTTGTTATCGGGGCTACCGGACATATCGGTAGTTATCTAGTGCCACGGCTGGTGCGTGGCGGCCATGAGGTCATCGCACTGAGTCGTGGTGCTCGCGGCCCCTACCACGCCAGCCCGCAGTGGAACTCGGTCACCAGGGTTACTGTCGATCGCGAAGCGGATGACGCCGAGGGCACCTTCGGTGCCCGGGTCGCTGCGCTACGCCCCGATGTCGTGATCGACCTGATCTGCTTTACTGCGGCCTCGGCGCAGCAGCTCATTGACGCGCTGCGGCCGTCCCGTCCGCTGCTCGTCCACTGCGGCACGATCTGGGTGCACGGTCCCGCACTGCGGGTGCCGGTCACCGAGGATGAGCCGCGGACCGCCTACGGCGAGTACGGCACGGGCAAGGCGGAGATCGAAGCGCTACTGCACCGCGAGACGCTGGCGGGCGGCGTCCCCGCGGTCGTGCTGCACCCAGGTCACATCAGCGGGCCAGGCTGGCCGGTCATCACCCCGGCCGGCAACCTGGATCCCGCCGTCTGGACGAGCCTGGCCACGGGCCGGCCGCTCGCGCTGCCCGATCACGGGCTGGGCGTCCTGCATCACGTGCACGCCGACGACGTAGCACAGGCATTCGAGCGCGCACTCTCCCGGCCAGCTGCTATCGGGACCAGCTTCCACGTTGTCGCCGAGCAGGCGATGACGCTTCGCGGCCTGGCGACCGGCGTCGCGCAGTGGTTCGGCCGTGGGCCGGTGCTGGACTTCGTCGACTGGACGGAGTTCGACCGCCGCGTCGCTCCCGAGCACGCCGAGGCCACTCGCGAGCACACCCTGCGCAGCATCACGGCAAGCATTGCCCGCGCCAGAGAGACCCTCGGCTATGCGCCGCGGTACAGCTCGCTCGACGCCCTGCACGAGGCACTGGCATGGCTTGTGGCTAACGGTCAGGTAGACGTGGGCGGCCAGCAGCTCCTGGCACTAAGCAATGCCTAGCTCCCGCGGCTCTCGTCGCCGAATGCGGTCAGTGATCTGGAGCCGCTAGCCAGTACCGTCGAGGTCAGTGCCCGCACTGCCGGACGCTCAGCGGTCCGGGGGTTGGTTTGCAGGACCAGATCGATCGTGCCGAGCTCCGGCAGCCGGTGGCCTGGCTCTAGCGTCGTGAGCTGAGAAGGTACCAGGCTAGCGGCCAGCGCTGAAACGCCGATGCCGGCCGCGACCGCAGCGATGAGGCCGTTGACGCCTCGGCATACGCATGCGCTGCGGTACGGCACGTGCGCTCGATGTAGTGCCCGGCGCATCTCGGTACGCGAGATGCTCGGCGCCGGGTAGACGACCAGCGGCAACGGCCTGGTCTGAGCGAGCTTCGTCGACGGAGTGCCTACCCACACCATGCGGTCCCGCTTGACGAGCTGGCCCCGCTCCTCGCCGCTGGGGCGCTTACCGATGAAGACGTCGAGCTTGTCGCCCTCCAGCCGCTGGTGCAGAAGGCCGCTCTGGTCGACTGTCAGGTCGAAGTCAACGAGCGGATTGTCACGGCGGAAATCGCGCAGGATCTGCGGCAGACGGGTAAGAGCGAGGTCATCGGAGATGCCGATGCGCAGGCGCCCGCTCGGCCGCGATCCGCTGAAGTAGGCGGCCGCCTGCTCGCACGCGGTCAGGATGTTGCGCGCGAACCCGATCATCGCTTCGCCGTCGGCCGTCAGCGACACGGAGTGGGTGTCCCGAAGCACGAGCGTCCGGCCGGTCTGCTGTTCCAGCCGCCGGATGTGCTGGCTGACGGTCGGCTGCTGGACGCCGAGGCGGGCCGCGGCGCGAGTGAAGCTACCGGTCTGCTCGACGGCCAGAAATGTCGCCAGCAGCTGCGGATCGTAGGCAGTCATAAGAGATACCAATAACAGTTAGACAGAAAATAGTACTTCATTATAAACAGCGCCCGGCCGAGAATGGCGAGGTAGATCCGGCAACCGGGAAGGCGCCTTCGTGACCACCGCCGAGGTAATTCGGCCACCCAGAGGCGCTTTCGCCGCCCTCACCTCCCGCGGCTACCGGATATACCTGGCTGGCCAGAGCCTGGCCAACATCGGCACCTGGATGCAGAGCATCGCCCAGGACTGGCTCGTGCTCGATCTGACGCACAGCTCGACGGCCGTCGGCGTGACAATGGCGCTGCAGTTCCTGCCAATGCTGGCATTCGGCGCGTACACCGGGGTGGTGGCAGACCGGCTGTCGAGGCGGCGCATCCTGCTGACCACGCAAACGCTGAACGCCGTCACCACCGGCACGCTCGCCGTCATAACCATCGCCGGTGCCGTCCGCCCCGCTGCCGTATACGCCTTCGCGCTCGCCAGCGGCCTGATCTTCGCATTCGACGGGCCGGCCCGGCAGGCGTTCGCGACGGAAGTGGCACCGGGCGGACAGCTGCGCGCGGCGATCGCGCTGAACGCCGCGGTGTTCCAGGCGACCCGGTTGATCGGTCCTGCGATATCGAGCCTGCTCATCGCGAGCGTGGGAACGGGCTGGGTGTTCGCGGTCAACGCCGCTTGCTACGTTGGCCCGACGGTCGGCCTGCTGTGCCTGCGACCGGCGGATCTCACGCCTGCTCCGGCCGTCCGGCGTGAGCGCGGAGCCGTGCGAGCGGCCGCGCGGTACCTGCGCGGGCGCCCCGACATCCTATGGACGATCTTCCTCGTCGGGATGCTCGGAACCTTCGGTCTCAACTTCCCGATCGTGCTGACCGCGATGGCGAAGTCGACGTTCCATGGCGGCGCGGGCACGTACGGCCTGTTCAACATCCTTCTGGCGATCGGGTCTGCGTCTGGCGCGCTACTCGCCGGGGCAGCCGCGCACCCCAGCCGCCGCGTTCTCCTGCTCTCGGCGGCAGCGTTCGGGCTCGTCCAGGCCGCGGCGGCAATCGCGCCGGGCATGGCCGTTTTCCTTACGCTGCTGGTCGCCATGGGATTCCTCAACCTCGCGTTCCAGGCGATGGCTAACGCCTCAGTGCAGCTCGCCGTGGATCCCGAACTGCGCGGCCGCGTCATGGGCCTGTACATGCTGGCCTTTATCGGCGGCACGCCGATCGGCGCCCCGGTCATCGGCGCCCTGACCAACCACTTCGGCGCACGAGCAGGCATGGCAATCTGCGGTACTGTCCCGGCACTGGCCGCAGTGCTCGTGGCAGCGGCCACCAAACGGCGACCGGGCGTGCAGCGAGCCGCCGTGCACGGGACTTACCTCCACGAAACGCACGCCACGGCGTCCACCCGTTGACCCGCGCCCCAGCCGTAGCAAGACTGTTAGGCGCGGGACGCTTCACGTTCTGGCTAGCAGCAATGTGAGGCCTGTCCCGCCCTGGCATGCTGAATGGGTGGCACTGGGCAGCGTACTCGTGGTGGATGACAACCGGTCATTCAGTGACTTTGCGCGCGATCTCCTTGAGCGGCAAGGTGAACGCGTCCTCGGCACTGCCTGCACATCCGCTGAGGCTATGGAGCTTGCCGCCGCACTACAGCCGGACATCGTCCTCGTCGACATAGCGCTCGGTGACGAGTGCGGGCTCGACCTTGCGCGTCTGCTGGCCGGGGACGGTAACGGCGATGCGCCAGTGGTCATCTTGATTTCTGCCTATGCGCCGTGCGACGTCGCAGAGCTCATCGCGGCGAGTCCCGCGGCGGGATTCTTGCCGAAGTCGCATTTGTCGGCGGATGCTATCCGCCAAATCGTCATCAGCAGCGGCCGCGTCTCCGCCTGCGGCTAGTTGCCCCCGATAATCCGGGCATTTCCGGTCAAGACCTGACGGTTCGTCGACCTTGCTCTGGCCTCTTCCTGCTAGCAGGTAGGTCCGGCTCCGGAGAGCTATACCTGAGGATGGGGGCTTGCTGCAATGTCGCCGGGCGGCTCGAACTAGAGGATGGACATCACGAAGAACCGGCTCGGCGATCGCGCCGGGTGGGCCTGGGCTCCATAAGCGTGTCATGTATGCCTTCCTTGCAACAGCAGACCTGCGGTGACGGGATCACCGGCGAGCAGGCAGCACTGCGCCGGGTGGCGACTCTGGTGGCCCGTGCGGCGCCGCCGGAGCAGGTGTTCGCCGCGGTCACTGAAGAAGCCGGGCGGCTGCTGGGAGTCGACCAGGCGACGATGAGCCGCTACGTCCCCGAAGGCACGGTCGTGGTCGCGGCGTGGGGCAAAGCCGGCGCTGCCTTCCCCGTTGGGTCCGGGTGGAGCCTGGGGGGACCGAATGTGCCCACGCTGGTATACCGGACAGGCCGGCCAGCCCGAACCGACGACTACGCCGACCCCTCTGATCTCATCACTCAGGCCGCCCGCGAGCACGGCCTGCTCTCGTTGGTCGGCGTGCCGATCAGCGTCGAAGGCCGCCTGTGGGGCATCATGCTCGTGGGATGCGTGCGGGAGCAGCCACTGCCCCCCGACACCGAGATTCGGCTGGCCGCGTTTACTGAGCTGGCGGCCACCGCGATCGCCAACGCTCAGGCGCGCGTGGACCTGCGCGGGTTCGCCGACGAGCAGGCCGCACTGCGGCGGGTAGCGACGCTTGTGGCACGCGGGACGCCACCGGGCGAGGTGTTCGCCGCGGTCGCCGCGGAGGCCGGGCGGTTGCTCGGGGCTGACTTCACCTTCTTGAGCCGGTACGGCGCGGCCAGGGCGGCCACGATCACGGGTGCTTGGGCCAGGACCGGCACCGCCGGGGTTCTTTCCGCCGGCAGCCGGTGGGGTATCGGAGGACGAAACCTGCACACGATCGTGTTCCGGACCGGGCGGCCGGCGCGGATGGACGACTACACCGGCAGCCTGGGCTCTCTCGCGCAGGCCGCCCGCGGACTCGGTATCCGCTCGGCTGTAGCTGCACCGATCAGTGTCGAAGGGCGCCTGTGGGGGGCCATGGGCGTGGGATCCGTCCGGGAGGAGCCGCTGCCCGCAGTTACCGAGGCGCGGCTGGCCGGGTTCACCGAACTGGCCGCCACTGCGATCGCCAATATGCAGGCGCGCGTGGAACTGAGCGGGTTCGCCGACGAGCAGGCAGCATTGCGGCGGGTAGCGACGCTGGTAGCCCACGGCGCGCCACCGGAGGAGGTACTCGCCTTGATTACCGCGGAAGCCGGGCGATTGCTCGACACCCACCGCGCGCTGATGAGCCGGTATGACCCGGACGGCGGGGCCACGGTCCTCGCCGCGTGGGCAAGAACCGGCGCGGCACCTCTTCTTCGTGTCGGCGATCGGTTTGAGCTTTGGGGGCGGAACGTGCACACGCTGGTGTTCCAGACCAGCCG
>DASXIA010000499.1:0-21237 GCA_036488155.1 Streptosporangiaceae bacterium | reverse complement strand
ATAACGGGCTGCGCCGGGCAACGCCGAGCTATATTGGCGCAGCTCACCGGCTCACCGAGCCTCACCCGGCAACGTCCCGCGACAGTTCAATCGTGACTGGGGGTCAAGGGGTCGCGGGTTCAAATCCCGCCGTCCCGACGGATCATGCACCCCCCTGATCATGGCAACCGCCCAGGTCAGCGGACGTATCTGCCTCTGTGCATATCAATGTTCGCTGCCTAGCCCAGGCGGAGCTGGGGACCATTTGGGGACCAGTTCGCCGTAAGGTGTGCGCTGAGCGCAGATACTGTTGCGTAGTGACCAGCGACCCGTGGCCGGCGGTGCGGCGCTGAACGGTGTCCCTGGGTCCTCCGGCTACACGGCCACCCAGGCCGCCGAGGCCGCCATGACCAAGAGCTCGGCGCTCGAGGCCGCACCCCACGGCATCCGTATCAACGCCGTGTGCCCCGGCCTGGAAAATACCCCGATGATCGCGACCCTGGATGCGAAGCAGCGGAAGGCGCTCAGCGCGGCCACCCCCCTGGGACGGATCGCCTAGGCGAGCGAGATCGCCGACGCCGTGGTCTGGCTCTGCTCTGACAAGTCGAGCTTCGTCACCGCGCATCGCATTGCCGGTCGACGGCGGCTACAGCGTGCCGTAACGGCTGACCGCCTGCGCGAGTGGCACCAGGAACGCAAGTCGGCTGAAAGTCCCAGGATCACGCCCGGCGGGAGCGGCCACTCCGGCATTATCTTCATACCGGCAGCTACCGCCGCACCAGGGCCGACACGGGCAGGATCATCACTGCCCTCGAAGCCATCCTCATTCGGTACCCGGCGGGAAAGACCTGGCTAACCGCGAAGCATGGCTCTGACCTGGCAGCAACTCATAGCGACGCGATCGCCGCCCTGCCTGCCACGCGGAAAGGGCTCAGGCCACTGAACCGGACGCGCGGTCGGACGGCCCTCGATGTGCGGCGTGGCGTAATGTAGTCGCCGGGTGATCCTCGATCCTCGAGGCACGACGGGTGACCGGAGGACTAGCTTGCCCGGATCTGCATCGTTGTGAGTCGACATGGCACGCCGCGGTTCATCGTGATCATGCTCGCGATCTTGCTCCTCGGCGGCTTGTCTGTGTACCGGGCGGCCTCTTCTGAAACCGCTACCCGTCGCCATGCCCTCGCAACGCCATTCTCCCACGCGAGCGCGGCCTTGTCCCGGCTGTGCGGCCAGGCGGGCTGGCCGGAGTCACCTGTGGGCCACGGGGCCTACGTCGTGCAGAACGATGAATGGAATTCAACCGCCCCCGAGTGCATCACCACCAACGGCAGCCCTCAGTTCACCGTGGCCAGCTCGTCAATCTACGAGCCGGCGAGCCGCGACCCCGGCGGGTACCCGTCGATCTTCAGCGGTTGCAGCGCGGGGGTCTGCACCGCTGGCAACAAAATGCCGATCCGGGTCCGCGACCTGAGGCCCGGCATGGTGACAAGCAGCTGGACCACGGTGCAGCCGCAAAGCGGCGCCTATGACGTCGCCTACGACATCTGGTTCAATCGCACTCCGTCCACCTCTGGCCCGCCCGACGGCGCGGAGCTCATGATCTGGCTCGCGCATCGCGGCGGCAGTCAGATTGCCCCCGGCGGAGATCCGGTGGCCCACGTCACCATCGGCGGCCGCGCCTACACCATCTGGCTGTGGTCAGGCAGCCCTCGCAGTGGGCAGCCTCATGGCCAGGTCAGCTACGTCATGGACCGTTCCGCTCTTTCTGTTCAGGATCTTGACCTCAGCGCCATCATCGCCGATGCGGCTCGCCGCAAATACATCGCCGGCAGCTCATACCTCCTGAACGTCCAGGCCGGATTCGAGCTATGGCAGGGCGGGGCCGGGCTGGAAGCCAAGTCGTTCACTATCTACGTCGGACGCTGACGGCCGCATGCCGTCCACGAGCGAAGGCGGCCCGGAGCACCGGCGGGGTGGTCACCACCCCCTCGGCGTAACGCGCGACAAGCACGGCCAGCGACAGCCCGTCCAGCCCGCCTACTGCCCCGCCGGCCGCCGCGGCAGCCAACTCGAGGATTGAGCAGGAGGTAAGGACAAACGCCGCGCGAGGTATCCTGCCCGCGGCCCGGCACACGGCGACATAGAGAGACTTCGGGACGGCCGCCGGGTATCCAAGGGTTATCAGGATCATCGGCACGCTGGCCTCGGTGTAACCCTTCCCGAACAAGCTCAGAGCCAGATGCGCGCCGAGGATCAGCGCGGCCATCCCCGGCAACCCGACCAGAAACGATACCCGCAAGGCGAAGCGCAACTTCCGGGCGACCACACCGGGATTCGCCGCTGCCACCGCGAACAGAGACGTCGACAGGTGCGCCGGCACGATGAACAGGAACGTCGTCAGCATGACGGCGATGTAGAATGCGCCGTTCGCGGCCGGCGAAACGATCACTGTGACAAGCACCGGCAGCAGGTAGAACGGCATCGTCATGGCCAGATTCAGCCAGTTGTGGGCTATTGCGATCTTGCCCAGGCCCCGCAGGCCACCCCACTCGGGCCTGGGCAGGACGGGCTCGCCTGCGAGTAGTAGCCGGAGCGCGACGAGCACGAGCGACAGCGCCAGGCCGGCGACCCAGGACACGGCGATGCCGGCCCCGGTCCGATCGTGCAGGATGACAGCGGCGCTGGGAAGGATCAGCACCTTCGCGACGGCGAACACTACGTTGCGCCCGAGCTGCAGGCCCGCGCGCATCAGGCCGATCGTAGCCTGGTCGAACACGAGGGCCACCGCGGTAAGCCCCACCCCGGCCGCGAACAGTGCTCCCGAGCTTGGCGTGCCGATCATGGTGGCGAAATCGACGCTGACGCGGGGAGCCACAACGGCGAATCCCAGTCCGATGACCACTGCGCTCAGGCCACAGGCGAGCAGCGCTGCCGACACGAGGCCGGCCTGGGCGGCGCGCCGCGGCAGCTCGCCGATGAGTAAGGTGCCCAGGCCGAGCATGCCAATCGTGCCGAGCAGCGTCATGGCCGACACCTCTGCCGACCCATACCCGACCGACCGCTGACTGAACAAACGCGCTGCCAGCATCCAGTAAGCGACTCCGAGCAGCGATGCCACCCCGGTCGAAACGATCAGGCTGCCCGCATTGCTCAGCAGGTCGCGGTGCTGCCGCCACGCCGCGGTCACGGTCCGGCCACCGTCACGGCGGGGATCGAGACGTACCGGTACGGGTGAGTGAAATCAGGCAGCCGGTAAAGCCTGGCCGCCACCTTGGCACTGTTCATGAGCGGGACCGATCTCTGCCAGGTCCGGCCCGCGGCGAGCGTGAGGTTCCAGGTGGCGCTCACGCGGTCGTTGCGCAGCAGCACGAGCCGGTAGCTTGTCGTGCGGCCCTGGTCATTGCCGACGCCGAGGCTGAGGGCGCGCTCGTTCTGGTGCTGCGGCGACAGCCACACCTGGGTGAAGCCGGACTGTGGCTGTATGGCCACGCCAGTCCGGGCCAGCCCCACGCCGCCGGCTGCGACCAGGACGGCAGCAGCGAAGGCAGCCACCTGCCAGGGCGGCAGGTGCAAGCTCGGCTGCCACGTGAAGGGCGCCACCTGGCCAAAGCGGCGGCGCAGGAAGAGCGCGAGGTCGCCAGCCAGCGTCAGCCCGGCAAGCAGTCCGAGCCAGCCCGGCCGGTGCAGCGGCACACCGGCGGCGTACAGCAACAGCCCGCCGAGCGCGGGCACTGCCAGCGCCAGCCCCGTGATCACGGCCGCTCGTTCCAAGCCGGCTACCCGCGAGCCCACCAGCAGCTGGCCCAGCAGGTAGCCAGGAGCGATAAACAGCGCGATCCCCAGGACGGTCATAGCGGCGGTGGGGGCGCCGACCGCGGCCGCCCCGCAGGCCAGACCCGCCACCAGAGCGGTGCCAACGACATCCGCCTGGCTACGAGCCATAGTACTCAGAGCCCTGCAGGTCGTAGACGACGATGTTGCCCGCGTCATAGATGCGGGCGACGCCAGGCACGCGGTCGAATTTGGTGAGATCGGCCAGCGGCAGCGGACGGGCGTACCGGCCGGCGTCTGGGTCCACCGGGAAGTACTGGCCAGAGGCAGGCAGCATCTTGCTCAGCTGCCGGTCGACGAGCACATACCCAATCGACTGGGACTGGACCAGGTGAGCGGCGGCCGGCATGACCGTCGGCGAAACGTATAGGACGCGGTCGTCGCCGACCGTGACCTGATCGCCATAGCTGCCCAGGACCGGCAGGTCGCCCTCATCAGTCGCGAACCGGTTCCCCGGTCCGAGCACCGCCAGGGCCCAGTCAGCTGAGGCGATCTGCTCGGGACCTACCGATCGTTCGGCTCCGGCGACCTGGTAGGGCCCCGGCAGCCGTTCCCAGAACGGCGGCCAGCCGTTGACCAGGCCGTTGAGAACGAGCACCAGAGCCGCTGTGGTGGCGGCCGCCACTACGACGGGCGCCCGCCGCCGCACGTCGGCGCGGACAATCGGCCGGCGCAGGCTGTTGTCGGTCAAGCGGATCACGGCCAAGGCGGCGATAAAGGCGGCCGGTATGAACACGAAGGTCGACGCCCGTCCAGCCAGTTCGCCGCCGTCGGCGCCGAACAGGCGGATCGCGACGATGACGTACCAGCTGACCGCCCCGATCGCCAGCGCCACCGCCCACGGATCGCGGCCGTACCGGCGCCACACCTGCAACCAGCCGACCGGCACCAGCGCCGACATGATCGCCACTGCCGCCGCCGCCAGCGCCTGATTCTCCAGCGGCCCGTTCGCGGCCGAGAGCACGGGTGGTGCGCCGCTATGCCCGCCCGTCAGCAGGGCCCGGAAGCTCTGCAGTGTCCCGTCGAGCACAGGCCGCAGATAGCTTGCGGTCGAAGGCGCGACGAACGCTATCCAGGAGGCAAACGCCGCCGCCGACAGCAGGGCCAGCATGGAGGCCAAGACCGCCAGCCGGCGGTTACGGGTCAGCAAGGCGCCCAGGGTGATCACCTCCAGAGTGGCCACGAGCATTGAGCTGGTCACGTGGTGAGTTGCTACGGTGGCGAAGGCAGCCAGCGCCGCGACCGTCAGCCAGCCGGTGCGGCTGCCAGCCGCCTGCGGCGCGGCGGCCCCGCAGAGAGCCAGCAGCGCGAGCCCGAAGAACGACATCGCGAGCGTCTGGTAGACGAACATCGAGTCGAACGACTCGAAGAGCGACTCGCTCGCGTACAGAAACAGCGCCACCCCCGCGATCCGGTGGGAGCTGCTGACGCGGCGGAAAAGCACGAACAGCAGGCAGACGAAGAGCAGGTGGGCGACGCCGGACACGATCAGTCCCGAGGTGAAGACCGAGAGTCCGGTTACGGAGGTCAAGCCGGTCGTGACCTCCTCCAGGCCGGGGTAATCCGGACTGATCGGGAGCAGGTCGTTGGCGGTGAAGAGCTTGCCGCTCTGCATGATGTCCGTGGCCGTGCGCCAGTGCATGAGCTCGTCGGCGTAGGTGTAGGCCGCCGGGCTATAGCAAACCTTGACGAGATACTCCGCCACTGTCAGTGCCACGACCAGGGTCACAGTCTCGGCCGCGCTAAGGACATGCCGGCTGAGCAGCTTGGCCGCCACCGGAGTCAGGATGAGCAACTGGCCGAGCCAATACGTCCGGTCTGGCCAGGACGAGGTGGCGTGGCCGAGGCGCCCGCTAGTGTAGGCGGCCGCCGCCAGCAGCACTCCGATCGCAGCGAGCACGGCCACCACGCTGACCGGCAGGCGGAACTGCGCGGCCGATTGGGCAGCAGGGCCGCCGGGTCTGGAGGTAACCGCAGGGCGCTCGCCGATTGACTCGTCGGCGGTCGTCACGTGCCAGGCCGTCCTTCCTGGGGGTTCCCGCCCACTGGGGGGACTGCGTTGCGCATGGCCCGCCAGGCGAGCCGCTTGGCCGGTGCTAGCCGTCGGCCGCCGCGCCCCGAGCGGGCCTGGAGCAGGTGAGCCAGCCCACCGACACCGATGCCGGCGTTGACGGTCAACCGCGGCAGAGCGAGCACGTCGTCGCTGGGCCCGGTCATAAACTCATCAACCGCGCAGGCGTAGCGATAGCCCTCGGCGGCGATGGCGGCGCGCACGCCGCGGTTCCAGTAGCCGTATGGGTAGGCGAATCCGTCGACTGCGAGCCCGAGCTTGTCCTCCAGCAGCGCACGGGAGCGGTGAACTTCATCCGTGATGACCATGCGGGGGACGCGATCCAGTTGGGGGTGGGTATGGCTGTGTGCTGCCACCTCCATGCCCTCGGCAGCTACATCGAGCAGCGCCTGCCACGACAGCACCGCGCGGTTCTGCTCGCCGACACTAGCGTTGAAGCGGGTGGTCGACCCGACATAGGCGGTCGGAACATAGAGCGTGGCCCGGAAGCCGTTCGCGCGCAGCACCGGTAGCGCTGCGCTGTAGAAGTCGGTGTAGGCGTCGTCGAACGTCAGCACCACCGGCCGCGGGGGCAGCGGCCGACCGGATCGGCAGCTGACCAGTTCCGCGGCGGTCACAGGATGGTATCCAGCGGCGGCCAGGTACTCCATCTGCGCCGCGAAATCGCTCGGGTGCACGACAAAGCGCCGGAACCTGCGGGTGCCGCCGCCGGTGGCGACGCTGTGATACATGAGCACGGGCACCGCACCGGCCGGGGAATCCGCCCGTTCCGCCGCCTTATGCACGCTCATGGTGGCCTCCCTGCCGGGTGGGCCACGCCGCCACCCGGGCCTGCTTGCGCACGCTGCGCACGTAGGCGGCAGGCCCGACGAGCATGCCCCGCCGCTGGACCCGTGTGAACTGGACCGGAACGTCGCGCGCCACCGCGCCGGTCGCGCCTGCGCCCCGCAAGTAGCCAGCCGCCGCGGGCAGCAGCTTCAGCAATGCAGGCAGGATGCCCGGCCGGTGCCGCAGCAGGGCCGTATAGTAGGCCGCCACGCCGACGCCGTATCCGTGCAGTTGCCGTCCGAGCCCGTCGATCTCCGCATAGTGGTCGTGGCGCACCAGCGCCGCGGGCTCGTAGGCGATCCGATAGCCGGCGAGCAGCACCAGCGTCAGAGCGAGCGTGTCCTCCGAAGCGCAGGTAGGCGTGCCGGCCCCCATGGCGACATCAAAGCCGCCGATGCGCGCCAGCGCCTCTCGCCGGAAAGCCATGTTGCCGCCCGCACCGAACGGCGGCAGCGGGAACAGCGGACTTTGCGGGCCCTGCCGGGAGAAGGTCGCCGGGTAGAAGCCGCGGCCCTTGTTGTGCCCTCCGGACCACTCGAACCATTCCTGAACCTGCGTGTCCAGCCGGGCGGGCAGGATCATGCCGGTGACACAACCGATGTCCTTGCCACGGGCGAAACCACCCGCGATCCCGGCCAGCCAGTCATGATCGGGTTCCTCATCATCGTCGAGGAAGGCGATGATCTCGCCGGCCGCGGCTGTGATCCCGGCGTTGCGCGCCCAGGACAGACCGCCGCGGTGTTCGGCAACATAGCGGTAAGAGACCCCGCTCTGCCGGGCCGCGACCAGAGCCCGGACGGCATCGTGCGCGGGAGCGTTATCCACCACGACGACCTCGAACCGGGGATACACCTGCTGATCGAGATGATGTAGGCACCCCTGCAGCCGGGCCGGCCGGTCCCTGGTGCACACCACGACGCTGGCGAAGGGCGGTGCAGCCAACACGTTGCGGCGACGGATCAGGAACGGCCACTTCGCTGGGTCGGCCTTCAGCCCATCGCCGGTCAGCGCGCCGGGCTGCGGCAGGCCGACCGCGGCGAAACGCGCCGCCACCGGCTCGCGTACCGCCGGCCAGAGCAGCGCCCCGAACTCTGCGGGCGTGAGGCCCGCCGCACCCAGCGGGATGATGTAGGAGCCGATGGGCTCGCTATGCAGCCGTGCGAGCACCCAGGCCCGGCCATGCCGGCCGTCGTAGCTCACCGTCGGCAGCGGCTGGGTCAGCTCAACGTCCATCACCGCGGCCGGGGTAAACCTGTCACGCCCCTCCGGCGTGGTCCCGTCCCGATGCGACGCGGCAGCGAATGACCTCATCTGACCAGCTCCCGCCCGTACTCGTCCTGCTTCTCGACCGCGCCACGCAGGCGCGCGTAGGCCTGCTGGCCGAGCTGCCGCTGCCTAGCTGCTGCCTCCGTGGCGGCCGCACGGGCCGGGGCGGGCAGGTGCCACGCCTGATCGATGGCATCTCGCAGCCGGTCGGCCAGATCTGGCTGATCCAGCGCGACGACGAAGCAGGCACCGGGAAACAGCGCCCGCAGGCCGGCGAACTTGGCGTCGTAGTAACGCGACTTAGTCAGACAGACCGCAGGCACGCCCTGGGCCAGGCCGAACACCGCCGCGTGATAGCTGCCTGAGACGATGGCCCTGCAGCAGGCAGCAGCGGTGACCAGAGACTCGGGCGTAGCGAGGTCGGTCAGCGGGATGCCGGGCGGGGACTGGTTCGGATCCAGGAGCAGGCGCAGGGCATCCAGATCGCCGTCTACCAGATAGCGAGACACCGGCAACGTAACTACAGGCACTCCGCGGGCATCCGCTGCCTGAAGCACCAGGTCGCCTACTGTTTCCGCCGCAGCCCGGTCGACGCCCGCGTACCCTGCGACCCGCAGGCTGAAGCCCAGGGCGTAGCCGGCGGCCGCGCGGGCGCCGGGAATCAGTTCCAGTGCGTCGTCCCCGGTGACGGTGACCGCGCTGAGCGGCGCGCCCAGGGACAGCGCCAGGTCCCGGCCGGTCCGTTCTTCGCGCAAGCCGAGGACCGCGAGGCCGGGCAGCACGGCATGGGCCTGCATGCGCAGCACGCCGCGCCCAGGGTGAAGGCCGCCCGAGATCGGCCCGATACCCTGGCCGAGCATGGCTGTCGTTTTCCCGAGGCGCTGCGCTAGGGCCAGCAGGCTCAGCACACCGGCCGCATGCCACCACCAGGTATCGCTCAGGTATCCGCCGCCGCTGGCCACGACCACATCGGCCGCGCGTACGGCCTGGACCGCGGTGCGAGGCTCGCCCGGCCGCGCACGCCGGTTGCGGAATCGGCAGGAGAAGTACGGAGCCGCCGTCTTCCATGCCTGCTCGGCCGCGAGGAGCGGGCGCCGCGGGACTCTCCGGAAGAACGGCTTCTCGGCGAAGGTCGGTCCGATCGCTGTAGCGCGGGGGCAATGTGCGGCCAGGCGCTCCGGTGCATGGCTAATCACCATGATCTCGGCATCTGGCCATAGCAGCCCGAGCCGGATCACGCACGACTGCAGCATCGCGATATCGCCGAGGTTCAGCAGGTCGTACCCGGACTGGTCAACGAGAATCCGCATGCCGGGTCTCCGCTCCAGGCGCTGTCCTTGCCCCTTTTCCGGAGTCCGGTGAGCCCGAGCCGACTGAGGCCGGCGGACGACTCCAGTGGCCCGGCCCGCCACGTAGCCCGCCAGGGCGCAGCCGAGTCCGGCAAGGATTGCCATGCTCCGCAGCGCGCCAGACAAATCACCACGTACAGCGTCCCGCAGACCGCGGGCAATCCCCCGCGGGAGCAGGCGCCGGGTGTACTGCCGTTCCGCCGACGTGCTCTCGCTGGTGCCGTTCAGAGCAGCCAGCGCCGCCTTCCCCAAGCCTTCAAGCAGGCAGCGGCGCACAAAGAAGCGGGGGGTGGCACGGTCGGGCGGCACGCGGTGGACCACGATCCCGGCCGGCTCATAGACCCAAGTGGCCGAGCGTGATGCCGCGACTGCGCGCAGGCACAAGTCGGTGTCCTCGGGCCGAGAGCGGTTTCCGACCTTGCCGAAGTCCTCGCGGAAGCCGCCGATCGCATCAAACACCCGCTTGGATACCGCCATTCCGCAGCTCCACACGTTACGCACCGGTGTGGCCTCTTCGGGCATTCCGCGGTACGAGCCGCCCACCGTCCAGTCGAACTCCTCCGGGAGCCACCGCGGACGTGGGCCCTCCCACCCGGCGACGAGCTGGCAGCCAACGCCCACGACGTCAGGATCAGCGAAGTGAGCCAGCACGGTTTCCAGCCAGGCGGCAGAGGCGATTGCATCGTCATCGAGAAATGCCACGACCTCACCGCGGGCTACCGCGACGCCACTGTTACGGCCTCCCGACACGCCCTGGTCACGCGTATTGGGGATGACGACCACGCCCTGAAGTTCGTGTCGTGCCCGGTCGAGGAGATCCGGATTGTGATCTATGACGACGATCGTTTCGAGCACGCATACGGTCTGGGCCAGGATTGACCCCACAGCGTCCCGCAGGTTATCCCAGCGCTCGATGGCGAATGAGGGAATGACCACCGAGACCGTAGGCCGGTCTTGCTCACGATATATCAATCTGCAGTCCCGATTTAGCCAGCCGACGGCGCCGGTGACGGTGAAGGGGATGTCGTCGGCGACGGTGAGGGAGACTTGGTCGAGCACGCACGGGACCGTGGACGCGAGCGGGCCCGCGAGCAGGAGGGCGACGGCGAGCCCGAGCGGGACGGCGTGACACCCGGCCCAGTCGATTCGGGGCGGGACGGAACGAATCCGGGCGCCGACGATGGCGCACGAGCCGCTGGGGGCCGGCCGCGGGCGGACGTGCCACTGGATGTCGCGGGCACGAGCAGCGGCCAGCGCCTGGCAGCAACGCTGGCGGGCCCGGTTGGATCCGGTGGTTGATAGACGTGGTACATCGAGGCGCACAGCAGCGCGGTTGCCGCGGCCGCCGCGGCAACAGCCGACATCGAGCTCAGCCTGCGTCCAGGCGCTGCCGAGCTGGCGGGTTGTACCGGGAAGCCGTCCGCGCCGACTGGAGCCGCGCGGTCCAGCGCCTGGTCACGGTAGGCCACCGCGGCTGGCGACTCATCCAAGGCGAGATCCAGTGTCTGCTGCCGCAAGTCGGTCGGCAGCGGTATGACCGGGAGCAGGTCGAGCAGGACCAGCGGGTTCAGCCCGCTGCGCCGGCGCTCTCCGCATACCCCGCAGCGCCTGACGTGCCGCTTCACCTGCCAGCCCAGCGGCACGGGTGACTGCCCGCCATCGCCGTCCAGGATGGCGGCCAGTTCCCGGCAGTGATCTCGCTCCGATCTGACCATCGGCAGCACGCCCAGTGACTTCTCGAACCGAGAGCGTGCCCACGAAGCAACCAGATGCGCCCTGTTGCGGGGCACGCCCAGAATGTCGGCGAGGTCTGCTCCGTAGAAGCCATGGCGCAGGTTGAGCTCGCTGATCTCCCGGTCCGCGGGATCCATGCCAGCGAGGGCTGCGCGCACCAGGGTGCGGTGTTCTGCCTGCCCGGAGAAGACGGCGAATGCCCCGGTGTCGTCCATCGCGTGGGCCGCCTCATAGAGCCGCGCCGAAGGGACGGCACCCCGCAGCCGTAGATGGCACTCGTTGCGGGCAACCGCGAACAGCCACGCCCTCAGCCGGTCGGGCTGGCCTAGCCGGCGGACCTCGGCCGAGGCGACAGCGAAGGTGGCCAGCACTGCACCGGCTGCGTCAGCGGGCTCGGCGAGCTGTGACCGGCAATACGTGTACAGCGCCCGCGCATACCGGTCGAAGGCCCTGGCGATCCCGGTAGTATCGCCCGCCGCAATCTTGGCCACGATCTCGTGGTCGTGCACCGAGTCTTCGCGGTCGCTCCCCGATACCGGGTGGCCGGCGACGGCAGGCCCGCCCATCACGTCGGAGGCAGGCGCCGGAGCCGCGGCGACGCGGCGCGGATCATGGTTCCGCACGTCCCGCAGCCACTCGTTGACGATGATCTTGAAGATCCGCCAGCCATCCCGCACCGCTCGAAGGTTGCTGGCACCGAAAATGCGGGGGCACTCATGGCTCGGCACCTCATAAATCCGCAGGCCGGCCTTGGCCGCTCGGATGCTCATCAGCGTCTCGACTTCGAACCCGGAGTCGCCGCTGACCTGGATGGCCTCCAGGTGATGAGCCCAGAAGGCGTTGTAGCCGTAGCACAGGTCGGTGAAGTGAGCGCCGAACATCCGGTTGACGAGGACGGTCAGCACTCTGTTCCCGTAGCGGCGCACTCCGGTGATGTCATCGCTGCCGCCACCGCTTGAAAAGCGCGAGCCCTTGGCGAAGTCGGCGCCAGCCACGAGGGCGCTGACGAACCTGATGATCTCTGCCCCGTCCGTGGATCCGTCCGCGTCGATCGTCACCAGGATGTCACCCGTCGCGGCAGCGAAGCCGGCCCGCAAGGCGTCTCCCTTACCCGAGCCAGGCTGGCTCACCACTTTGGCCTGCGGGCATAGCGCAGCGGTCACTGCCAGGGTGTCGTCGACGGAGTGTCCATCCACCAGGACGACTTCATCGACCCAGCCCGGCAGCGTGCCGAACACGTGCGGGAGATTGGCGGCCTCGTTCCGGGCCGGGATGATGACACTCACGGCTGGCGCTATCGCGAGGGCTGCAGATATGGGCCGGTATGGCTGCTCGGCACAAATGTCGGCGTAATCACTTCCGTCCACTTCCGAGAGCGACCGGAAGCCGTTATGTAGACCTGGTGCATTCGAAGCCATCTGAACCATGACCTAACTAGCTTTTTCGGGAGTATTTGCAAACCTTCAAGTCGCGTTCAATTCGCGACTCACTGGCGCGCCAAACCTGCTTCACAGCGATGTAGCATACAGATCCACTTAAGGTCTGCTCGCAAGACCCGACTGCCAACCTCTGGTTGCCGACCGCGGACCTCGTGGTCGCATTCACCTGCCCCGGCGCAGCGCGGGTAAACGTGGCAGGCGGGGGAAGGCTGGGCAAGCCAGTTAAACCGCCGTTACTCGCACCCGGAAACCGTTTTGTCCCTCGCCTGGCGCTGTCCGGCCATGCACAGCACCCGTCACGGTCCGCGGCGCACCGGTAAGGATGACGAGGATTTTTAAAATGATTATCAAAGATATTCAGACTCATCGCACTGGCGCGACGACAGCGCTGTCCGCCAAATGTAAGATACGCAATTTCGGCTGGGATCGGGTGTATTTTAGCGCCGATAACGTCGGCCAGGACGACTACGTCCCCGGCGACGCTAGCCCATTCGCGGCAGCCTTGTTGCTGCCCTCAATGAAGGAGGGCAAGGACCTGATTATTGAGGGAAGCATACCGGCGCAACTCTACCGGGGCATGCATGCCATCATGCGCGAGGTGCTGCAGTGGGGCATCGGCTTGCAGCCGATCAAGATCGAGACTGAATCTTTCATTGTCGACCCGCCACGACCGCAGCGATCAGCTTCGTTCTTCTCTGGCGGCGTGGATTCTTTCTATACTTACCTGAAGCACAAGACAGACCCGCTAACAGCAAACCGGATAGACTGCTTTATACTGATAAACGGATTCGATATTGCCCGCCGTAACCTTCGGCTATGGGATCGCACCCTGGAGAACATTAAGTCCGTCGCCGCAGCCGATAACCTCGATCTGATCGTCGTGGGCAGTAACGTCCAGGAATTGGTGGAGCCGATACTGCTGTGGGATTACTCCCACGGTGGCTGCCTGGCGGCAGCCGGACTGTTCGTGCGCGGCGCCTTCCACCAGATCTACATACCATCGACCCACTCCCTGTCTGAGCAAATTCCGTGGGGCTCGAACCTCGCGCTCGACGCGCATTGGAGCACCGAGAGCACGACTTTCAATCACGACGGGACGGAAGCTACCAGACTCGAGAAAGTGATCTCACAGATCGCCCTGTCACCACTGGCGCTCAAGCATCTGCGGGTATGCTTCGCCAATGAAGAAGGCGCCTATAACTGCGGCCGATGCGATAAGTGCCTGCGGACGATGACGAATCTTTCCGTTGCTGGCGCCCTGGGGAAGTCCGCTACCTTCCCTCACCACCTCGACCCGGACTTGGTTGCCGCGGTGCCCACTATCCCTGGGGAAAGAGGTGGGATATTCCACACCGAGAACCTGCGCGCCCTCCAAGAACGGAACATCGCACCAGAGCTGCAGCAGGCTATTTCCATCAGCATGCGGAACGCCGCGGCCATGAGGCTAGGTCCCAGGAAGACCATCGAAGACCGGCTCAAGTATCTGGACCACGTTTACGCTCGTGGTTACGTGTACTCCGTCTGGGAGCGCCTGTTCGGCCGGAGGTTCCACTGAGCGCGGGCCATGGTGCGGCCAATGCCTCCCAAGCTGCCGCGAGCGGATCGCGCACCCGTCCCTCCTCGCGGACGGGCGGAGGACCCCGGCCCTGCGGTTCGGCGACCCCTCGGGTCATGGTCCTGGCCGGCGCGCTCTGCGCTACCTTGGCCTCAGCCACCGGCATCACCAACAAGAGCCCGCGCGCCTTGATGACCGGCCTGCTGCACGCTCCCTACAGCCCCGGCCAGATGACCTACGACCTGCGCCGGCTCCGCCTCGCCGGACTGATCCGCCGGCTCGACCATGCCGACCGCTACTTCCATACACCCGACGGCATCAAGGTCGCCGTCTTCTACACCAAGCTGCACAACCGGCTCCCGCGCGCCCGCTGCTGGCCGCCGTCCAGCCTCAAGCCCCCGCCCAGCTACGCGATGCCCTGCACGTCATCGACCAGCACATCAGCGACTACATCCCGCGCCCCGCTCGGCCGCGCAGCGTGACAAACTTGACATAAATCTCCAACACCCAGCGACCAAGGATCGCTACGCGGGCTCCGCGCGACGTCATAAGAGAGTGCCGCGCGGCCATGCGCGGACAATGACGGGGCGACAGTTCGCCCCACCGGGGGGCGACTCATGCCGACGGCAGACGTTATTTTCTTTCGGTTGGTGGTAACACTTCGACAATGCGTGGATCCAGCTGTGGATTGCGACCGGATGCAAAGGGTATTAGTAAATGAAGGTACTCATAACCGGGGGCGCAGGGTACATAGGCAGCACCATAGCCTCGGCCTGCCTCGATTCCGGGATCACGCCCGTCATTATTGACAGCCTGGTCACTGGTCGCCGCGAGTTCACTACAGGGCGCTTGTTCTATGAGGGCGATATCGCGGATGGCGAAATTATTGATAAGATATTTATAGACCATCCTGATATCTTTGCAGTCGTACATTGCGCAGCTCTGATTGTGGTTCCCGATTCAGCTGCCGACCCACTTCGCTATTATCAGTGGAACGTAGTGCGTAGTCTCGAAATGGCCCGGCACCTCCTGCGCAACCACTGCAGCCGCTTGGTGTTCAGCTCGTCAGCGGCAATCTACGGTCCAGGTGCGGATTCAAGCGTCGATGAGGACTCCGTAATCCTGCCAATGAGTCCTTATGCCCGCACTAAGGCCGTATGCGAGGCGATGTTCGCTGATATCGCTGCTGCAGAGCCCATCAGGATACTATCGCTGCGTTACTTCAATCCGATTGGCGCGGATCCGAAGATGCGGACCGGCTTCCAGCTGAGGCAACCTAGTCATGCTCTGGGCAAGCTAATCCAAGCCTCCGAAGAAGGTACGCCCTTTCCCATCACCGGTACGGACTATCCCACGAGAGACGGCTCTGGCATCAGAGACTACATTCACGTCTGGGATCTGGCGACAGCACACATTGCGGCGCTGCGGAAGTTCGATTCGGTCCTCGGTGCCGCTAGCTCAGTTCCGGTGAATTTGGGTACTGGCGCCGGCACCACCGTAAGGGAGTTGCTCGGGGCCTTCAACCAAGTTGCTGACAAGCCGGTAACTGCCATCGAAACCCCAAGGCGACCGGGTGATAGCGCCGGTGCTTTTAGCCGCAGCGATCGCGCCCGTCGCCTTCTTGGGTGGACGCCTGCGTACTCGATAGAGGAAGGGATGGAACACTCGCTGCGATGGGCCTCTCTCAGAGACCGCATTCTGGCCCCATTAGCCTAGATCTTTCGTGCGCCCCAGCGGGCCACGCCCACGGAGGTCGCGTATGAGATGACCACCTCGCGATCTATTGATTAGCTAAGCCACCACCAGCATCTATTGTTACTTCTGACTCGCTGGTTTCTGTGTCTTTTCCGGTCTGGCGGCAGGCGACGAGGATTTCGGGGCCTATGTAGCGGCGTGCCTCGGTCCATTCGCCGTTCTGCTCGGCCAGCACCGCTCCGACGAACCGGTTGAGGGACTGAATCTTGGTGGCGTCTGCGCCAGTGAGACCATCGCAGGTAGTGGGCGCTAGGGTGCTGTGGCTGGGTGAGGCTGGCGATCAGCCGGCGGATCTCGCCGGCGGTGAGCTTGATCAGCTCGCCGTCGTGGTTATGCCGCGCCGGTGTCCGGGAAAGTTGTCCACAGCCGCTGGTGCCCCCCTTATCTATGAGGGACACCCTGGGTCAAGGCGCCGCGCGAGCGTGGTTAGTTCTGGCCCGTTTCCTCGTAGCTGCCGATTATGGGGCGGACGGCGCGGGGTCAAGGTGGAGTGCCCCGCGGACGAACGACCTTGACGCCGGGCCGTCCGGACCCAATGGCGCTTAGCCGGCTGAGGGGGGAAAGGCCGCGGGGGCGATGGCCCGGCGGACGGTGCGGGTGAACTTGACCCGGTCGGGATCGATGTCAGCTTCGGTCGCGGCCTCGCAGATCAGCGTGCTGAGCGCGTGGTGGGTGAGCGGGTGGCCGTAGATCTCCTGGCGGACCATGTCCGGGCTGCGCGAGCGCAGCACCCTCTGCATCCTCGACCACGACGGCACCCGCACCCACCTGGGTCGGGCGGCCCCTTCCCCGAGACCGGCCCTGAGGAGCCCCGACCGGCCTGAGAGCGCCACCGGGCTGGCCACACTGGTTGGATGCCCGATGTCAATCACACCGCCCAGGGATCGGGTCGCGACACGAACAGCTCGACCGGATCCAGCACCTGGTGACGGAGACCTCCATGCACCCGGCGGAGCGGATATACCAACGCGTTGGCGACCGCGCCGGCCGACCATGTCAGTACTTTGCCAACTGGGTGCGGGGGTGAAGGCAGCCTCGGGGAACTCGCGCAGGTGCCTGTCGACCAGGTCACGCAGCGCGCCGGGCCGGGTCTGTCAACGCCGGGCCGATTTTGACCCTTTTCTGCCGGGGCGGGTTCTAGTCAACGTCGCAACACAGACGGACTCTGAGAGGCTAACAGCGCGGCGAAGAGTTCGGCTGGTGCCCGGTCGCCGAGGATTCGCCTGGGCCGGTTGTTGAGCTCGTTCTCGACGGCGAGGAGATGCTGAGGCGAGTGGGCGCTCAGGTCGGTGCCCTTGGGAAAGTAGTCGCGCAGGAGCCCGTTCATGTTCTCGTTGCTGCCGCGCTGCCAGGGCGAGTGAGAGTCGCAGAAGTAGATCGGTGCGCCGAGCGATCGGGCGATCGTCAGATGGCGGGCCATCTCGGTTCCCTGGTCCCAGGTGATCGACCGCAATAGCGGCGGTGGCAGGCCGGCCATCCGCGTCCTCAGCACCTGGTGCAGGGTGTCGCTGTCGCAGTAGGGCATATGCAGGAGCCGGAGCATCCTGGTCTGCCGCTCAACCAGGGTCCCGATCGCAGAGCCCTGGTCCTTTCCGATGATGAGATCTCCCTCCCAATGGCCGGCCTGGGAGCGATCATCAGGCCGGAAAGGCCGCTCGTGGATGGTGAGCATGGGCTGCTCGAACCGGGGCCGGCGCCGCTGGGCGTGCTGATGCGCGCGCCGGTGATCACGTCCGGTGCGCAGCGGGGAGCGGCGGTGGGGAGCCAGCGGCGACGGGCGCAGCAGCGGCGATCGGGGCTGGTAGACAGCCTGGTAGATGCTTTCGTGACACAGCCACATCGCTGGCTGGCCGGGGAATCGCAGCCGCAGCTGGCGGCTGATCTGCTCCGGGCTCCACCGCTGAACCAGGAACTCGGCGACCAGCTCCCGCAGCTGGCTGTTGGTCTCAACTCTCCGCGGGTGAGCGCGGCCGCGGCGTGCGGTCGCGCGGCGGTGCGCCTCGAACGGCCGGTAGCCACTGGCTGTGGCGTTGCGCCGCAGCTCACGCGAGATCGTCGACGGCGCCCGGCCCAGCCGATCAGCGATCTGCCGGATGCTCAGGCCCGCGTGCCGCAGATCAGCGATCTCGATCCGCTCGTCCTGAGATAGGTACCGCGCGCTGATCTCCCGCACCGCCAGCCGCTCCAGCGCCGGCACGAACCCGGTCAGCTGGCCATGGCGGTAAGTCTTGTAACCGCGAGACCAGTTGTTCCCCGTCGTCCGGGAAACCCCGACCTCGCGGGCGGCCGCGAGGATGCTCCACCCCCGCTCGCGCAACTCCATGAACCGCTGGCGCTTGGCCGACTGCGGACGCCGCCCCGGCCCCTTCTTCACTCGGCGAGATGACAACACAACCCCTAATGATCTTGGGAAGTGTTGCGACCGTCAGTAGAAACCGCCTCGGCACTACGGGGTCAGTATTGACCAGGCATCGACAGGGTCGCCGGGGCGCGCCGGCCGCTGGCGGCGGCCTTCCGCAGCCGCCCCCTTAGGCGGCCTACTCCCGCGTAGAGCGGCAGCCGTTCGGCGCAAGGTCTCAAGTCGCTGCGGCATCCAGACGCCGGCCAGCGCATTGAGGTGGGCGTGAGCTACCCCGGCCAAGATCGCATTGAACGTCAGCGTTCCCTTTACAAGCGACGGTCACTGGTTCGAACCCAGTTGCGCCCGCTAGGAGAAACATCCAGTTAGCGATCTTGGAATAAGTGCCTGACCTGCATCTCTGACCACAGTTGGCGCCGTCACTGATCGCTTGTCAGCAGGTCTCTGAGCCCGGTCAGGGCGTCGTTGCGGGCTTCTTCGCCTAGGCGCCCGTTACCGCGCGTTCCTGGTTGGTCAAGCGGCGGATTCATGAGGTCTGGAGCTGGGCGGGAGCCGGGCTCAGGTACTGATGCACGTCGCTGATTGCGACCGAGCCCTCGCCGATGGCGGATGCGACCCGCTTCGCCGTTCCGAGCCGGACATCGCCCGCGGCTGGCCGGGTTTACCGATCTGGCCGGGACCGCGATCGCCAACGCGGAGGCCCGGGCTGCCTTGACTGCCTCGCGGGCGCGGATCGTGGCGACCGCTGATGCCACCCGCCGCCGCATCGAACGCAACCTGCACGACGGCGCCCAGCAGCACCTGGTCTCCCTTGCCCTGGACCTGCGCGCCGCGCAGGCCGCCGCGCCGCCCGGCACCGCTGTGCAGATGGACCGCGTGGCCGCCGGGCTGGACGGCGTACTGGACGAGCTGCGCGAGATCGCCCGCGGCCTGCACCCGGCGGCCCTGGCGGATGGCGGGCTGCGTCCGGCGCTGAAGACGCTGGCCCGTCGATCCGCCGTTCCCGTTCACCTCGACATCCAGGTCGACCGGCGGCTGCCCCAACCAGTCGAGACGGCCGCCTATTACACCGTCGCCGAGGCACTGACCAACGCCGCCAAGCACGCCCGCGCCACCGCCGCCCACATCGAGGCGGCCACCTACGGCGGGGTGCTGCGCGTGGGGGTCCGCGACAACGGGCGCGGCGGAGCGGACTTCGCCCACGGAACCGGCCTGCTCGGGCTCAAAGACCGGGTCGAAGCCCTCGGCGGCCACCTCGATCTGCACAGCCCGCCCGGCGCCGGAACCAGGCTGAACATCACACTCCCCCTCCAAGACCCTGGCGGGCCTGGGCGGCCACCCGGAGCCGCCGGTCCGCCCATCACCGCGGCAGGCTGAGCGCGTCAAGCGCACTGTGTCAGGTCGTGTAATTCAGCGGGATTGGACAACCAGACCAGCGGCGGCCTGCCTCGGGCCAGCGCCTAGCCCACGTGCGGCGCCGCTTCCCGACCCGCATGCGCGTGTTCCGCAGATGCGAGACCTGACCAGTCGTCCTCCTCGCGCCCGGCATCCTGTGGCCGGAGGAGATCACTGTCATGAGCCGCTGGCGTTGCTTGTCAGACGGCAGCGCTGTCATGGCGGTTGGGAACCGGCGTCGCGGGCTTGGGCGGCGCTCTGGCTCGGCCGGTACGGGTCGTCCGACGGCAGCCATGCGGCGCCGGTGTCGAAGCTGGGGAAGCCCCGATCGTCGCTCAGCGCGTTAGCGGCCGCCAGCACAGACGGCTGACTTTCGGTGCGGCGCCAGACCAGGGACCAGGTCCAGTACGGCGCTGGCGCGATGATCGGCCGCTTGACCAGGTCCGGCGGGATTGGTGTCGTCTGTCCCCTGGGCGAGTTGACCAGGGGGCGGCGAAGCCGTCGTACATGGTCGAAGAACGCTGGGCCTGTGATGCCGCCGTCGTCGATGGGTATTCGGGTGGCGCCGGTGTCGGCCAGGAACTCCTCTGCGTACCTGTTCCACGACAGCCAGCTGGTTTGGTCGGCGTCGACGAGCACTGCTGTGTGCTTGGCGCGCACGGGCGACGTGTTGGTGCCGGGGGAAACGGCGTAGAGGCGGTCGGCGCCGAGCAGCCGGGCTTCGAGGCCGTAGGTGGCGAGGTCCTCGGCCCGGACCCAGCAGATCGCCAGATCGATGCTTCCGTCGGCGACGCGGGTGGCCTGGGTGTGTGAGGGCAATACCCAGGCGTCGACGAGGAGCTGTGCGACACCGGCGGTACGGCTGGTGAGGTCGGCCGGGCACCAGCTCACGTAGCCCAGGCGGACAGGTTCGCGCGCGGCCAGGCCGGCGGCCACCCGGCGCAACTCGTCGGCCTGGTCCAGCAGCGCCCGGATCCGCGGGAGCAGCGCCTCGCCGGCCGGGGTGAGGGTCACAGTGCGGCGGTCCCGGTCGAACAGGCGTGTCCCGAGGACGCGTTCCAGGGCCTTGATCTGCTGCGACAGCGATGGCCCGGCAATGCGCAGCCGGACGGCGGCCCGGCCGAAGTTGAGTTCCTCGGCGACGGCCACGAAGTAGCGCAGTTGCCGGAGCTCCACGAATTCAATCGTAGCGCCGTGGGAGGTTCTGCCTCTCAGCAGAGAGAATGCTGGTCGTGGCGGTGCCGCAGGCTGCCGGGCCATCCTGGATATACGACCGTGACAGCAGCGAGCACCAGGGTGCCGGTTCGATTCAGCCGACCGGCCGCCGCGCCGTCCTTCTGGAGATCGCTCACTTGCGGTTGCTGACTGAGCGCGCCGCTGAGCGAGTACCACCCTGCAGATCAAATGGTCCGGCGCCTGGCTGCAGGAGCAGGACCATCCCGCTACCGGAAGGAACCCCATGCCGCACGTCACCGTCGGCCAGGAAAACAGCACAGGCATCGAACCGCGCAACAGCGGCACTCGGCGCGGACATGTGGTCAACATATCCACCAGCCTCGTCGACCACGCCAACACCGCTGTCCCGTCCGCGCTCGCGTCGCTGACGAAGGGCGGCCTCAACGCGGTTACTCGGTCGCTGGCCATCGAGTACGCAGCTTCCGGCGTCCGCGTCAATA
>DASXIA010000495.1:0-8317 GCA_036488155.1 Streptosporangiaceae bacterium | reverse complement strand
CATGTCATCCGGCTCGGTGAACGTCAATCCCCTGAACAACTGCTGGCCGGCCCCGAGAGCAAGCCCGCGGCCCGGGTCGGACAGCAGCGCGCGGTCGTCTGGGTGAATGTAAGCCGGGATCCCCTTCGCACCGCAGACCGGCGCCACCGACCAGATGTGGTCTATGTGCCCGTGGGTGGCCAGAACCGCGACCGGCCGCAACCGGTACCGCTCGATGATCTCGTCGATGCCCTGCTCAGCGTCCTGGCCGGGGTCGATGATCAGGCACTCCGCGCCCGGCCCGGTTGCCAGCACGTAGCAGTTAGCTGCGAACGAACCGGCGGGAAACCCGGCAATCAGCACTGTGCCTCCTGAGAGTCGGCTGGAACCGACCGCCTGCCGCCGGGGCAAGCCTGCCCGCGGCGCTCGCGATACGTGCCTCCAGGCTACCGAGAATCGCTGGCAGCCCGCCGCTGGCCAGGTGCTCTGACCTGTCAGGACACGAGTTGGGAGCGGTTGGGACTCGAAAGGTAACGACGGCATTAAAATTAGCGGCGCAACGGTACGATTCGCGAAGTTTTGCAGAGCGCTGCCCAGGGGCCCGGTGCCCTAGGGGCGGCCCGTTTGCCAGACCACGCAGACCGCAGCAAACTGCGGATGAGCAGGAGGATTGCACGGGTGGCCACGAAGAAGGAACGCCAGCGCCAGCTTGCCAAGGAGGCTTATGAGCGCCGCATGGAGCGGCAGACTCAGCGGGCAAGGCGTGCGAGGCTGTGGTCGGTCGCCATCATCGTGGCCGTCCTTGTCGTAGGCGTCGGCCTCGCCGGGTCGGCGATAGCTGGTGTCTTCAGTTCCGCGAAATCGACCGCCTCGGCCAACACGAGCACGCCGACGGCTTCGAGCACAGCCATCCCGTCGGCCTCCGCCACCCCGTCGGCGTCCGCCACCCCGTCGCCGGCTTCGACCGCGGCCATGGTCGACGGCAAGTGCGTTTACACCACGAGCGGGACAGCGGCCAAGAAGGTGTCACTGCCGCCGGCCAAGCCCGACACCAAGGCGAGCTACACCGCGAAGTTCACGACGAACCGCGGCACCTTCACGGTCAAGCTCGCGAGCGCGGCGCCGTGCACCGTCAACTCGTTCGTCTCACTGGCGGATCAGTCCTACTTCAACAACACGCCCTGCCATCGGCTGGTGACCACCGGCATCTACGTGCTGCAGTGCGGCGACCCGACCGGTACCGGCTCGGGCGGTCCCGGCTACGCCTTCAACACCGAGAACACCAGCTCGCTCAAGCAAGTGACGGTGAGCGGCCAGCAGGTAGCCGTATACCCGGCCGGCTCGGTGGCGATGGCGAACACCGGTCAGCCAGACAGCAATGGCAGCCAGTTCTTCTTCGTGTACAAGGACACCCACCTGCCAGCCAGTTACACGCCGTTCGGCACCATCACGAGCGGCCTCAGCATCATCCAGAAGGTGGCCACAGCGGGCAGCGACAACTCCAACGGTACCGGCGACGGTCACCCCAAGGAGAAGGTCCAGATTAACAGCGTGACGATCACTAAGACCTGATTGGCTTAGCTGGTCAGGTACCGAGCAGGAGGTACGCGGTGAGCACCGCAAGCGACCCGTGGGGCCGGGTAGCCGAAGACGGGACTGTCTATGTCCGGACAGCCGACGGCGAGCGCGAGATCGGCTCGTGGCAGGCGGGCAGTCCCGACGAGGCGCTGGCGTTCTTCAAGCGCAAGTTCGACGCGCTGGAGACCGAGATCAGCCTGCTCGAGCAGCGCATGTCCAGTACCGACCTGTCAGCTGGCCAGGCCAAAGCTACGATCACCAAGCTCAAGGTGGCCGTGAGCGGTGCACACGCCATCGGGGATCTGGACGGCCTGATATCGCGGCTGGAGGCCCTGGCCGGGACCCTGGAACTTCGGCGCGAGGAGCACAGGGCCGCTCGCGAGCAGGCCAAGACGACTGCGCACGAGGTCAAGGAGCGGATCGTCGCCGAGGCCGAGCGACTCGCCATCGAAGCCACCCACTGGAAGGCAAGCGGCGAGCGCATGCGCGAGCTGCTTGAGGAATGGAAGACCGCGCCGCGCGGAGACCGGGCCACCGAAGCGGCGCTATGGAAGCGGCTGTCCTCGGCCAGGAATAGCTTCGCGAAGCGACGCAAAGCGTATTTCGCCACCCTGGAGGAGGAGCGCGAGACCATCCGCGCCCGCAAGGAAGAGCTCGTCACCCGCGCCGAGGAGCTCTCCTCCTCGACGGACTGGGGCGGCACGGCGACCGCGTACCGGGATCTCATGCGCTCCTGGAAGCAAGCGGGCCGGGCGGACCGCTCGGCCGAGGATGAGCTGTGGAACCGGTTCAAGACCGCGCAGGACGCGTTCTTCAAGGCGCGCTCGGAGGTCTTGGACGCCAAGGACAAGGAACTGCGCGAGCACGTGGTGGTCAAGGAGCAGCTACTGGCCGAAGCCGAGAAGCTGTTGCCGGTCACGAACGCGCGGGCCGCTAGGGCGACGCTGCGGGGCATCCTGGAGCGCTGGGAGCGCGCCGGTGCCGTGCCGCGTGACTCCCAGGAGCGGCTGGAGGGCGGCCTCCGCAAGATCGAGGACTCGCTGCGCAGGGCTGAGGATTCGCACTGGCGCCGTACCAATCCCGAAGCGCTGTCGCGAGCTCGGGGCACGGTTGAGCAGATCCGCTCGGCGATCAGTCATCTCGAGCGCCAGCTCGCCAAGGCCGAAACCAACGGTGACCAGAAGGCTCAGCAACAGGCCAAGGAGGCCCTGGATGCGCGGCGGTCCTGGTTGGCCGAGGCCGAGCGCACGCTCGCCGAATTGTCTAGCTAGGGCGGTCGGCGCTGGGTTCCGCGCCATGCTCGGCGGGCTGGCACAGGTTTGCCTCGCGCTCGCGTAGTAGTGCCCGAGACGCCCAGTCACAAGTTCCGTGAGCCACGTGACGCCCGCTCCCGCACGGCGCGGAACCCAGCGCCTTCTCAGGTGGCCGGAACCGGCGAGGAGCGCGCCCGGAAGCCTGGTGAAAGCTTCTTTGGCGACGCGGCATTCGACTCCCTAGTCGGTGGGTGACCACATAACCGGCAAATCCACCAGCAGAAGTCACCTAGGAACTAGGGTGTCGTGGCTGCGCGGGAGCCTAGTGAAGACAACGGTGGCACCGCGCGGAGCCGATGGTCGGGGTGGTACCACTTTGGTACTATGCGGTCATGGCGATGAATCTGCGGCTTGACGACGAAGACAGCGCTTTGCTGAAGGCGCTGGCGGAGGCGGAGCACGTGTCGCTACACGAGGCCGCACTGCGGGCTATCCGCCGCAGCGCGCGCGAACTCGCGCACACCGACCGCGTGCGCGAGGCAACTGCCGAGATGCTCGACCGGTGGGGCGAGGTACTGGACAGGCTCGGCCACGCGTGACTGATGCGGCTTCTGGCACCGAATACCTCAGCCTGGAAGACCTGCTGGATCTGGTAAATGCGCTGGGCGCCGGCCCCGTGCGGGATCTCGGCCTGCTGGACTCGGCCTGTCACCGCCCTCAGACCAGCTTGTTCGGCCGGGACGCGTATCCGGCGCTGGCTGCAAAAGCGGCCGCGCTCATGCACTCACTGGCTGGCAACCACGCCCTGGTCGATGGCAACAAGCGGCTCGCCCTGCTGGCCACAGTGGTGTTCTTGCGCATCAACGGTTACACCCTGGACTTGACCGACGACGAGGCGTTCGATCTGACCATGTCGGTCGCCGCAGGCCAGCTGGACGCCGACGGGATCCAGAAGCGGTTTCGGCTGCTGCGCGCCTGAGGACGGCTACCTGCGCTGTCAGGCTTGGCGGGCGCAGGATGCGAGACGGTCGGCGAGCGCGATGACGAGGTCGCGCAGCTCGTCGGGGCGTTCGATGACGAACGGCCGGTCGAGCGAAGCGAGTAGCGGAGGCAACCAGTCGAGCCGCTCCGCCCGTAGCTCGACGCGCAGCCAGCGCTCAGTCGCTGGATCCGAGCCTGCCCCTGCTGCCAGCTCCTCCACGCTCGCGATGCTGGCGGGAAGCCGAGCGCGGATCTGCTCGGCCGTCCCGTAAATCCGCAAGGTCACTTCGTGCCGGTACGACGCCGTGGCAAACCCTGACAGGACGCGCTGCGCCGGGTCCGGTCCGGCAGGGGCTTCGAATGATCCGGGCAGGGTCCTCGCGTCTGCGACGCGATCGAGCCGGAAGGTCCGATCCTCAGCGATCTTGGGGTCCGTGCCAGTGACATACCACCGCCCTGAGTGGCTGACGATCCCGTGCGGGTGCAGCATGCGGTCGCTGCGCCGACCGTGACGGTCGGTGTACCGGATCGAGATCGGACGGCGGTTGCTCACCGCATCAGCGATGGTGAGCAGGACTGCGGCGTCAGGGGTGGCGAACTCGCCGGGCGGTTCGGTGAAGGCGAGGGATCCCAGGACCGTGTCGAGCCGACGGCCGAGCCGATCGGGCAGCACCCGCCGGATCTTGGCCGCTGCCGTCTCGCTCGACGTGTCCGCTCCGGTCGTCAAGCCTGCTCGGCGGCCCGCGACCAGGCCAAGCAGCACGGCGAGCGCCTCGTCGTCGCTGAGCATGAGCGGAGGCAACCGGTAGCCGCGAGCAAGGCGGTACCCGCCGTAGCGGCCGCGCACTGCCTCGACAGGCACCTCGAGGTCGTTCAGCTGGTCCACATATCGCCGCACAGTGCGCCCGTCCACGCCGAGGCGGTCGGCCAGCTCGGCAACCGTCCGGATGCCGCCCGACTGCAGGAGCTCCAGCAGGGTGAGCACGCGGCCGGTCGGTCGAGACATACTCAGAGCCTTCACTCAAATAGTGGACTGATTCTGTCCACTATACGTTCTAGCGTGCGAAGTACCACTCCCTCACGAACCCAGGAGAACACCATGGACTTCGTCTCGATCCGGATCATCACGGCCGACATCGCGCGCCTGGTCGAGTTCTACGAGCAGGCCACCGGGATTACGGCGGCTTGGTCCACCGAGGACTTCGCCGAGCTCACAACCCCCAGCGGTACCCTCGCCATCGGCAGCACCCGCACTGTGCCGCTGTTCGCGCCGGGCTCCTCCCGCCCGGCCGACAACCACAGCGTGATCATCGAGTTCCTGGTCGACGACGTGGACCGCGTGCACCAGAACCTGACCGGCTTCGTCACTGACTTCGTCAACGAGCCCACCACAATGCCCTGGGGCAACCGGTCACTACTCTTTCGCGACCCTGACGGCAACCTCGTCAACTTCTTCACCCCGGTAACCGCGGCGGCCATCAAGAAGTTCGGCCGCTGACACCCAACGCAGCCGCCAGCGCGGGGGCCCATGCTCCCAGCCCTAACACGTCTGCCGAGGCCGATCGCACCGTTGCCGAATTGTCTCGCTAGAGTGCCGGCGTCCGGTCGGATTGGCTCGGTACCCACGACAGCGGGCTGTCAGCGAAGCTCTTGCCTCTAGGTCGCGCTGCTCTCGATCCGCTCGGGTTCGGCTCATCGCGTTCAGACTGCGCGGCGGCGGACCAGCCAGACAGTCACGGCGATGAGCAGCACTGACAGTGCGAGCAGCCAGCCGCCCTCGATCCACTGGAAGGGCCAGAGCCGGCTGGCCGGCTGATACCTCGTCCATTCCGTATATCCGTGCCGGGCGAGGTAGTGCAGCACGTCGAGCAACGTCTGGCCCTTCTGTACATGGACGGCGGTGCCCTTAGGGGCGGAACGGTGCACTTGGGGAAAGGTCCGGTAGAACATCGGGGTGATGACGTGGTTCATCGTGGACTGGCTGACCGTCATGCCGCCCTTGGTCCACCACTGATTCAGAATCCACGCGGAGCCGGGCGTTTTGTTGAACGCGAGGTTGCTGGTGACCAGCGGCGTCAGGTAGTGCTGGCGCAGGTACAGCGCGGCCGCGACGGCGAGCCCGGTATAGGCGGCCAGGGTAGCGGCAATGGCAGGGACGACGCGGCGGATGAGCATGCCGGCCAGCGCGCCGATCGCGAAGGCGGCCAGCGCCCAGGCAGCGAACACGATCCCGCGCAGATCAAATAGCCCGTCGCCGAGCGAGGACAGCTCGGGAAGGGACAGGGCGGCGTTGCGCGCTGCGAAGTACGGCTGGTAGTACCAGGAGAGCAGCACGCTGAACGCGCCGGCCGCGGCGGTGACAGCGACCGCGAGCGGCACCAGCTTGGCGACCGTCCAGCGCCACCGGCCGAAGCCCTGGGTCCAGGCGTACCGGAAGGTGCCGGTCTCCAGTTCACGGGCCAGCACCGGAGCCCCGGTGAACGCTCCGATCAGCGCGGGCACTCCCAGCAGGTTGTAGCCATTGGCCAGGAAGTTGTCCATGCCGCTGAACCGGCTTTGCAGGTTATCGCAGCCAGGCGAGCTTACCGGGTGGCAGGCGACCGCGGCGGCGTAGGCCTGGTGCAGCCCCAGGCCGACCTTCCACAGGCACACCGCCAGCGCGCCAAGGAACACCGCCACGCCGGCCAGCGTGATTCGGTGCTGCCGCCAGGTGACCCAGGCCATCCGCCGCCACGGCACCGGCCGCAGGCTGGCGTCCTCCTCCGGGCGGGCGGGCGCAGTCAGGGCGGTCATTTCCTTACCCCCGACGGTTCGCCAGTTTCAAGCTTCAGAGTCCGGCCGCGGGCCGGGCCGGGCAGCAGCGCGGCGCCGGGCTCGCGCAGGTAGGCCAGGGCGAGTTCTTCCAGGCCGACCGGATGCGCCTCCCAGCCCGGCGGGACCGGATCGTCGGCGCTGGCCCGGACCAGCAGGTGGGCCTGTGCCTCACCGCGGCTAACGTGCACTACCGCTCGTCCGGCGTACCTGCCGGCTTCGGCTGCTGGGCCGCTCAGCATGCGGTGGCAGGCGAGTAGGTTGTCGACCTCGCCAGCAACCTGGACCCGGCCACGCGAGACCAGGATGAGATAGTCCGCGACCCGCTCGAGCTCCGCGAGCACGTGCGAGGACAGCACCACCGACACGCCGTCGTCGGCCATCGCCGTCAGCACCGTGGCCATGAAGTCGTGGCGGGCAATCGGATCCAGCATCGCCACCGGCTCATCCAGCAGCAGCAGCTGCGGCCGTCTAGCCAGCGCCAGGGTCAGCGCGAGCTGGGCCTGCTGGCCACCGGACAGCTTTCCCGCCTGGCGTTTTAGCGGGATGCCCAGCTCGGTCAGCCGGGTTTGTGCGTAGTGCTGGTCGAAGCGGCGATTCAGATTGCAGGTCAGGTGCAGCATGTCCGCGACCGACAAGTTCTTGTACAGCGGGGTGTCCTGGGCCACGAACGCGATGCCGTCCAGCGCAGCCGGCGACCCGGCGGGCCGGCCGCCGAGAACGCTCACCCCGCCCGCGGACGGCGCCGCCAGGCCGACCGCCAGGTTCAGCAGCGTGCTCTTGCCCGCACCGTTCGGGCCGACCAGCGCGGCCACGTGCCCGGCAGGGATCGCCAGTGAGCACTCGCGCAGCGCCCAGGTGGAGCCGTACCGCTTGCCCAGGCCGCTGGTTTCGATGACGTTCATGCGACGCCCTCCGTCTCGCCGCCCGCCGCGCCGCCGCGGGCGCGCGATCCGTTGCGGCGCTCATAGAAATCCCGCAGTGCGCTGGTGAACAGCGCCACGATCCCGTCCTCGTCCAGCCCGGCCTCATCTGCGGAGGCCAGCCAGCGCGACAGCGAGCGGCGCAGCGTGGTCAGCTCCGGGAGCGCGACCTGGCTCAGCGTCGCCTGGACGAACGTGCCCTGACCCGGCCGGCCCGCCGCCAGGCCCTTGACCTCCAGCTCCCGGTATGCCTTCAGCACCGTGTTCGGGTTGATCGCCAGCGACGCGACCACATCCCTGACCTTGGGCAGCTGATCGCCCGGCTTGAGGTAGCCCAGCCGCAGCGCGTGCTCGACCTGGTGCACCAGCTGCAAGTAGGTCGGTACCCCGGAGCCAGGGGCGAGCCGGAACTCGACGGGCGATCCAGGTGAGCGCCTGCCCTCGACCGCAGTGCCCCCGGCCTCCTGGACGGGAGCGCCGCCGGCGTTTGACGCTTTATCTATAGTCATAAGACAGGAGTACAACAGAACAGCAGCCCGCTGTCAAACGTCCCAGCGCCGTCGAGGTTGCCGCCCCGCGTACAGGGCCAATGTCGCTGCGCAGAGGAACCGACGTCGACCGCCCAGGTCCACGCGTCCGGTACAACCAGAACTGTCCAGCTAAGCGGTCGGCGCCGGGTTCCGCGCCGTGCTCGGCGGGCTGGCACCGGCTTGCGTTGCGCTGGCGTCGTAGTGCCCGAGACGCGCAGTCCAAGGCTCCGTAGGCAACGTGACGCCCGCTTCCGCACGGCGC
>DASXIA010000491.1:0-2315 GCA_036488155.1 Streptosporangiaceae bacterium | reverse complement strand
GCGAGCAGCACGTGCGCCTCCGTGCCGCCGATGCCGTTGGCGACCAGCGCGACGACATGGCCGTCGCCGCGGTGCTCACGCAGCAAATTGCCCGCGTACCACAGCCGCGCAAGCGGCTGCTCCGGGGCCGGCAGCGTCCGCAGCGCTGCGTAGAGGGGACGCCCCTCTGTTCGGGTGCGGGTAGCCGCCTTGACGGCGAGGTCGGCAGCCCGCGCGACGCTGGGGTTGTCGGCGAGGTCGCCGAGCATCCGTCGTAGCGCCACGACGCACCCTCGGTCGCGGGCCGCCAGCGCCGCCTCGGGCGTGATCATGTCCCAGACACGCGGGATGTGGCGGGCGGCCTCGCCCGGCGCGAAGTTGTAGAAGATCGCGTGCACGACGCCAGCCGGGACATCGCGGCCCAGCGGGGCTGCCCGCCCAGCGAAATAGGTGTCCCAGTAGTTGCGCAGACCGAGCGCCAGCAGCGCCTCGGCAGGCTCGTCAGCCGCATAGGGAATGAGCCCGATCGGCTCCACGAGCCCGTACATGCGGCGGGCAGTGGTGCCCGAGGTGAGCGGTGTCATGATCGCGACCTTAAGTCCGGAGTGTGTCCCTCACCCCTACAACGAATAACCCGGCCGCGATCCGACACTCAGCGTCCCGGCAGGGGACGCCAGGGCGCCCGCTGGTCAAGCCGGTGATCCTCGATCATCGGACGCTTCATCGCGAAGCCACCGGTCGAACCATGCACGCGTGCGCGAGAGCAGGTCGAGCTGGTGATTGCGCTCCACGAACCCGTGTCCCTCACGCGGGTAGATGACGAGTTCGTGCTCGGCCCCGTACCAGCTGAGCGCACGGTGGAAGTAGATCGCCTGGCTGACAGGCACGTTAGTGTCGTCCTCGCCGTGCACGATCAGCACCGGCGTGCGGATCTTCGACGCAAACGAGATTGGGCTGACCTGGTCGTGGGGGTGCGGGCCGGTGCCCTCCCAGCCGCAACTGCCGCTGAGCTCAGCTTCTAGGGTTCCCCCTTCGCCGGTCGCGACGAGCATCCCCCAGTCGCTGATCCCGGCGGCCATCATGGCGGCCTTGAACCGGTCGGTCTGCCCGATCGCCCAGGCGGCCATGAACCCGCCATGGCTGGCGCCGCCGATTCCAAGCCGGTCCGGGTCGGCGACCCCCTCGGCGATCAGCAGGTCGATCCCGCTGATGATGTCGCTCCATTCGCTGCCGCCGACCGAGCGCGCGACTGCCGCCGCGAAATCACGGCCATGACCCACCCCGCCCCGCGGGTTAGGCAGGAACACGGCGTACCCCGCGGTCGCGAGCCACTGTCCCGAAGGATGCGGGGCGAGCATGAACTGGTCGGCATACCGGTCATCAGGGCCGCCGTGCACCAACGTGATGAGCGGGAACGGGCCGTCCGCGCGGTTGCGGCCGGGCGGCAATACGAGCAGGCCGTCGAGGCCGAGGCCGTCCGATGCTCGATAGGACAGGCGTTCTTGACTTCCCCATCTAATCGCGCGCAGGGCAGGCTGGGTGTCACTGAGCCGGATGAGCTGGCCTCCGGCCGGTCCGGCATGGACGTTCACTGGCTCATAGGAGGTGCTGACCAGCGCCGCGATCACCTCGCCGGAACGACACGCGGTGAGCGAGTCGGCCAGGCCGTCCCGAGCGGACACGCACCCGAACCGCAGCAGGTCAGGGTCGAGCCGGAAGATCGCGGTGTCGAGCCCGTCCGCGAACAAGGCCAGCGGCGGACCGTCCGCGACCTGCGCCAGCTCCGTGGGACAGACAGCCATGCCCGCGGTCAGGTCACGATGCACAGCGGCAGCCGCGGAGACGTCGACATCGTAGACGGCGTGGCCGCCGAACGGTTCTGGCATTGCCAGGTAGGCCAGGTGCCAGCAGCCGTCGGCCTGCCACCAGACCGGCGACCGCGCCTCGGTCCCAATCCGGCCCAGATCACGGGCCGTCCCTGTCTCCGGATCGACCACATGCAACTCGCTGGTGGTCACACCCGGAGCCTGCTCCGGACCCGCCCAGCTGATCGCCGCCAGCGCGCCCCCGTCCGGCCGCGCCGCCAATTCCACGACGTGGCGGTTGCCGAGGCCGTCCACCGTACGCAGCTCGCCTGTGGCTAGGTCAAGCACCCGCAGCCTGCCGCAGCGCAGCTGCTGTCCCCAGACGAACGCGTCGTCGCGCTCGGCGCGCCTGCGCTTGTCCTCCTCAGTCGGCTCGTCCGTGGCCACCACGGCGACCAGCCGAGCATCCGCAAGCGGCCAGGCATCAGAGATCTCGCCGCGCCAGTCCGTCAGGACCTCGGCCTCCCCGCC
>DASXIA010000443.1:0-7424 GCA_036488155.1 Streptosporangiaceae bacterium | reverse complement strand
AGCTTTGGCCCATCGTCAATCTGCTCAGCCACGATGCTGGTCTCCTGACATCTGCTATAGCAGATCAGGTTAAAACCCGGTAACCATCGTGTCAATAAGTGGTTGCCGCCCGCCCTCACCGGGGCCCGGGTACTGGCCCGGATTCGGTTCGCTGTGCGGTTTCGGGCTCGCCGAACCGCTGCCCGGGATCGGCCGCGAGGCCGCCGCTGGCGTCCCCGGCCGGGTCGGCGGCTCCGGGTGGCTGCTCACCAGGGCGTCTCCGACGACGCCGAACTCGACCGCATCCGGGCGCAGATCCCCGCCATGACGGTCTGACGGAGCCAGTTTGATCCCAGTTCAAACTGACCCATCCCCAGATCCGTGAAGTCGGCGACCAGCCGTACTCGGGGCTGCCGGTCCGCACACGTAAGCATCCGGTAAGGCGCCGGACAATACCTTCCGCCCAGTGACACGCCAGCACGGCAGTGTCAGCAGGAAGGGCCGTCCGATGCGCACAGGCGAACTAACTCACGCGCGACCGCGCACCCGCCGCCCAGCGCGGCCTGAGGCGAACGCAAGGCTGACCGCTGCCACGGGGCTGGTTCTGCTGGTCTTGTTCGCGGCAGAGATCGTTACGGTCGTGCTCGGGCCGCGCAGCGTACTGACGTTCCACATCGCGATCGGGCTGGTCCTGGCCCCGGTGGTGGTCCTGAAGCTCGCCAGCACGACGTGGCGGATGGTCAGCTATTACCGGCACGACCGGGACTACCGGATCAAGGGGCCGCCGACGCCGGTGCTGCGGGTGCTTGGGCCCGTACTCGGCGTTCTCACTATTGCCCTGCTGGCCAGCGGCATCGTGCTTGTGTTCGGCCCGTATTCGGCGTATGCCGCCGCCCTGTTCGTGCACAAGAAGGTCTTCTACGTCTGGCTCGCCGCGTTCGCCGTGCACACGATCGCGCACCTGCCGAGCGCCGTGCGGCTGTCATGCCAGGACCTGATACGCCGATTGCGGCTGTCGGTGCCCGGAGCCTTGTACCGGCTGGCCGCGGTCCTCGGATGCCTCGCACTCGGCGTGGCACTCGGACTGGCCCTGAGCGGGCACGGCCCCGCTTATATCCACGCCCACCCGCTTCGCTGACCGGGCTGGCCGCGACCGGGGTGAAAGCACCCGGTAAGGAACGCCCGGCCATGATCGGGCACGACCGCTAGACAACGGAGGAGATGCCATGCAAGCCCTCAGCAGCTGGGTGGTCCGAAACCGGCTGATCGTCAGCCTGCTCTGGCTCGCGGTTACCGTCGTGGGCGTCGTCATCGCGCCGTCGGTATCGGGCCGCCTCCACAGCGGCGTGAGTCTCAGTAGCCCGGCCTACACCGCCAATCAGCAGATCGCGCGTCACTATGGCGGGGCAACCTCAGCGCCGGGGCTCGTCACCATCAACTTGCCGGCCGGGCAGACGGTACGCGCCCGTGTCGTCAGGGCCGAGCTTGCGAAGCTGGACGCGCAGATCGCCAGGGCCCAGCCATCGCTGCGCGAGGTGTCTTACGCATCGACGGGTAGCAAGACCCTGGTCGGGAACGGGGGAACGAGCACGCTGATCCTGGTCTATCCGCCGCGTAGCGGACAGGACGTACCGGGACCCGTGCTCAGCCAGCTCAGCGCCGCAGCGAGGGCCGCAGTCCACGGGGCTACGGTGCACAGCACCGGTGTCTTCGCGCTCTCTTCCAGCAGCGCGACCAGAGGCAATTCCAGCGTGCTCACTGAACTGCTGATCGGCGCACTCGGCGCCCTGCTGGTGCTGGCCTGGGTGTTCGGCTCGTTCCTGGCGCTGCTGCCGCTGATCATGGCGATCGTCTCGGTCCTGACGATGCAGTTGCTCATCTTTGCGCTGACCTACATCGTGCCGTCCTCGACCCCGTTCAATCCGGCGGTGCAGTACATCGTCGCCCTACTGGGCCTTGGCCTATCGATCGACTACTCCCTGCTGATCGTGAACCGCTGGCGGGAAGAACGCGCGGCCGGGCGGCCGAACGCCGAGGCCGTCCACGCAGCCATGCGGCGCGCCGGGCACGCTGTGGTGGTCAGCGGCATCACGGCCTCGCTGGGCCTGTTCGCCCTTGTCGTCGTCCCTGTCTCGCTTGTGCGCGGCATCGGCATCTCGGGCCTGTTCATTCCCTCGACCGCGACGCTGGTCGCGCTCACCCTGCTCCCGGTCGTGCTGTCGAAGATCGGGCCGCGCGTCGACTGGCCGCGCCGGCGCTCGCCCGGGCAGGCGAGCCGGTTCTGGACAGCCTGGTCCCTCCGCGTCATCCGGCACCGGGTCGCGGCGGCGGTCGTGGGCCTTGGCATTCTTGGTGGCCTGGCCGGCGTCGCGACGACCATCAACATCTCCCAGCCGACCGGGTCTGCGCTGGCCACATCCGGCCCCTACGCGGCCGGGCTGCACGCGCTGCAAGCCGACGGATTCGGCAGCGGTGCCCTCACCACTGTGCCGATTTACGTGGCCTCGGCCGGGCAGGTCCCGGCAGTGGTCGCCGCACTGGACAAGGTGGCCAGCGTCCGCGGCGCGCTGTCGCCGTCCGGAACTTCCTGGCATCAGGGCGGGAGTGCCATGGTTCTGGCCATCCCGGCCGGCGAGGTCGGCACATCTCATGGCGGGACCTCGCTGGCCGACATCCGGCAAACAGTTCCGCCCGGCGCACTCGTTGGCGGCGACGCAGCCCAGACGGTCGACGAGACCAGCGCCACCTACGGGGCGTTCCCGCTGATGTTCGGACTGGTCGCGCTGGTGACCTTCGTCCTGCTGGCCAGAGGGCTTCGGTCGATCCTGCTGCCGGCGAAGGCGGTGCTGCTCAACGCGCTGTCGGTGGCCGCAGCCTACGGGCTCATCGTGCTGGTGTTCCAGCACGGCCTGGGAAGTCATGCGCTGTGGGGCATGTCCGCGACTGGCTCGATCGACACCTATGTGCCGCTGCTGATGTTCGGGTTCCTGTTCGGTATCTCGATGGACTATGAGGTGTTCATCCTGTCGCGGGTCCGCGAGGCATACAACCGGGTACGGTCCACCGACGCCGGCATTGTCGAGGGCGTATCCCGGACTGGGCGCCTGGTGACCAGCGCAGCGCTGATCCTATGCTTCGCACTGGCGTCGCTGTCGACGGCCAACAACATCACCGTCCGGGAGCTCGCTTTCGGTCTTGCGGCCGGGGTGCTGCTCGATGCCGTCGTGGTGCGCATGCTGCTGTTGCCGGCGCTGGTGTCGCTGTTCGGCGAGGCCAACTGGTGGCTGCCCGGCCGGGCAAAGCGGCTGCTGAACAGGCCAGCGCCGGAGATCAGGCCAGCCCAGCCGGATCGGTTGCCCGCGCTCAGGGGCGATGATTGAGCCATGCGCGTGCTGGTGGTGGAGGACGACCAGGCGATGGCTTCCTCGCTGACCTGGGGCCTTGAGTCCGAGGGCTATGTCGTCGACGTGGCCGGCAACGGCGAGGACGGGCTGTGGAAGGCACGCGAGTGGGCCCATGACGTGATCGTGCTCGACGTGATGCTGCCGGGCCTCGACGGCTACCAGGTTTGCCAGCGGTTGCGGGACCAGGGCGTGTGGACTCCAATCCTGATGCTGACTGCGATGGATGAGGACCTTGATCATGCCGAGGGACTCGACAGCGGGGCCGACGATTACCTCACCAAGCCGTTCTCCTACCCCGTCCTGCTGGCACACCTGCGGTCGCTGACCCGGCGCGGACTGCCGGAGAGGCCGGCGGTGCTCAGCGCTGCCGGCCTCACCCTGGATCCGTCCACCCGCATTGTCCTGCGCCAGGGGGTACCGGTCGCGCTAACTACGCGCGAGGTTGCGGTACTGGAGTACCTTATGCGCCACCAGGGCCGCGCGGTCTCCAAGACAGAGCTGCTCGAGCATTGCTGGGACGCCGCATACGACGGCGGACCCGCCGTCGTCGAGGTGCTGATTCACCGGCTCCGCCGCAAGATCGAACCTTCGTCCGGGGAGCCGGCCATCGCCACTATCCGGGGCGAGGGTTACCTGATCCAGCCGGACGGCCCGTGACCGCGACGGCACCGCCAGGCGGCCGCGGGGCACGGCTATGGCCGCAGCTTCGCACGCTGCGCGCCCGGGTAACCATCGTGGCGAGCGTCGTCATCACGGCCGTTGTTCTGCTCGGCTTCCTGCTGCTGTATGAGCTGCAGGCGGACGCCGCGCGACGCACGATAGACGGGCAGCTGCGGACCTACGTCACTCAGATCGAGCAGGCCGGCCTGCACGGGCACTGGCCCAGGCCGCTCCCTCCGTCCACCCTGGACGCCAGCGCCGACGCGCAGGTGATCGGCCCGAACGGGCACGTCCTTGCGGCGACGCGCACGCTCACCGGCTTGCCGGCCGTCTATCTGCTGCCCGCAGGAGCGACACAGCCAGTCCGGCAGAGGCCGGCAGCTGGCGTCGTGCCCAATGAGGTGCGGGTCGTCGCGATTAGAACCACGGTCGCTGGCAGGCCGGTTGTCATCATCGCTGAAGCCTCGACGGGGCTGCTGAGCCAGCTCAACAGCGAGTTCGCAGCCCGCCTGCTGCTGGCCATCCCCGTCGCGCTGGTCCTCGCGGGCTTCACCGTATGGCTCATCGTCGGCCGCGCGCTTCGCCCTGTCGAGCACATCAGGCGCGCGGTCACCGAGATCACCTCGGCTGACCTCAGCCGGCGCGTGCCCGAACCGGGCACCGCGGACGAGATCGGGCACCTGGCCGGAACGATGAACGACATGCTGGGCCGCCTGGACGACGCCGCGCGCAGGCAGCGCCGGTTCGTGGCCGACGCCTCGCATGAACTGCGGACACCGCTCGCTGCCATCCGCACCACTTTGGACGTCGGGCTGGCCTATCCCGACAAGGCCCCGTGGCCGGTCATCGCCGAGCGGGCCAGCCAGCAATCGGCACGGCTCGAGGAGCTCATCGAGCAGCTCCTGCTGCTGGCCAGGGCCGACGAGCGGCAGCTGTCGCAGCGGCGTGAACCCGTCGACCTCGCGGCCATGCTTAAGGACACTGTGGCCCGACTGCCCGCTCACCAGGCGGAGATCGACCTGCGCGCCGGGCCGGGCCTCACGGTCATGGGCGACCGCGGCCACCTCGAGCGCCTGTTCCGCAACCTGATCGACAACGCCCTGCGATACGCCGCCAGCCGCGTGGTCATCACCGCGACCGCCAACGGCCATCTCGCGCAGATCGAGATCGACGACGACGGCCCCGGCATTCCTGCCGCCGACCGGGCCCGCGTCTTCGACAGATTCGTGCGCCTCGACAGCAGCCGCGAGCGCGGCACCGGAACGACCGGTCTCGGGCTCGCCATCGCGCGCGAGATCGCCCTTGCGCACCAAGGCGAGATCACCCTGCTGGAACGTCCGGCCGGCGGCACTCGCGCCGTCGTGACCTTGCCGCTGCGGCACTCCTTCGACCATCGCTCTAGATACGACGCTAGCGGAGTGCCGCCTGACCCCAGCACGGGATGATCGCTGCGAACCAGGGCCCGCCGGCAGGCAGGGGTAGCTCGCGAGGGCGCAGTGAAGCTGACCGGGCGGTGACCATGCGTGTCGGGTTCGACAACCGCGTATCTGGGAACGGCATAGCTCCTGCCAGGGGTCGGGTTACTACCGCTCAGGAGCCTGGGAGGTCTGGACACGCCGGAGCCGCCGCAGCCCGTAGTAGAGCAGTCCCGCAACGATGAAGCCGACGTAGAAGGCAATGTCGGCGCCGTGCAGCGCGGCTGCGGCTGGTCCCTCGACGACTGAGGTGTTCATGAAGGGGACCATCGCGGCGAAGGCCGCCAGGAACGCGACGAGTGCGGGCCAGCCGGCCTGCAGGTTCGGGAAGTTCAGCGCGCTGCGCAGGTACGTCGGGTCGTACTTGTTCCGGTGGTCGTGCCAGTCGATCATCACGATCGCGCAGAACGGCGCGATCCAGTACCCGATGAACAGCAGCATGTTCTGGAACCTCGACGCGGTGTCGCCTGCCTGCATCCACAGAATCGCCGCGAACGCGACGAAGGCTACGAGCCCGGCGGTCACCGGGCGCCGCAGCCGCACTCCCAGTGCCTGAAAGGCAAGTGAACCGGTGTAGTCGTTCATCGAATTAGACGTGATGGCACCGAAGACGATCGCCATCAGGGCCAGCGCGCCAAGCGTCCCGCCGCCCATCAGCGTCCGCACGCCCAGCGCTGTCTGGTTCCCTAGCACGCTGGCTCCGGCCAGCCCGATTGTCTCCACCCACACGTACGATGCGGTCAGGCCGCCGAGGGTCAGCCAGAAGATTGCTGGGCGCGACGACGATGGCTTGAGGTAGCGGCTGTAGTCGGATGCATACGTGGCCCACGAGATTCCCTGGCTGAGCGCGATGGTCATCATCAGCACGAACGCACCAACGAGTGTGCCGCCGTGCACAGTCTGGACCGGCAGCACGGTGTGATGCTGGAAGATACGCACCGTCAGGACGGTGAACAGGATGATCAGGATGGTCGAGCCCCACGACTGCAGCCTGTGCACGAATTCGTAGCCGTAGATGCTGACTAGCCCCTCGACGCCCAGCACCAGCGCCGCCCCCGCCCAGAACGGGATGCCGAGCAGCAGCGCGGCCGCCTGACCGCCGAACAGCCCGACCAGTGCATCCCAGGCGATCGATGACAGCCACTGCACCGTGGCCGGCAGCACGATCGTCTTCCCGAACGGCAGCCGGGCCAGCGGTACCTGGCCGGTGCCGGTTCTGGGCCCCCAGGTGCACAGCACGGCGACGGGGATCGAGCCGATGACCGTCCCGAGGACGATGGCCGCCAGCCCGGCCCAGAACCCCAGCCCGAGCAGCACCGCAAGCGTGCCAGCGAATACCCCCGACAACTCCATGTTCGGTGTGAACCACACAGTGAACATCCGGTACACGGAGCCGTACCGCGCGCCGGCCGGGATCGGGGCTATCCCCTGGCTTTCCAGTGCCAGGTCACCGGTGCGCCTCGGCCGCACGCCCTCGAAAACGCCCAGCTCGTCAACAGCGCCAGCCACGGCAATCGCTCCCTTCGCCGGCATGACCCGGATCAGGTTCTTGCGGTCGGTGGCTGGCCAGCCACCCTCTCAGCCCAGTCCGTCCGGGCTCCCGCGCGTGAGGGGCAGTCTAATCCCTGTCGCCGCGTAAGCGTGCGCTGGAGACGGCCCAAGTCATCGGGCTCGCTCACCTCGGAGACGAGATCAGCGGTAGCCCGAGGACCCGGCGGCGGCCACCGCCACGGCCAGGGCGGTGGCGCTTGCCGTGACCGCACGGCTGAGGCGGATTGCCCTGGTGATGTCTCCGGCCTGCGGTGGGCGACCCCTCCCGATCTCCGGTCTGTGTTCAATGCGGCCGGAGTAGCTGAGCACACCGCCGAGCCGGACACCGAGCGCTCCGGCGAACGCTGCCTCGCAC
>DASXIA010000439.1:0-8120 GCA_036488155.1 Streptosporangiaceae bacterium | reverse complement strand
GCTGCCCTGCGGCTTTGCCTCTCCCGGCGGCCGGGGCATCCATGCGGTTGACGTCTGGCCGGGCGGCCTGTAGGCCTGTCGCCATGCCTGCTGTCTCACTTGCGGTCATCGGCGCCGGGAGCCGGGGTGCCAGCTACGGTCGGTGGGCGCTGGCGAATCCGTCACGTGCCCGCGTCGTGGCGGTCGCGGAGCCGCGGCAGGTCCGCCGCGAGCGGTTCGCCGCGGCGCACGGCATCGGAACGGCGCACGCGGCGGGAGACTGGCGCCAGCTCGCCGTACGTAAACGGTTCGCCGACGCAGTGCTGGTCTGCACCCAGGACCGGATGCACGCCGAGCCTGTCGAGGCGTTCGCGGCGCTTGGCTACCACGTCCTGGTGGAGAAGCCGATGGCGCCCGATGAGCAGACGTGCCGCCGCATCGTCGCGGCTGCCGAGCGCGCCGGGGTGATGCTCGCTGTCGGTCACGTGATGCGGTACACCCCGTACACCGCGGCGGTGAAGCAGATCGTGGACTCCGGGCGGCTCGGCGAGATCATGAGCGTCGAGCACCTGGAGCCGGTCGGCTTCTGGCACCAGGCGCATTCCTTCGTGCGCGGCAACTGGCGCCGCGCCGACCTGGCGACGTCGATGCTGATGGCCAAGTCCTGCCACGACCTGGACTGGCTGCAGTACATCCTGGGCCAGCCGCCGCAGCGCGTATCGAGCTTCGGCCGGCTGAGTCACTTCACCCGCGACCATCAGCCAGAAGGGGCCGCGGACCGGTGCGCGGACTGCGCGGTGGAGACGAGCTGCGCGTACTCGGCCACCCGGTTGTACGGCGGGCTGCTGAGTCGCGGGGAACACGGCTGGCCGCTCGACGTCGTGGTCGACGAATTCACCCCAGCCGCGCTGGAACAGGCCCTGCGTGACGGTCCCTACGGCCGGTGCGTGTACGCCTGCGACAACGACGTGGTCGACCACCAGGTGGTGGCAATGGAGTTCCCTGGCGGCGCCACCGCAACGTTCACCATGACCGCCTTCAGCGAAGGCGGCGGGCGGCGCACCAGGATCTTCGGTACCCGCGGCGAGCTGACCGGCGACGGCCAGACGATCAGGGTCTACGACTTCGTGACCCGGCAGACGCAGGTGGTCACCCCGGCGCAGACGGGAGCCATGTCCGCGGCCGGGGGCCACGGCGGCGGCGACGCCGGCCTGATGGACGCGTTCACAGAAGCGGTCGCGGCCGGCGACCCCGAACCGATCAGATCGGGCCCGCGCGACTCGCTGGCTAGCCACCTGGCCGTCTTCGCGGCCGAACGCGCCCGCCTGAACGGAACCGTCGAGACAGTCTGATGGCCCAAGATAGTGAGGCCGGCCGGGCTTGGCCGCGGCAGGCGTCCCGGCCACGTGTACCCGCCAGGCGACGAACCTAAGTCCACGACGTCTCCGCGGAAACGCCTTGTGCAGCCTTTCACAAGCCTCTTCCGCGGAAAACGCCCGCAGGCCTCAGAGCGCTCGGGATCGTTAACCGGCGCGTGCTCAGTCCGCGAGAGTTCGCGGCAGCCCGAACCGGGCTAGCACGCTGTTGTCGAACCGGGTGATACCGCTGATCCGATTTCCCGACAGGGTAAACACCAGCAGCCCGTTAGCATGCGAGATTCCGGTCCGCGGATCCCGGACGTAGGCACCGAATGCGGGCTGGCGATTGGCTCGGGTCGCCACAAGCCGGTAGCGGCGGCCCTGCCGGAACGCCACGGCCCGGAGGAACTGAGCTGCAAGCTCGCGGCCCTGGTATTCCAGTGGCACCGGCGGCATGGCTAGGCGGACATCTTCGGTCAGCAGGGCGACGATGCTGGTGACGTCGCCCGCGTCGTACGCCGCGGTGAGCCGGGCGACCAGCTCGCGTTCAGCGGGCGAGCCGGGCGGCGGCGGACCTTGCCGCTGGTCGTCACGGGGGAGTTCACGCTGGAGCGTCGCGCGAGCGCGTTTCAGCGCGCTGGTTACGGACTCTTCGCTGGACTGGAGCATGCCGGCTACTTCGGCGGCCCGGAAGCCGAGGACGTCGCGCAGAATGAGCACAGCCCGCTGGCGCGGCGGAAGCAGCTGCAGCGCCGTGACGAATGCCAAGCCGATCGCCTCGGTTGCTTCGTACCGTGCTTCCGGACCAAACGCGCTGTCCGCTACAGCGTCGAGGAGCACGTCCGGGTAGGGCTCAAGCCATACCACCTCGCCCAGCCGGCTCGGGGCTGGCAGGTCAAGTTCCGGCGCTGGTTGCACCTGCGGCCTCCGGCTAGCTGATCGGAGCGCATTGAGACAGCGGTTGGTGGCGACCTGGTACAGCCAGGTACGGATCGACGCACGCCGCTCGAACCCGCGCAGGCCCTGCCATGCGGCGAGCATTGTTTCCTGCAACGCGTCCTCGGCGTCCTGAACTGAGCCGAGGATCCGGTAGCAGTGCACCTGGAGCTCGCGCCGGTAGGGGTCGGTGAGCTCGCGGAAAGCCTCCCCGTCTCCGGCTTGCGCGCGGCCGATCAGCTCCGCTGTCATGTTGCGCCCCAGGGACTGTCACGGTTGCCGGACTGGCCGGACTTCAATTGTCCCGTACCACGCAGCGGGGATCCTGGTTGCCACGTCGATGGCCTCGTCGATGTTCCCGCACTCGATGACGCACATGCCGGTGATCTGCTCCTTCATGTCAGCGACGGGGCCGCGTGCGACCATGACATCGCCGCCCGGCCAGCACCGCACAGTCGCAGCGGCGGACGTTGGCTGCATCTCCTCGCTGCTGACCAGTACGCCACGCGCGTTCATGGCGTCCTCGAACGCTGCGAAGCCGGCAGCACGTGACTTTTGTTCTTCCGGGCTGATCACAGCATTCTCGTCAGTGCAGATCAGCATTGCGTAGCGCACGACGCCTCCTCGCGGGCCGCCCAGTCGGTTATGAAACACCAGTACTGACACCGGACGGCAGGCAGACTGGGCGGTCGCAAAGCGAACAGCCGCAGGACCCCCTTCCCGCGGGCGGCTACCCTGCCAGGGTGGCGACTAGCAACTCAAAGAGAGGCGCCGGGGCGAGTGCCAGCGGCGCGAAGAGCAGCTCAGTCCAGGTCAGCACTGGCGCGGGACCTGCGCGCGTCGAAGTGGACCGGCCCGGCCAGCCCACGTTCCTGGTCGTTATGACGCATGGCGCCGGTGGCGGTGTCGATACCAAGGACCTGCTGGCGGTGCGGGACGTCGCAATCGCACGTGGCGCTGCGGTCGCACGGGTCCTGCAGCCCTACCGGGTCCGGGGCGCCCGGGCCCCCGGTGCGCCGGGTCCGCAGGATGCAGCCTGGCTCGAGATCGTCGGCGCGCTGGGCGAGGAGTTTCCGGGCCTTCCGCTGGTGCAGGGCGGGCGGAGCAACGGCGCCAGGGTGGCCTGCCGGACGGCTGCGCAGGCCGGAGCGCAGGCCGTGATTGCCCTGGCGTTCCCGCTCCATCCGCCGGGCCGGCCGGAGCAGAGCCGGGCGGACGAACTGCGCGCTGCGGCCACGCAGGTGCTCGTGGTCAACGGCGAGCGCGATCCGTTCGGCATTCCGGACGCGCGAGATGCCAGCCGGGTGGTCGTGCTGCCGGGGGAGACGCACTCGCTCAGCAAGCGTCCCGCCGCGGTTGGCGAGGCGGTCGCCGCCTGGCTCGACGAACTTGCCGGGCTTGCTAGCAGTCGCTGACCGGCGCGCGGCCGGTGAGCCGGTAACTAAGACCGCGGGCCGGCTGGCCGGCGCACTCTCGGGTCAGGCAGCTGAGCTGCGGGGCGCCGGGGGAATGTCCGTGGGTACGTGAGCGGTCGTAACGAAAGCGGCCAGGTCCGTCGGCCGATGCGGAGCGATAGCTGTACCACCGGGAAGCAGTTCCCCGGTGTCTTCGAAAATGATGATGCCATTACAGAGCAGGCTCCAGCCCTGCTCGGGGTGGCTGACAACGGTTCGGGCCGCCTCGCGGTCCTCTCCACTCGGGTCCGGACACCGGGGCGTGTGCGGGCACATGTTCGTGCCTCCTGGGGGGTTCGATGTTGTGCTCTCGATCACACCACATTACTGTGCCACCACAGTGCTCAGACACGGGATGGCCCGTTCTGACTGTTTTTCGCACCGGAGTTTGTAGGTTTCGGGCAATTAGCTTTACCCGGCACGCCTTAGCCTTAAACGGCTACCGAGAGTAACCGACGTCTGGCGGTGCGTAGTTAGCAAGAAGGGAACGCCCCGAGTCAGGCGTGATCGTTAGCCGGCACGTGAGCTATTTCCAGGCCCAGGGCACCGACCGCCGGGCGGGCCGGGAATCCGGTCAGCCGGTGTGTCTCACGGAGCGTAAGCAGCCGCTCGGCCTCGTCTGTCCAGCGGTGCACAGCCGACGTCGCCTTGGCCTTGCGGCGGTAGATCCGGTCCGCGTACCCGGCAGGGCCGATCTCCGCCCGCTGCGCCGCGTAAGCCGCTCTGGTCGCGTCGGTCAGCGCTGCGTCCAGGTCCCGCGCCCGCGCGTACTGCACGTTGGCTGGCGCGCCTTCCGCCTGCGCTAGGCGGAGCTCCTGGTCAGCAGTCTGCGCCTGGCCCAGCAGCTGGTCGAAGTTCGCAGCCAGGGCCACGTCCGCGAGGTAGTCCGCTTCAGCAGCGGCGCCGATCTTGATACGACCTTTTTTCACGCGCATAGCTTAGCGAAAGCACCCGACTGCGAGCGCTCAGGCCAGGCTCTCCTGCCAGCTGGCATGGAGCGAGGAGTACTCCCCGGCAGCCGAGAGCAACTCTTCGGGTGAGCCATCCTCGACGATCCGGCCGCGGTCCAGCACGAGCACGCGGTCGGCGATCGCGACAGTCGAGAGCCGGTGCGCGATGATCACCGCGGTGCGCCCGGCCAGGATTGTGAGCAGCGCCTCCTGGACCAGCCGCTCGCTCGGAATGTCCAGTAGCGAGGTTGCCTCGTCGAGCACCAGCACTGCAGGCGCGGCCAGGAAGGCGCGGGCGAACGAGATTAGCTGCCGCTGGCCGGCCGACAGCCGGCCGCCGCTCTTGCCCACCTCCTCGTCGTATCCGGCTGGCAGCGCCGAGATGAACGAGTGCGCGCCGATCGCGGTCGCGGCCGCCACGATCTCGCCGCGGCTCGCGCCGGGCTTACCGAGCTCGATGTTGTCCGCGATGGAACCGGTGAACAGGAAGTTCTCCTGCGTGATCAGGACCACCTCGTGCCGTAGTGACCGGTCAGTGAGCTGCCGCAGGTCGACGCCATCGAGCAGCACGCTGCCCTCGAGCGGATCGTAGATCCGGGCGAGTAGCCGGGCGATCGTGGTCTTGCCGGCCCCGGTGGCGCCGACCAGGGCGACGGTCTGCCCGGCCGGGATGGTCAGGTTCAGGTCCGGCAGCACAGTTGATTTGCGATAGCCGAACGTCACCTTGTCGAAGCGGACCTGGCGGCCTTCCTCCGCTGGCCCGCCCGGGTCGGGCAGGGAGACGGGATGCTCGGGCTCAGCCACCCTCGGTGCCTCGTCCAGGACACCGGAGATCTTCTCTAGCGCGGCGCCGGCTGACTGGAACGCGCTGTAGAACTGCGACAGGTCGATCAGCGGGTCGAAGAAGCGCTGCAGGTACAGCAGGAACGTGACCAGCACGCCGACCTGCATCTGGTGGTCAATCACCCGGAGGCCGCCGTAGAGCAGGACCGCGCCGATGGCCAGGTTCCCGACCAGCGTGACGCCCGGGAAGTAGATGGCCAGCAACCGCTGCGACCGCAGGTTGGCGTCGGCGTTGGCCTGGTTCAGCTCGTCGAAGATGTCTTCGTTGCGGACCTCGCGGCGGAACGCCTGGACCGCCCTGATGCCTCCGAAGGTCTCCACGAACTGCACGATGACCTGCGCGATCCTTGTCCGGGTCTGCCGGTAGGCGATCGCCGACTCGCGCCGGAACCAGATCGACAGCCAGATCAGCGGCAGGAGGCCGGCCATGACCACGAGGGCCAGCCGCCAGTCGAGCAGCAGCATCCCGCCGCCCACCAGCAGCAGCGCCAGCACCGCGGACACCAGGGATGCCAGGCTCTCGTCGAACATGTCAGAGATCGAGTCCATGTCGGAGACCTGCCGCGAGATGACGCGGCCCGAGGTGTAGGACTCGTGGAAGGCGACGGGCAGCACCTGGAAGTGCCAGAACAACCGACGCCGCAACTCCAGCACGACCCGTCCGCCAAGCTGCCCGATCCCGGCGATGTAGGAGCGCGTGGTCACTGCCTGCACGGCTACCGAGACCGTGAACGCGATGATGACCAGCGCGATCGGGCCCGCGTCGTGGGTCCTGGTTAGCGCGGGGATCTCGTCGATGCCGATGCCGATCAGCCAGGGGCCCGCCAGGGCCGCGAGCTGGGCCGTGACGATCAGCATGAAGATAACCAGAACCAGGCGCTTGTAGGGCCCGAGCAGGTCGCTGAGCAGCCGCCTGGAGCGCCGCCTGAGCAGGGTGCTCAGCTTGCCCGTTATCTCGTCTTCCTGCTGCTCGGACGCGACGCCGCGCCATGCCTCGGCCGGTGCCGTGCTCATCTGCTTACGCCCGCTTTCAGGCCCGGAGCCGCGCGGCCATCGTCGCCGGCGTCGCGATCATCTGCGCTCATCAGGTGGCGGTACCGGGGCTCGGTGGCCAGCAGTTCGGAGTGCGTGCCGACGGCCGCGATAGCGCCACCGGCCAGCAACGCCACCCGGTCCGCGAGCAGCACCGTCGACGGCCGGTGCGCTACGACCAGCGCCGTCGAGGTGGTCAGCACGTCGGCGAGCGCGGCGGTCACCTTTGCCTCGGTGTGCACGTCGAGGGCGGACAGCGGGTCATCGAGCAGCAGCAGCTGCGGCTTGGCCAGGATGGCCCGTGCCAGGGCAACCCGCTGCCGCTGGCCGCCGGACAGCGCCATGCCCTGCTCGCCGATCCTGGTATCGAGGCCCCATGGCAAGTCGGCCACGAAGTCAGCCTGTGCTGCGTCCAGGGCGGCCTGGATCGCTTCCTCGGAAGCGTCCTGGACTCCGAACGCAACGTTCTCGCGGACGCTCGCTGAGAACAGAGTGGGGTCCTCGAACGCGCAGCCGACGCGAGTGCGCAGCTCGGTCAGCGGCAGCTGACGGATGTCTGTGCCGTCCAGGGTGATGCGGCCGGCCGTGACGTCGGCAAGCCGCGGCACCAGGTGCAGGAGCGTGGTCTTGCCGGATCCGGTCGCGCCGACCAGTGCGACCGTTTCGCCTGGCTCCAGCTCGAGGCTCACTCCGCGAAGGACCGGCGCGGGCGCCTCGGGGTAGCTGAAGATGACGTCCTCGAAGGCGAGCCGGCCAGCGCCACGTCCGCCGCTCGCCGCGCCGGGCAGTTGTGCTGCGGCCAGGCGGGCGGCTGAGGCTCCCGTCTCGACCGGCGTCGTGGCTCGCGGCACGGCTTTGCGTCCCGGCTTCCACCGGCCGGAGGTCAGACCCGGCCGGTCGTGACTAGCGCCGCTTCCGGTCGCGGCAGGGTCGGTGATGGCCGGCGCGGTGTCGAAGATCTCGTAGATGCGCTGGGCGGCCGTTGCTGCTTCCTGGCCAGTGGCAATGATGAAGCCCATCGCCTCGACGGGCCAGACCAGCAGCAGCGTGAGAGTCACGAACGCCACCAGGCCGCCCAGGGTCAGCTCGTGCCGGCTGACGGCGAGCGCGCCGAGCAGGAGCAGCAGCCCGATTACCGCGTTCGGCACCACATCCAGGCCAGCCCAGAAGGTGCCGCGCAGCCGGGCCTTGTCCACCTGAGTCCGGTAGACGAACTTGGCCTGCGCAAGGTGCCGTGCGGCGGCGTCGTCCCGGCGGCCCAGCGACTTCAGCACCCGGATACCGGTTGCCGATTCCTCCACGTAGGTGGCCAGGTCGCCCTGCTGGTCCTGGTAGAGCCGGGACAGCACCCTGTACCGCTTCTCGAAGCGAAGGCAGATTATCGCGACCGGGGAGAACAGCACTCCGGTCAGCAACCCGAGCCACCAGTTCAACCTGATGAGCAGCGCGACGATCAGCAGGAACGTCCAGGTGTTGGTGATGAAGAAGACGACGCCGAAACCTGCGAAGCGGCGGATCGTGGACAGGTCGTTGATGGCGCGGGAGAGCAGCTGACCCGACTGCCAGGA
>DASXIA010000405.1:0-2022 GCA_036488155.1 Streptosporangiaceae bacterium | reverse complement strand
GTCCGAACGAGTGCGAATGACTTAGCCCGCCGTGAATCACTGGCCCGTGAATCACACGCCCGTCAACCACTGGCCCCGTGAACCACTGGCCCGTGAACCATAAGGCGGGGACGAGCCGTTAGTCGTCGGACTGATCTTGCGATGCCTTCTTCCGCAGCGACTCGACAAGCGCGGCCACGTGCCGCCGGTCCTCGGCTGAGAGCTCGTCGATGCTGGCGATCAGGAGATCCCGCTCCTGGTCGCCAGCCTGGTGCCCCGAGCGTGCCTCGTCGTAGTAGTGCAGTCCAGTGGACTCGGCGGCAGCGGCGCGAACCACCGAGACCGGCACGTCGAGTCCCTTGGCGAGCGCGTCAATCGTCGCCGGGCGCGGCGGCCGCACCAGGTTCCGCGTGGTCGCGAGGGTGTAGACGGTGGAGCGCGGCAGGCCGCCGCGGCGGGCGACGTCGCCATAGGACAACTTCGCTTCCTTAAGCCGCTGCTGAATCAGGCGCTGCAGCGGATTGGCGGCGTGCTCAATCTCCGTTACCGAATCTCCCTGCCCTCCAGCGGGAGAATCCGGTTCGCTATTTGTTGCCTGCGCCGCCATAGTCACCAACTTAACCCGTATTCACAAGGGGAGATCAGCCGCTACCTCTCCGTATTGACTGACCGCGCATCATGCTGTACGGTGATGACCGTACAGTACGTACGTTTCTAAGCGTACATCAGGTAAGCCCGATCCTCGAAGGAGGCCCCAGATGTCTAACGATCTTGCCATGACGATGGACGAGCTTGTGCGCGAGAGCGCGGAGCTGCTGCCCGCCCGTGAGACGCTGTGCGTCGCCAAGACCAGCCACCACAGCTACGGCACCAGCTACACCAACAACGACTTCAACCCGCAGGTGGGTCTGGTCAACATCAACCAGTCCAGCATCCTGTCGAACGACAACTTCAACATTCTCGGCATCCAGCTGTAGCAACACCCCGGCCTGTCATGCATCGGCGGGGTACGCATGGCAGTGGGAGGGCCGCCCGGACTCACCTCTGGGTGGCCCTTCCCGCTTCTTCTGGTCGATGGAGGAACCCCTGGTGACGACCCTGGACACGGCCAACCTGGCCCGGCTCGCGGACGGGATCGAACTGCTCGGCGAGCTGAAGGACAGCGGCTTCGCCCAGCCGCAGTCACTGATCCGGCGCGCCGACGGCCAGGTGATACAGCTGTCCCGGCTGCTGTACATGGTCGCTTGCCTGCTGGACGGGACCCGCGGCGCCGAGGACATCGCGGCCGCGGTCAGCGCCGACCTCGGCCGGACGCTGACGGCGGACCAGGTCCGCTACCTCGTTAGCGCCAAGCTGGTGCCGCTCGGCATCGTCGCGGGCCAGGGCGCGGCCACGGCGCCGACGGCCAGCCCGCTGCTCGCCCTCAGGGCCCGGGTGACGCTGCTTCCCGAGGCGGCCGCCTGCGCGGCGGGCACGTTCCTCAGGCCGCTGTTCCGCTTGCCGGTGATCGCGGCGGTCATCGTCAGCGTCGTCGCACTTGACTTCTGGATCTTCACCACGCACGGGCTTGCCCCCGCGCTCAGCCAGCTGCTTAACGACCCGGTGGACCTGCTGCTCGTGGCCGGCCTGTCCGTCGTCTCCGCCCTGTTCCACGAGTGCGGTCACGCGGCCGGCTGCCGGTACGGCGGCGCGCGCCCCGGGCGCATCGGAGCGGGCCTCTACCTGGTGTGGCCCTCGTTCTTCACCAACGTCACCGACTCCTACCGGCTCAGCCGGGCCGGCCGCCTGCGCACCGACCTGGGCGGACTGTACTTCAACATGATCTTCATGCTGGTGCTCGCCGCCTGCTACACGGCGACCAGGGCGGAGATCCTGCTGCTCGTCATCGCCGTCACCCACCTGGAGATGCTGGAGCAGCTGCTGCCGTTCGTCCGCTTCGACGGGTACTTCATCCTCAGCGACCTTGTCGGGGTGCCCGACCTGTTCGCCCGGATCGCACCCGTAGTGCGCAGCAGCCTGCTGCGCAGGCGCGGCGACCCCCGG
>DASXIA010000390.1:0-21731 GCA_036488155.1 Streptosporangiaceae bacterium | reverse complement strand
GGGTGGCCGGCGAGGAAGCTGGCCAGCGCCGCCGCGTTGTCGTTCTGCGCGCGAACGCGCAGGGCGAGTGTCTTGATCCCGCGGGCGAGCAGGAAGCCAGCGTGGGGGTCCAGGCTGCCGCCGTAGTGGTTGAGCGACCTGCGCACCCGGCCGACCAGGTCCTCGCTGCCCATGACGGCCCCCGCCACCAGGTCGGAATGCCCGGCCAGGTACTTGGTGGCGCTGTGGATGCACAGGTCGAATCCGGCCCTCAGCGGCCGGAAGTTCACCGGGGTAGCGAACGTGTTGTCGATCACCGTGATCAGGCCCTCCCGGCGGGCAAAGTCCGCGATCTCGCGCAGAAGCCCGACCCGGATCAGCGGGTTGGTGATCGTCTCGACCAGGAACACCCTGGTCTGCGGAGTGCGCGCGGCGGCCCAGGTTCCGGGGCGGTGCACGTCGATAAAGCTGTAACGCCAGCCGAGGTCCTCGGCGTGATGGGTGAGGAAGTCGTGGCTGCCGCCGTAGAGGCAGTCGCTGGCCAGCAGGTGATCGCCCGCGCGCATGAGGCTCAGCAGCGTGGTCGTCACTGCCGCCATGCCCGAAGAGGTCGCGAGTGCTGCCTGCGCACCCTCGAGGGCGGCCAGCTTGTCGTGCAGGTACCGCTGAGATGGCGTGGAGTTCAGCCGGAGGTAAGGGATGTCATGATATTCAGCTCCCGGCGCGACCGAGTAGACCGTTCCCTGGTAGATCGGGTAGACCACCGAGCCCTCGGGTCCCGGGCGCCGTTCCCCGCCATGGACCGCCAGGGTCTCGATCGACTCGCTATCGCTGTGCATATGGCAGCTCCCTCGCGTATCGGCCATCGGTGCCGGGCAGTCGTGCGATTCGTGTTACCGAACCACGTTCTCCGCGCGGGATGGCAATCCTAGAACTAATGGCGCAGAACTTGTTTGCCACTGAAGCTAGTCGAGCAGAACCTCGGGCTCTTCGTTTCGCGTGCGCGGTGGTAGACACGTGATATGACCGCCTTCTCGGTGCCCGACCTTGCTGAGGTCCTCGCGGCGCGCCAGCGCATCGCGCCCTACCTGCGGGCGACCGCGCTGTATCGCTATCCCGCGCTAGATGCCATGACCGGGGCCCGGGTGTGGGTCAAGCACGAGAACCATCAGCCTGTGGGAGCCTTCAAAGTTCGCGGCGGCGTGAACCTGGTCAGCCAGCTGGGCGCGGAGGAACGGCACATGGGTGTCATCGCAGCCTCGACCGGCAATCATGGCCAGTCGGTAGCCTACGCAGCGCAGTTGTTCGGCGTACAGGCGGTAATCTGCGTGCCCGAGCAGGCCAACCCTGTGAAGGTCGAGTCGATGCGGGCACTGGGCGCCGAGGTGGTCTTCCACGGCCGCGACTTCGATGAGGCCCGCGAGCACTGCGAGAAGCAGGCCACCGAGCATGGGTGCCGGTACATCCACTCCGGGAACGAGCCGTTGCTTATCGCGGGCGTAGCCACCTACACCGTGGAGATCCTCGAGGCCCAGCCAGATACCGAGGTGATCGTGGTCCCGGTCGGCGGCGGCAGCGGGGCGGCGGGGGCGTGTGTGGTCGCCAAGGCCGTGCGCCCGTCGATCGAGGTGATCGGCGTGCAGTCCGAGGCGGCCCCGGCCGCCTACCGCTCCTGGCAGGCGGGCGCGCTCGTCGAGGATGCCACCAGCACGTTCGCGGAAGGGCTGGCAACCAGGACCGCGTTCGAACTGCCGCAGCGGATCTTGCGGGATCTGCTGGACGACTTCGTCTTGGTCTCCGAGGATGCGCTGAAGTCCGCGACGCGCTTGATGATCGAGAAGACGCGCAACCTCGTCGAGCCGGCCGGCGCGGCCGCTCTGGCGGCAGTACTGGCATCTCCCCATCGGTTCGCGGGCCGGAAGGTTGCGATCGTCTGCAGCGGCGGCAACATCAGCCCCGCACAACTGGCAGGACTCTGGCCCCACCAGCCGAGCTGACCAGGCCCGCCGGTCCGCAGAGAGCGGGCTACCCTCGGGACCATGGCCGAGATTGAGTACTTCTGCACCCACAGCGCACACGACCCGGAATCCCTGACCCGTCATATGAACAAGATGGCCCGCGACGGCTGGGACCTGCTGACCGTCAACTTCGCCATCAGGGGCGAGACCGGGTTCCACACATTCTTCTGGCGACGGCCGCTGCGACAGTCCGCGGAAGCCGGCCCGCAGGCGATATGACGTGCTGCGGATTCTCGGCATTTGACCGCGCTCAGATTAGGCCCGCCTGTCATGCGAATCCTCGCTTGACCACGGCGGACGCGTTGTGCGCAACTCGGGACGGATCTCCGGACTTGACCCAGGCGGCGGCACGTTCGGGCCCGGTGGCCGCTACTACATCGGCATATAGCTTTCGACTTCGCTACCGGTAGCTTTGCTGGACCTGCCGCCCAACTAAACCGCCTCAACGGGCAGGCGCTGGTGCTGATCCCGTAGGACTCAGCGGTAGACGAGCGTGCCGTCGTCGAGGTCAGCCTCGGGCAGCGTCTGGCGTTCCTGTTCGTGCTCGAGCAGGTGAGTCCACGGCTCGCGATCGCCCTGCTTGAACAGGATGTGCTGCGAGCGCATGACATAGCCGGGGTTGAAGTTCTCCGGGTCGGACCACGGCCGCAGCCGCATGTCCGAGTCCTGCGATCGCAGAGTGGGAACTGCCATCGTGGCGCCGGTGTCCTGCATGTGTGCCAGCAGCCGGCCCACCAGGTCGCTGACCAGGTCAACGCGCAGGGTCCAGCTGTGCCGGAAGTAGCCGAAGACGTAGGCCATGTTCGGCAGGCCGTTGATCATGATGCCGCGCCAGGTCACGTGTTTGGTGAAGTCGACCGGCTCACCGTCGACGGCGAACGCGACGTCACCCAGGACCGACATGTTGAAGCCGGTGGCAGTGACCACGATGTCGGCAGGGATCTCCTCACCGGAGCTGACCTTGATCCCGGCCTCGGTGAATGTCTCGATAGTGTCGGTGACGATCGAGCCCGTTCCCTCGCGTAGCGCCGCGAAGAGATCGCCGTCGGGGACGATGGCGATGCGCTGCTGCCATGGGCGGTAGCGGGGCGTGAGGTGCTTGTCGACGTCGAAGCCCTCGGGAAGGAGCGGGCGGACGGACTCCATGAGGAAGGTGTGCAAATCGCCGGGAGCCTCTAGCGCCAGCCGTGCCAGCAGGTCGGTTTGCGCGATGTACTGGCGGCGCAGGATCTCGTGTGTCCACTCCTCGGGGATGTCCAGGGCTCGCAGCGTTGTCGCGAGTTCGTGCGTCGTGGGCGGAGCGAAGAAGTATGACGGAGAGCGCTGCAGCATCGTGACGTGTTTCGCCGTTCCGGCTATCGCCGGAATCAGCGTCGCAGCCGTGGCGCCGGAGCCGATTACGACGACCCGCTTGCCCGCTACGTCGAGGTCCTCGGGCCACCGCTGCGGGTGCACGATCACGCCATGGAAGCGATCCATGCCTTCCCACCGGGGCTGGTAGGGCTTCTCGTGGTTGTAGTAGCCCTGGCACATCCAGAGGAACCCGGTAGTGAATCGCAGCCGCTGCCCGGTGTCGACCTGGGTGACATCCACGGTCCACCGGCGGTCGGCGGTGGACCAGCTCGCCGCAGTGACCCTGTGCTGGTAGCGGATGTACTGGCCGAGGTCGTCTTCGTCGATAACCTCGTCGAGGTAGGCGAGGATCTCCTCGCCGGCGGCGATCGACGGGCCGCGCCAGGGCTTGAACCGGTAGCCGTAGGTGAATAGGTCACTGTCGGAACGGACACCCGGGTACCGGTGAGTCCACCAGGTTCCGCCCCGGTTGTCCTGGGCGTCCAGGATGACGAAGGTCCGGTCCGGAAGCTGGTCCCGCAGGTGGTGCGCGGCGCCGATACCGGAGACGCCTGCGCCGACGATGAGGACGTCGACGTGACCGGCGTCCTGGATCTCCTCGGCGGGGACTGTCGCAGGTGCAGTCGTCGTCATGGCTGAACCTCCGGGCCGCGCGCACTGACGCCAGTAATTCTAGCTCGGCCTTTTAACGGCATTCGGTCGATTTTCTCGCCCGGACAAGGACCCTGCGCTTCACCTGCCAGAGTGGCACGTCGTCCCGCCGGGATTCCCAGGAGGGCTAGCGGCCGGGATCGGAGTCGTAGTCGGGGGTCGTGCTCTGGATTGTCGCAGATGCCCGTTTGCGCAGGCCAGGCATCGCGCGACGGGGAAGCAACCTACGGCCGTCACGCCGGATCGGACCTGACCATCCGCACCAGCGCACGCAGTCCGGTCAGAACCTCCTGATGATCGCTGATCCCGTCCAGGGTCTCCTCGATCCTTCGCACCATCTGATCGATCCGGCGCTCAAGCTCTTCATCACGGGAACGGGCCGCTGCCCGGTCAGCGGCTTGCCCATCCTGCAGCCGGTTCAGGTCGGCGGTCAGGACCTGTCGCGCGTGCGCGATTCCGTCCGCGAGCCCGGACTCAGTCCGGCGAAGATCCTCGTTCGCGTTCTTCAGGTGAACGCGCAACTCGCTGACGGATTGCTCGATGACATCCGTTCTCTGCAGCAGCGTCGCCACATCATCGCGCGGATGAGTGCTCTCGCGGGTCAGCACCTTGATCCGCTCACGCACGTGACCGAAGTATGCCGCGGCCGGCCGGAGGGCTGTCGAGAGCAGGAAGATGCTCGCGACGTAATAGCCGGCCTTGTTCCCGGTGACGAGCGCGATCGCCGCGGCCGCCAGAGCAGTGCCGAGGTGCGCGCCGAGCGCGAACCCCAGCATCCGCCGGGAGATCCGCCCGGCCTCCGCGCCGTGCTCAAGCCGCACGGTGATGCCGCGCTCGCGCGACACAGCCATCTCCTGCGCCGCTCGCTTGGCCGCGAAATATAGGTTCCAGGGCACGGTAGTCAGCACGACCAGCCATGACAGCGCGATGATCACCGCACCCGCGGTCAGCAGCGTCGTCAAAGCCACGCTCACGATATGGCTGAGCCAGACGATCAGCACTGCCATAGCGGCCCCGACAAGGACGAGAAACCACCCGATGATTAGCCGGTTCGAGATTCTGTTCATGCACCCCATCGTGTTCGCCCGCGCCGCGACCCGCATCGGCTGAAGTACTCAAGCCGCGGAGATACCTCGGGCTGGAACGGACTCGGCAAGTTGCGATCAGCGAAGAGGCAGGACAGGCTTCTGGGGTGAATGCGACGGTCGGGGAGTTGCTGGAGCGCGTCGGAGTGGACGCGACGGACGTCGCGGCTGAGGAACTGCCCCACAACCGCTGGCTGAGCCCGGGAGTGTGGCGGATCCGAACGCGCGAGGGGCAGCCAGCGGTGCTGAAGTATTCCAGATCGGATCGCAGTCCTGGCGCCACGCCCATGGATGCGCATTGGACCGCTCGCGATCACGACCCGCGACGATGGACGTACTGGTGCCGGGAATCGCTTGCCTACCAGCAGAATCTCGCCGAAGCGTACGACGGGAGCTGCATCAGGGCGCCCGCTTGTCTGGGTCTGGACGTCGATGGCAGCGACGCCGTGCTGCTGCTGGAATGGGTCCCAGGCGAGCCTGGCGAGGGCTGGCCCGTCTCGTCCTACGGCCCGGCCGCGGAAGCGCTCGGGCGGGCCCACGCCCCATTTCTTCTCGGTCGGCCGATGCCGCCGTTCCCCTGGCTGAGCAATCACTTCTTGCGCGAGTACAGCTCGGAGAAACAGGTGACCTGGGAGTTGCTCGACGACGACGACGCATGGGCGCATCCCGTCGTCCTGCAGACCTTCCCCGCCGGGCTGCGCGAGGCCGTGCTGTTCGTGCATGCGCACCGGGAGCGGCTATATCAGATCAGCGAATCGCTGCCACGCACCCTCTGCCATCTGGACTTCTGGCCCAAGAACCTGTTCCGAATGGCTGGCGGCGAGACCGTACTCATCGACTGGAGCTTTGCCGGTGACGGAGCCGTTGGCGAGGACGTCGGCAACCTGGTCCCCGACGCCGTGTTCGACCACTTCGTCACCGCTGATCAGATGCCCCGCCTTGAGCAGGCGGTCTACGACGGCTACCTGCGTGGCCTGCTGGCAGCAGGCTGGCATGACGACCCTCGGCTGGTGCAACTGGGGATGTGGTCGTCCGCCGTGAAATACGACTGGCTGGCACCTTTTACCTTGGCCCAGGCCCGCCAGGAGCGGCAGTACCGCTACGGCGGAGCCGGCGAGATCGATGCCAGCTTCAAGTTCCGCGAGCGCAGCCGCGCGCTGCTCCATAACGCAAGATGGGCGCAGAAAGCGATTGAACTCGCCAGTCGGCTCGGCTTCTAACAATGGATTTCCGAGCTAGATATCCCGCTCGATGGCGGCCTGTCCAGGTGGGCGGTATACCTGGTCGGCACTCTGGGCCAAGGCAATCGTGTCGCGGAGTTGATCCTGAGTGAGCACCTCATGTACGTGGACCTCCCTGAAGGCGCCGGTCTTAGTCGCCGCGGCGATGACCGCTGTGGCACTCACCGAATCGGGAAGATCAGCGACTACGTATGACGAGGCGGTCTCAACCTCCCAGTAGATGGACTCGAGCGATCCTCGGAAGTGCTCCATCAGGGCGGCTACCGCTGAAGCGCGGTCTTCTGGAACCTTGAGCATGCGCGCCCAAGACGCGCTGGAATAGGTGAATATCATCACGAACTTGAGCACCGCTGCCCCACCTCCTGCTGCTCGCCTCTCGCAGCGTCGTCACTGTCATCACGTCGTACGGCACTGCACGCCGACGCTGCGCGACCTGACTAAATCGTGCCCGGCCACCCACGTCGCTCGCGGGAGGGCGCTGGATCACCATGTCCACGCATCCTGACCTGCGGTTAATCCCCACTTTCATGATCTTCAAGTGTCCTGAGCGCCCGTCACGTGAGGAGCGCAGCGCGAGCGTCGCGCCGCTTTAGAGCAGCGCGTTCCGGCCCGGTCGGCGACTGGTGTACATGGCAGTGATGAATGGCCGCCGTACCCGGCCAGCAAAGTGCCGGTCGGCCAGCAAGGAGATCTGGTCCAGGATGCGCCGCTGGTCGCCAGCGGGAAGCCGGCGGATCCTGATCATCGATGCGTCGAGGGCCCGCTGTTGTGCCGTGTCCAGCTCCGCCGTTTAGTGGATCAGGTTGCCGCTCACGTCGGTCAGCCCTGCGGACTGGCTGGCCGGCTGGGGTCCCGTCCGCCGCAAGCCTGATGCCAGCCCGCGGACCGCGGATGCCGGGCGGTCATTCGAAGCGCGCGATGAGTTCGGGTGGCAGCGTACTGGCCAGCACTTCGCAGTATGTGCGCAGTGCCTGGCCGTGCTTGTCCCGCCCCGCGGCCGTGAGGACGAGATTGATTCCCCGGCGGTCGTTGACGCAGTTGCTGCGCTCCACCAGGCCGTGCCTTTCCAACCGGTCGGCGAGCCGGGATAGCGCGCTCTGGCTGAGGTGCACCGCGTCGGCCAGGCTCTGGGACCGGCAGCCGTCGGGCTTGCCGACCAGGTAATCGAGCACCTCGAAGTCGCTCACGCCGAGTCCGTGCGACTCGCCGAGTTCGCGTTCCAGCGCGTTCCAGGACGCGACCTTAGCGGAGATGAGCGCGTGCCATGCGGCCTTCACCGCCTCGTCACGATCCCGGAGCCCGGACTCCCTCGCGCCGCCGGACGGCGGCTCCAGCCGGGCCCGCGCGGCTGCGCTCATCGCCATGCGCGCATCTTACCCGGCTTGCCTGATGCTTGCAAGTACATTAATTGCGCTTGCAAGCATTGCACGTACATGCATATAGTCGGCGTCATGGCTTCTTCCCGAAGCCAGCGGAAACCGCTGGCCACCTCAACAGAAACCACCTGGACACCCCAGCTGTGGGGAATCCTCATCGTTCTCGGCGGCGCGCTGCTGCTCGACGGCCTCGATGTGTCGATGGTCGGAATCGCACTGCCATCTATCCGGAACGCGCTGCACATGAGCACCTCGTCGCTGCAGTGGATCGTCAGCGGATACACGCTCGGCTATGGCGGCCTGCTGCTGCTCGGCGGGCGTGCCGCCGACCTGCTTGGGCGCCGCCGCGTGTTCGTCGCCGCGGTCGCGGTGTTTGCCGTGGTGTCTCTGCTAGGCGGCATCGTGTCAAGCCCCGGCCTGCTGATCGCGGCCCGCATCATCAAGGGCATGGCGGCGGCTTTCACCGCCCCGGCAAGCATGTCGCTGCTGACCACGACGTTCCCGGAAGGCCCTCTGCGCAACCGGGCGTTCAGCATCTACTCGGTTTTCGGTGCGAGCGGGTTCTCACTCGGCCTGGTGCTGTCCGGTCTGCTCACCCAGGTCAACTGGCGGTGGACACTGCTGGTGTCCGCTCCGGCGGCGGCCCTCGTGCTGCTCGGTGCCGTGACGCTGATTCCGCGAGGCGAGCCTGGCAGGCGGGCGAGCCTAGCCTGGCACCGGTTCGACCTGCCCGGCGCGGCGGTCATCACCGCGGCCGTCCTGCTGCTGGTCTACACGGTGGTGGACGCCCAGCAGGCCGGCTGGGGATCGGCCCGTACGATCGGTTCGTTCGCAGCGGTGGTCGCGCTGGGCGTGCTCTTCGCGGTGATCGAGACGCGCAGCACCCATCCGCTCGTCCCGTTCGGAATCTTCCGGTCAGCACCGCTGCGCCGGGCGCAGATCGGAGCGATCACGCTGTTCGGCAGCTACGTGTCGTTCCAGTTCCTGCTGACTCAGTACCTGCAGTCGCTTGCGCACTGGTCGGCGATCTCCACCGCGCTGGCGTTCCTTCCGGCCGGTGCAATCGTGCTGGTGCTGTCGGTCCGCGTCGCCGGACTGCTCAACCGGTTCGGCGCGGGGACGCTGGTCGTCGCCGCCTTCGCCGCGCTCGTGGCCGGCTACGCCGTGTTCCTGAGGGCAGGCGTGACGCCGGATTACCCAGGGGTGATGCTGCCGTCTGTGATCCTGCTGGGCGTGGCCTTCGGATTCGGCTTCTCCGCGCTGACCGTCGCCGCTACCTCCGGGGTGCGGAACGAGCAGCAGGGACTGGCTGCAAGCCTGTTCCAGACCTCATTCCAGGTCGGCGGCGCGATGGTGCTCGCAGTTGTCACCGCGGTCATCGACGCGGCCGGCGCGAACACGCTCACCTCGCCCGCTGCGGCGCTATCGGCCTACCGGCCTGCGCTGTACCTGATCACCGGCGTCGCGGCGCTCGGCTTGCTGGCGGCGCTGCCAGGCTTGCGGCGCGGTGCCTTCCGGGTGCCCGACGAAGTGACCGAGTTTCCCGCGGCGAAAACACCCGTACCGGCCCCAGAGCCGGAGGCGGTCAGAGCCGCCGGCTGGTAAGGACCGGGGGCCGGCGGTCCAGGACCGCGCCGACGCCTAGCGGCCACGGGTTGCGCGACCGCCCACCCGCCCAGGTATCAGCACGGATTCAGCACGCCGTCCGCAGACGGCAGGAATCTGCTCCATGTTTCGGCAATCACGAGAAGGGCCGCCCGGCTCCCGAGACGGGCGGTCCTTCCGCGCAGTGAAACCGCGGCCTGGAATACCGTCTGCCGCCGCCTTGCTCGCCGGCTAGGGCCTACATCAACTCAGACCGACTGGGGCCGCCGAAATCATCGCAGGCACTGCCACGACTTTGAGACTCGGTCGGTAATACCGACGCGAATGACGGCGGCGACGTGCGCGCTCGGCACGGACCAGCGCGATCACAGAGCGCGATCGCGCCATGGTCTCAGTTAGGCGCCTGCGCCGCCCGATCGACGGCGCCATTCGGTGCGCTGCATTCTGATCGTGGCATGTCAGGACGTCGGCGCGGGATTGTTGGCCGCAGGTGGCCAATGCGCTGGGCGGGTCAGTGATGCTGGCACCTTGGTGCCGGAGTCGCCGTGCGCCGCGTCGAGTTGAGATTGGGTGAGGAACAGGCTCTCAGCGAGGTCCGCGCCGCAAAGGTTGGCGGCCCGGATGTCAGCCCCGGTGAGGTCAGCCAGGGTGAGGTCCGCCCGGCTAAGGTCGGCGCCGATGAGGCGGGCCCCTCGCAGGTTGGCCCCGGTGAGGTCCGCCTGGGCCAGGCGGGCGCCGATCAGGTCGGCTCCCCGGTAGTCCAGCCTGGGACCCGGCAGCTGAGCACGCACTAGCTCGCTTGCCTGGAGCAGCACCGCGTTCACCTGTGCCCTGTGCGTTTGAATATCCAGCTGCAGGAGGTCGTCAGCTGGACGGCCCGTTATGGCTTCGGTCGCCGTCAACGCCCTGCGCAGCTCTCCGTGGACAGCGCGGGTCGGCGCCATGGCCAGCGCCGCGGCCAGGTACCACAGCAGCTCGTGAAGCTGCCGCATGATCGCGAACACCGCAACCATCCGCGCCGCCGTCGGCGGGTCCTGCCGCCAGTCCCGCCCCGCGAACGTGATCTGGGAAACCTGCTGGCCGGCGCCGAAACAGTCATACACGGCACAACCTGGGAAACCGCGTTGCCTGAGATCGTTATGGATGCCGCACCGGAAGTCTGCTCTCAGATGGGGACAGGGATGACCGGCGGGCTTGTCGATCGCGAAATCGGCTGAGACGGAGAACGCGGGCGCTACGCAGCACAGCCCGAAACAGCGCCCGCAGTCTGCCTGCAGGAAGCGGTGCCTGCCGCCAGGGGCCACGGCTGACGGGGGTTCCCTGCTCAATACGCAGCCTCCAGGCCGAACAGGAGATTACTTTCGCTTCAGGCTAAGCCCTGATGCTCGTCCTCGGCCCTACACGCTTGGAAGCACGCAAGGGGGCCACAGATACGGGCAACCCGTTCCGGGTGATCGCGAAGGGCCGCTCGCGTGGGTGCTGTTCGTCATAGCGGAGAACAACGTGGACCTGCCCGACTTCGATGACAGTCGCAGGAGGAGGCCCAGGCGGTAGGGCTCACCGCCGGTGATATCTCAAAGTGCCGGACTGGCTGCCGGTGACTCGGCGATTACTTTGCCGACCGCGCGGGGCGCTGCGGCCCTGGTAGCCCGGCCCGTGTGATCGGCGCAGTTGTGCGGCTGCTCCCCCCACATCAGGCGTGACGCGGGCATCGGCATGGCGCTGGCTTCCCGGCCTGAGCCTCACGGTACAGCGCCCGGAGCAGGCCGGGACGGCGCCATGCGATCAGCGCGAACGCCAGCGTGAACAGCGCTTCGTCCACGCCGAAGTCCACGGGCAGTGCTTTGACCGCCGAAGCGACGGCAAGCAGCGGCCAGATATACCACGGCACGGCGCGGCGCACCGTTGGCAGGTACTTGGCAGCGTGCACGCACGCCACCACGAAGAGCATCGCGTGCCGGGCGGCGCGAACGACGTCACGGGCGCGGGCCGCGCGCACCCGTCGCCAGGTCCTGCCGAATCTGCCGGGCATTTCTGCCTGATCTTTCCGTCATGACCGCCGGGCTGGCGGCCGCGGCGCGGCGTCATCCAGCGGTCCCGGGTAGGCTGCCTCGGCGCGGACCGCGAGCCGGCTGGCCTGCCGGCGCACCAGGAGCACCGCAGCAACGATTGCGACCACGGCCGCTCCGACGGCCGCCCAGGTGATGGTGCCCGAGGCCCGTTGAAGCGCGTTCCCGGCCAGGTAAGACGCCACGGTATAGATGCCGGCCCAGACAATGCCGCCGGCGGCGTTGGCGGGCAGGAACAGCCGCCACCGCATCTTGCTCGTGCCGGCCAGGAACGCCGCATAAGTACGCAGCACGGACACGAACCGGCCGAAGAACACCACCTTGCCGCCGTGCCGGTCGAACAGGTACCGGGCGATCTTCAGCTTCCGCTCGTCTAGCCGAACCTTCGGCCCGTACCGGCGGGCTAGCGCATATCCGCCCTTGTCGCCGATCCAGTACCCGATGTTGTCACCGATGATCGCCGCTGCTGATGCGACCAGGAAGATCAGCCACGGTGACAGCCGGTGCGTGGTGCCGGCATATGTGCCGGCGGTGATCAGCGCGGTCTCTCCGGGCAGCGGAATACCGAGGCTCTCGGCAACTACGAACCCGAACAGCGCCCAGTAGCCGTAGGCGCCGATCAGGTGGCTGATGTTCACATCCCGCCGCCTTGCTCGCGGGCCTGATAGACCAGATCTGCGAAACGTTCCAGCGCCTCGGCGGCGTCCTTGAGCCGCTGCTCCGCGACCACTGCGCCGGGCGCGCCAAACAAATCCCGGCCGCGGATCGCCCGGTACCAGCGGCGCAGCCGCTCCAGGCTCTGCTCTTCCTCGTCCAGCTCGGCCAGCGTCAGCTTCCCCTTGGCCACCTCGGCTGCGAGCTCAGCCTCATACTTGCCGCAGTCGCTGACGAACTCGGCCCACTCCTCCTCCCGCTGCGCGGTAAACAACGCCTCCAGCTGGGTATTGCTGGCCTCCTCATCGGCGACCGTCAGGACGACGGGCTGTCCGCCAGCCTTCTCGATCTGCCCGATCACCTGCGCCAGCCCGGCATCGAACGGCTCACCTTGCGGCACTGCCCAGGTGCCCTGCTGCAACGGCACCGCTCCCAGCCTGCGCAGCTCCCGCCAGATAGCCACCCGGTGCCGCGACGGGTCAGCCGCGAGCCGATAGGTGATCACCCGCCAGGACACCCGGTCACCTCGCAGCCCGGCCAACAACCGTCCTGGCCGCGGCCCGCTGCGATCCGGCCTGGAACCGCCCTGCAACTGACAGCATCCCGGCTCCCTCCGCCATCATGGCGCTCCGCGCGCCCGGTCCTGCTAACCTCAGTCCGCGGATGTAACGCGCGCTACAGACATCATAGTAACCGGTGCCAGCCCAGGGGCCCGGCGGCCGATCCGGGCCGGGCTTGCCGGCGAGGTGAGCAAGCGGAGGAAGAGGCCGTGACGTTCCTCCAGGCATTTGTGATCGCGCTGGTGCAGGGCGTGACCGAATTGTTCCCAGTGTCCAGCCTCGGCCACTCCGTGCTCGTGCCTGCCTGGCTCGGGGGCAACTGGCGGAGTCTGGTCACTCAGTCGTTGCAGCAGAACAGCGAGAGTTCCTTCTACCTGTCCTACATCGTTGCCTTGCACTGCGCGACGGCGCTGGCGCTGATGTGGTTCTTCCGTGCCGACTGGGCCCAGCTTATCCGCGGCTTCGCCCGAAGCCTGCCGCGCAGCCTGCGCCAGCGGCGGCTGGCCGTCGCCGACACTGACGAGCGGCTAGCGTGGATGATCGTCTTCGCTACCATCCCGGTCGGGCTGACCGGAGTTGCGCTCGAGCACACGTTCCGGACACTGTTTGCCAGGCCGTCAGCGGCCCCCGTGTTGCTGTTCGTGAACGGACTGATCCTGGCGGGAGCCGAACTGCTCCGCAGGTCAGCACGCCGACGCGGTCAGCATCGCCCGCTTCGCCCTCTGACCGCGCACCGACGAGCGGCAGCCGCATTAGCGCCGGCGAGCCTTCCCCCGGGGCAGGCGACGTCACCGTGCTCCGTAATCGCCATGCGTGAAGTCAGCAGCTGATGTAGCCATCCGTGACCTCACCGCTTTAGGCGGCAGATCCCCTGCAAAAGCCAGTGACAAACTGCTTACCACAGCCAAGGATCTAATGACCTCCGGCTCAACCGCCGTGGCCTCTTCGGCCTGACGTACCGCGGCGTAAAGCGGCAGTGATGTCAGCGAGGCAGATGTCACTGCCGCAGCCTGCACGCTGGCGAGCACGTGCGCCTTGCCTGACAGTGAACCCCGGCGCGCAGTCCAGCTAGCAAGCCAGCCGTCGCTGTCGCCAACCAGCGTGTACTCGGTGCTGCCGGCACCAAAGATGTCGACGGCTGACGATGCCGTCTTCGTGATGCGTGTTCCTGGCGTGCTGAGTTGGCGACGACCCTCAGAGGCATTCGCATGACTACGGCAAGATCTCCATGATGAGTTGCAGCACCATTTCTGGGGCTTCTCTGGCGACCTGCGCACTTGCGGCGAACGCCTGCCGCACGCCGCGGCGGCCGACATCCCGGGCTGTTCCAGCAAGCTCGTCATCCGCCTCGTCAACAATGGCCGCGAACTCGGGCAGCGTATCGTCGCCCGCCCAGCCGCACGCTGTGTGTGCGACCGCGGCGTACTGGGCGGCGCGGTGGACGTGTCAGGCATTTAGCTGACCGAATGCCGGGAGCGGTGCTGGAGGAACGACTGGGTGATCGATCTGGCTGTCCACGGCACTCCCGAACTCGCCATTCTGCGCGTCTCCAGTCGAGCCGAACTCGTCATCGGCGGATGCGCAGAGAACTCCTATCGGCAAAGGTAGCCCTGCCAGCGGAGCACACCAGCGGTCGTAACGACGACAGAGCCGAGCGCATGCGTCGATCACCCAGGCGCCACTCAACGCCCTAGACGACTGACTCGGTGAAGTTACGATGCCCGGCGACCAGGTCCGATCCAGCCGGCCGAAAGACCTATGTCGCGAAACGTGCCCATGATGATGGCCGGGGCTGGTTACATGGCAGGCGGTATGCGGAAGGACCGGAACGGAAAGTGCATCGACCCTGGAGGCCGCGTGCAGACCCTGGAGGCCGCGTGAACCGCTGGCTCTCGGTTGACCAGAGATACGAGCGGCCGCGGGGGTTGACAGACTACGTTAGGCGGCCAGCCTTCAAGTGGATCGGGCTGCTGGTGGCCTGGGTGATAGTCGCCGGGGTGCTGTCATCTGCCCATCTCGGCCTGCTGCTTCTTCTGAGCACGGTTGGCCTGATCTGTTACTGCGCCTACTGCATCCTCAGGGACACTCCGCGTGCGGGAGGGCAGACGGCAGACCAGGGGGCATCGGAGCAGGTCACCGGCTGGCCGGACCGCGAGCAGTTCAACACGCCTCCTGGCTGGCCCGAGCCTCCGCAGGGCTGGGAGCCTCCGCCAGGCTGGGAGCCGCCCCGATCCTGGCCCCCTGCTCCGCCCGGCTGGGAGTTCTGGGTATGGCCGGATAACAGAGCGGCAGTCCAGGGCATGGGTCGCAACCGCCGCACAGGCCGCAGCGACCCCGGTCGCACCTAAGGGCCGGCAACGCAACCTCTGGGTCGTCGACTCGGATCCCTGTCTGGACGAAGCACGCCGACGAGTAACGCGGCACCATCCTGGGAGCAGGGAATACTTGCAGTCCGGGCCGGTGGTGAACCTGATGGCAGGCGAAACGGCTCGTCCACCTGATGGGCGCCGCGAGACACGCTGGGCCGGTCATCGCTTGAGTCGCTGGCCGGTGCGTGTCCATCTCGGCCGTGGCCTCACGCGCTGGCCTGGGTCCTGACGGCCAGTGGGGATGACGTGGAGGCTAGGCCTTTGCTGGAAGATGGACGCATGATCGGTGACCGGTGGGGTGTCAGCGAGAGCGAGATCTTGCGCCCATACCCGTGCGACGATTTCGTCGCTGCGCCCACGATGCAAGCGTGGCGAGGGGTGCGCATCGAGGCGCCTGCCGAAGCGGTATGGCCGTGGGTCGCACAAGTGAGGCTTGCGCCATATTCCTACGACTGGATCGACAACCGTGGCCACCGCTCACCCCGGCACCTCGTTGGCCTTCCGGAGCCTCAAGCCGGGGATAGGTTCACCACCGCTGGCGGGCATGAACTAGGCCGGATCGTCTCGGTCGATCCCGGCAAGCAGCTGACCGGCACCATAATGGGCGCCTTCATGTCCTACGTGCTGGTCCCGCACGAGCACGACGTGACGCGTCTGCTGCTCAAGATTGTCCTGCGGACCACCCGCTGGACTGCGCTCGGGCTGTGCATTGGCGACCTGATCATGGCCCGGCGGCAGTTGCTCAACTTCAAGCGACTCGCCGAGCGCCACCAGCACCAGGTCACGGCCTCGGCTTAGCGCCCTGATCCGGTCACCGCAAAGAGCAACGTCGCAGGTCAACGGACGCCGTGATCGTGAGCCAAGTGGAGTCTAAGAGCGATCACCCGCGCAGCGGCAGATGAGTACGTCGGACAGCTGACAGTTCTTGTCAGGCGAACCATTGTTCGGTCATCCGGTGCTTGTCAAGGCCGACGGTGGCGTACTCGTCACGACCGTCAGTTGCATGCACGCCGATGGCCCGGAGCCCAGCGTTGACGGCGTCGTCGCCCGGCGCCAGATGGTAGCCGGGTTCAAGGTCAGCCTCGATATCACAGGTCGCCGAGGGCCCGTACAGCAGCTGGCCTGCTCGCCATGCGATGCATTCCTTGATTCCGGGACCGGCCCAAGTCTCGCTGAACAGATAGAGAACGCGGCGATGGCGCGACAGCGCCTTAGCTAGCGCGGCAACCGGCTGCTTCAGGTTCCAGCTGCCAGGAATTCGCTGATCCCCGGTCGCGTGGGATCAAGCCCGCTGAGCATCTCGGCGGTGACCGGGAGCATGGTGAGCCCGCCGGGCATCGGCACCGCTGGCAAGGCGTTGGGCAGTGCAGCAGTCTCCGGATCGCCATCAAAGATGACCGCCTCGATCCGCGTTCCCATAGGTGCATTGTTCACTGCGCCGAATAATTCGATACCGATGCCGGGCAGCATGCTTGCCGGATCACAGGACGCCCCAGAATCAGCGTCCGCGCGGCGGCAGATGCGGACGTTCGACTCGCGGCGCCACTCCAGGTCAGAGCGGGCGACAACGCCTCAACAACGGGGTTCACGTCCAACGACGCGACGTCACAAGTGCCGGGCGGCTACGACCCGAACTTCGTCCATTGCCCTTCGGAGACCACCTCGACGAAGCCGTCTTCGACCTTGATGGCCGTCTGTTCGTCGATGGCGTAGGCCGGGACGCCGATGGTGGCGGCCCACCGCTCTGCGTCAGCCAGGGCGTTCCCTGGGAAGGCATCCAGGTGCGGGAAGATCGAGAAGTCGACGACCCCCAAGGTGCGGTCGTCCACCGCGGACGGCCACTCGACGAAGTACTCCCCGATCCGGGGCGTCATGACCATGCTCCCGGCACTCACTCCCACCCAGACCATCTCGCCCAGCGAAGGCAGCAGATCGGCCAGCCCGGACTCCCGCATCCAGTGGCACAAGTACGTCGCGTCGCCGCCGTCGACCAGGAGTACGTCGGCCTGCCGGATCCAGGGGACCCATCGCTCCGCGCCAATGGTGGGCAGTGCAGTGAGCTCGAGGACACCGAGCGACGCCCATCCCAGGCCGGAGAAGTGCCGGAAGTCGGGCTCGGCGGCCACCAGGCCCCGCACCGATGCCGGCCCGCACATCGGGTGGCCCCACTGTGCGGTCGGAACGACGAGCGCGTGGCACTCGGCGATCGGCTTGCCGAGAAGCTCCACGAGCGCCGAGCGGATGCTGGCGTTCGTGACGCCGCCTGACGTGAGCAAGAGCTTCAAGGTGCCTCCAAGTTCGCGCGGAAGGTAGATGTGGCAGAAGACCCGCTACTGTGCTGAAACGCATCGTTGTTGTTCGGGCAACCTCTTCAGCGTCCCTCAGGTCGCTGGGTGCAATCAACCTCGATGTCGTTATGTCCCCGGCAGGGTCGTTGTATAAGTCGCGTGCCGTATATGGCGGGCCATCCGCAGCTCCCCAACCGATGCGGCTCAGGGATATGACACGCCCGGTGAAGGTCTGGGCTCGCTGCGGTCCTCTGCACACCTAGGAATCGGTGCGCGTTGGTCATGACCGGCCAGGCGCTGGCGTCCTCGTACAGGGCGCGAAGGCGGTCGCCGCGCAGATCGGCGGTTCGCGCGCTGTGGTAGTCACGTTCGGTGCCGCTGATCCGCCCGGCCCAGGTGGGCCGGGCGGATACTCAGCTTTGTGCTGTTTACCGGGCTGTTCCAGCGACGTAGGCGGCGGCGATATAGGCAGCGTTCCGGTCTGGGGATGTCGGAGCGCGGTCGTAGCGCTTGGTGGTGCGTGGATCAGCGTGCGAGGCGGCTTCTTGCACGTCCCGCAGCGGGATCCCGCCGTCAGAACTGGTAGAGAGCAATGTTCCAGCCCTGCTGGGTAGGTCCGCTCGGTGAACGGACGGTTGTGGCATCTGCCCTCGCTCCCGGTCGTGGTCGAGGCGTGAGCCGGCGGGGGCAGACCTCGTTCAGGCGATTGGCTTGGTTGTCCATTTCGCCGGGTTCGAGCCGAGCAGCCGCAGGTGGTGGGTGAAGATGCTGGCCGGGCTCAGGGTCGGGTGCGTTCCGGTGGCGATCCACACGAAGGTGCCTGCTGCATTGTCGGCGCACAGTTCGTGGTTGGGCCAGGTCTTCTGGGTAATGAGGACAACCTGGTAGCCGTTGATCGCCTCACGCTTGGACTGGACTCCGGCGTAGAGGAAGCCGCCGCACTGGTTCTTCGCTCCTGGGCCGGCATCGAAGTGCGGGGCGTTTTGCGGGGCATTGTCGCCGCAGCTGGACCCGGTCACGCGCCCGGCGGTTACCACGTCTGATTCCGCGTACATGACGTGACCGATCAGTCTTGTCGCGACACAGTTGACCTGCCAGTTCGCGGGCACGCCGGTGAGCTGGACCGGGAATCTGATGGCGGGTTCGCCTCGGTACCCGAACCGGACGTGATCGGCGATCTTGACCGCGTCATTTCTCGCGGACGCATGGCCAGAAGCTGCGTAGTCGAGAACTGCCCAACCGCCGGCGGCGTACTGCCAGGCAAGAACACCGGGGGAGGTGCCGCCAAGCGGGCTCCACGTACTGCTCGTGCCGGAAGGGCTCCGCGCCTTCTGAGGAGCCGTCCAGTAGGCGGGGTGCCCGTCGCCGTGGGCGATGTTGCGGCCGAGCGGGTACCGGTTCCCCGACGGCGGGCAGTTCAGCCTGTGGCCGGTGAGGTGGCAGGCTCCTGCCGCGTAGAGCGCGAGGAAGGCGCCGGAGGGGTTGCCAAGCGACATCCACTTCTGGCTGATTACCTCACTGCCGGCCGGAAAGCTGGGGCTTTTGGGTGGCAGCCAGCCGAACCGCGCGTACGGGCGGAGCGGGTTGAAGTACTGCGGGGCGCGGGTGGTGCCCGCGTAGCCCAGATGCACTGCAGGGGCCGCAGCGGGCCGCAGCGCGCCCGGCACGATGAGCCCGGACACCAGCGCGATAACGGCCACGGCCGCCGCAGCGGCCACCGGCACGAGCCGGCGGCTGAAACCGGCGCGACCGGGGCGGCCGAACCCCCGTCCCGGCCGCCCCGGCTGGAAACCAGGCATCAGCTCGGGTGAGCTGCCCTCTCGCCGGACCGATTCCAGCACGTCCCCGTACGCGCGCCGCAGCGTGCCCTCGATCCTGCTGAGTTCCCCTGGTGTCATGACTGCTCCTTCAAGGTCCTGGCGAGCGCTGCCAGCGCCCGCGATGCTGTCGACGAGACGGTGCCCTTTCTGACCCCGAGCGCTGCGGCGATCTCGCCGTCGGACATGTCGAGCAGGTAGCGCATCGCGAGCACCTCCCGCGCGCGGCCGCGCAGCCGCGCGACGGCCTGCAGCGCGAGCCGGCTCTCCTCGCGGGCGAGCACGGCCGATTCCGCGGACCAGGCCACTGGCTGGTCGGGCCGGAACTGGCTGTGCAGCCGCAGCGACCGGGTCCTGGCCCGGTGCACCAGCCGGCAGCCGTTGATGACCGACGCGCGCACGTAGCCGAGCGCCTTGTCCGGATCGGCCAGCCGCGGCATCGCCCGGTACAGGCCCGCGAACGCCTCCTGCACGACGTCCTCGGCCGTCGGCCGGTCGCCGGTCAGCACCAGCGCCGTGCCGATGAGCCCCAGCCGGTGCAGCTGGTAGAGCTCGGTCACGACCTGCTCGGCTGACTCATCCGCAACGGCCGGGATGGCTTCGGTCATGATCTGCGGGGTCCTTCCCGGTCGCGTGCTGAGGGGCAGAGACACTACTAAAGAGATTCCGCGGACGGCTAACTCCTGAGAGCGCACCCCGACTTTCTTGTGCGCGGTCAGGCGCGCAGCCGGGCCGCGGCGTCGCGCAGCGCCACCTCGAGCGTGATCGGCGTCAGGCCCAGGACGCCGGCGGCCCCGACCATGATCCGGAACATACGCGGAAGCGTCGGCGCTGGGCACCGGCGGGCAGGACACCGCCCCAGCTCGTCGGGCCCGTATTGCCAGCTCGCAAATGCGGCCTTCGGAGCAGTTCCTGTTGGTCGTGCCCGCCACGTGCCCGATTGTGCGCGCCCTTGCGGCCACAGGCGGTTACTCACGGGCAGGCCGTACGGCTGACCGCAGGCAGGAGTTCACGTAGGTCACTATCTAACCGTGGCCGAAACCTCCCAAGCTGACAGCAACAGTGACAGCAACGGCGGTAGCCAGCGCCTGCCATATACAAGCTTCCAGTGGCCCGCCACACTGCGCCGGTGCGTTCCAGCTCGGCATCCGGTCGGCCTGAAAAGCGGAAGGTCGGGACCGGGCGCCCGCAGCGCGATGGGCTGCACCCGCAGATCACCCACATATGTGTTGTGAGCAGCGGTGCCGTCAGAACGAGTCAGCCTTGCGGAACGGCGGATCTCGCGCGCAGGCAGCCGACCAGCCCGGTCACCAAGAGTGACCCGGACGTCGAGCCTGGCGTGCGGTGGCGCCAATTCGACGTGATACCCGGGTGATGATTGCCGCTTCTCGCTCTCGCGACTCAGTAGCGATCACCGTGTATCAACGCGTCATACGGCCCGAAGGGCTCGGTGATCTTCGATCACCCTCTCTGCCGAATATGAGCGACTAGGCATCGACCTCGACTCCGGCACCGCGATCATCGCTTGGCAGCTTCAGCAATACGACGGCCACGTCGTCCTCTGCCCGCCCAAGGCAGCTCGCCGCGGCGCAACGGGCCGACGTCAAGTACATCCGCGACGAACTCCGCCTGTCCGACTCGGCGTAATCAAAAATAGACACTGTTACGGCCAATCCGAAGCTGGATGGCCGTGAGCAACCGGGAATGGGCTTGGCGGCATGCGCGACCCCTGGGTTCTGATAGTCGGACACGCCATACTCGATCCTGAGCCGCGGCATCGAGCGCGACGTGCTGCCCGTCGCCGAGCGGTACCGCATAGGCGTCATCGTCTGGGCCCGAACTGAAGGCCGCGCTGCTCGATTACTGCCGGTCGCGGCTGGCCACCTACAAGCGCCGGCGCACCGTAGACTTACCGACCCACTCCCCGCGAGCCGAACGGCCAGCTCTACAAGCGCCCGCTGCGCGAGCGTTACTGGGCCGGGTACAACTCGCTGGTGATCTAGCGCGGTGTGTGGTCTCGGAGGAACCGGCCGACCGCTTCGGTGGCGGCGGGAAGATGCTCGGGGTCCTTCCACGGCTCGAGCAGCTCGGCGGCCGGCGCGAGTGCGGCGATCTCGCGGCCGGTCTCCGTCGGGTGGTGCTCGTCGACTCCGGGCAGCACGAGCATCGGCGTGCGGAAGGACCGCACCTGCTCCCGGGTCACGCTGACGGCGAAGTCGGCAGCCCACATCGCGGTGGCGAACGCCTCGATCTCGTCGCTGCCGAGATCGTCGCGGTTGCTCATGAGCTGCTCACGCCACTGCTTCCAGATGTTGTTGAACAGCTCCCGGTTGCTCGCGATGATCCCGACCGGCTGCTCGAGTACGGCCGCGACGACTCGTTCCGGCGCGAGCTCGAGCAGCTTGAGTATGAACGGGCCGCCGATGCAGCAGCCGAACACCAGGAACCGGTCGATCCCGAGATGATCCATCACGGCGAGCTGATCGGCCGCGTAGGCGCCCCACGGGTCGCCGGCCTCAAGCGGGCCGGTGGACTGGCCGGCGTTGCGCTGGTCCATCGCGATCATCCGGTACTGCCCGGCGTACGCCGTCAGCGGGTTGATCGCCGCCATCTCCCACAGCGGCACGCTCGAGCGCATCCCGCCTGGCGCCAGCGCCAGCAGGGGA
>DASXIA010000375.1:0-50115 GCA_036488155.1 Streptosporangiaceae bacterium | reverse complement strand
GCGCCGATGCCAGGCGGCCGGGCAGAAATGTGAACAGCCGCGCGAGGTAAACCCCGCCATCGGGTCCCGGAACCTCAGACCACAGCGCGCCATCGGCGGCCGGCAAGGCACGCATGACCGGCAGGCCCGGATCCACTAGCTCGATGTGGCGCAACGCAGAGGACTGCATCTCCAAGACGGGCCGGTCATCCGCGGGATTCGAGATCTTGAGCAAAAAACGCCTGCCGGCGCCCGCATCCACCCGGAAGTTCTGATCACGTTCGCCATCAAGCGGACTCAGGGACCCTTCCAGTCCGAACCTGTCCCGCAGGATTTGCCGGGCAAACTCCGTTTCCAGTAGAGGTGGCGTGGTGTCGAGCGGGTCAAGGCGCTGCATCATAAGGCCGAAGGTTATCTTGCGCTCCGGGCAGCAGGCGTAGCAGGTTGCGGTTAGGTTGGGTTAGGTAGGCTTTGTTACTTGGACCGTAAAGTAGGCATATGCCCATACCAGCTGAGTTCGACCTCTCCGGCCGTGTAGCGGTGGTCACCGGGGCGGGCAGCCCCGACGGCATCGGTTTCGCCACCGCCAGGCTTCTCGCCGAACTCGGCGCCGGGGTGATGATCACTGGCACCACAGCGCGGATCGAGGACAGGGTCGGCGAACTGCGCAGCGCTGGCTTCGAAGCAGCAGGCCTTGTCGGTGATCTCACCAACGCTGGCGCCGCGTCCAGGCTGGTGTCGGCCGCGCTGGATCGATGGGGGCAGCTGGACATCGTGGTGAACAATGCCGGAATGGTCTCCGCAGCTGTCCCGGAGTTCGAATCCGGCGGCGTGGACTCGATGGACCTGGCGACCTGGCAGGCGGCGCTCGCCCGCAACCTGACCACCGCCTTTTTGGTCACCAAGGCGGCGCTGCCAGCCATGACCAGCCGCGGCTGGGGGCGGATCATCATGGTGTCCAGCGTGACGGGGCCGGTGATGGCGATACGCGCCGACGTCGGCTATGCGGCTGCCAAGGCGGGCATGATTGGCCTCACCCGCGCGGTGGCGGTTGACTCCGCCAGGCACGGGATTACCGTCAACGCCGTCGCCCCGGGCTGGATAGCCACCGGCTCCCAGACCGCCGAAGAGCGTGACGAGGGACTGGCGACCCCGGCCGGCCGGAGCGGCTCGCCCGGTGAAGTGGCCGCCGCTGTCGCCTGGCTGGCGAGCCCCGGCGCCTCCTACATAACCGGGCAATACCTCATTGTCGACGGCGGTAACTCCATCGCCGAGCAGCGCGCTACATCGGCGTGATCGGTGCGCACTCACCCTAGGCCGACGTGCGGCTAATTCCTGATGACCTCGGCATAGCCGACCGACGGAGGAGTCGCGGGCCCCGCGATATTGGCCGCCGCGCAATAGCATTGTCACCACCGCGAGCGGCACTTGCGGACGGACTCGGGGACACAGGACCAGTCAGTGGCGGAAGAGGGCGGACAGGGCGCGAGTCCGGGTGAGCGGAACTCGCTGGATCTCGACGCGCTCGCGGTTAGCGACCGGTTCCGGCTGTTCAACTTCACTCGGCGGGACGACCACGTGGCCTATTTGTGGGTGCTGCGGGCGCTGGACCGGCTCCGCAGCGTGCACCAGGTCCAGGCGCACACCGACGACGTTGCTGCGGCGCTCGCCGAACTTGCTGCGCTCCACGACGAGGCGCCAAAGGTCGATGGCGGCAGCCTGCGGGAGAAGCTGGACGCGCTGGCCGAGGATGGCATGGTCCACCGGCTGGAAGACGCCTCCAGGGCTGGCAGCCTGGCCCGGTACCGCAACCGGCAGTCGGTCTACCAATTCAGCGAGCTTGGCTACCGGGCATTCATGGCCGTGGAGGACGTGCTGAGCGCGCGGATCCGGGACGCGAACTTGTCGCGGCTGGTGTTCTCCGACATTCTCGAGGATCTGCGAGGACTGGCTGCAGCAGCGCGAGCGCACGATCCGGAGCAGGTGTACCGGCGGCTGTCTCGGCTGGACACGGTGCTAGAGGACATGTCCCGACGCGCAGCGCAGTTCCACCTCACGCTGGGCGAGATTATGCGGTCGACCGACACCTCGCCGGGGACGTTTCTGAAGTATAAGAATGCCCTCCTCACCCACATGACTGACTTCATGGCCGAGCTCGACCGCTACCTGCCGCGGCTTGCCGCAGCAGTCGCGCAAGCCCAGGAAGCGGCTGGCGACGACGCTCCGGACGCGATGCTGAGGCTGGCCGCGCAGGCCGATGAGCGCCCGTTCCTCAGCTCCGGCGAGCTGCTCGACGACTGGCGCCGCCGCTGGACCGGTCTGCGCGTCTGGTTCGCAGATCCGGCCGGCGAGGCCAGCGAGGCCGCCGACGTCGTGACGGAGTCGCGGGCGGAGGGCCTGCGCACCGCGACCCGCGCCGCCGTTTCCGGTGTGATCGCGCTGCTCCGCCAGGTCACTGAGGCACAGCGAGGCGGAGTGAACCGCTCCTCCCAGCTGCGCCACTTGGCCGAATGGCTGTTCAACGCGCCTGACGAGGACGCCGCCTACGCTCTGGCGTCAGCGGCGTTCAACATCCGGTCCGCGCGCCACCTCGGCGGCGCGCACGACGACGCGGACCAGATCTCCTCCCGCGCATCCTGGCAGGACGCGCCGGGAGTAGAGATATCGGTCACGCTGTTCCGCCGGGGCAAGGCGCCGACGCCGGGCGTGCCCAATCCCGTCCGAGCCAATCCCGCGGTTGTCGCCGAGCTTCGCCGCCGGCAAGCAGGGGAACGCCAGTCCGAGCGTGCGGCTGCCAGGAGCCTCCTGCAGTCTGGGGCGCACCACAGGATCCTCGACGAGGCCGAGACCAAGGTACTGCTGCGGCTGCTTACCCTGGCAACCGAAGCGCGCACGGTTGTCGCCGGACGCGTGACGTCAGGGGCAGGGGGCAACGACGTGATGATTCTGCGCCTAGTCCCGAGCAAGACGGGCAGCGCTGTGCAGACGAAGAACGGCGTACTGCACCTGCCCGGCTTCGAGCTCCAACTGGAGCCCGCCGGGACCGGGCGGCGGTGAGACGGAATGACCTCGCCGTCCGCTGCTGCCGCCAGGGCCGTGCCGATCAGCGACCTCGGCTCGTACCAGCACGCGGTCCGGCTGGTCCTCACCCATGACGTCATCACCGCCAGCCGGCCTCGTCCAGGGGCCCTCGAGCAGGTTCTGCGCTGGGCCGACCAGATGGCCGCCGACTTCCGGGACCTGCTCGGCTACACACTCATCGCGACGACCCGCCAGGTGCGGCTCAGCCGCCGCCTCGACGCGCTCGATCCCACTCAGTCGGCGGCGTTCTCGTCGCGTTACGGGCGGCCGTTCGACCGCCGCCGGCTTGCCTACCTGTGCTTGGTACTCGCCTCGTTCCAGCGGTCTCGGGTCGAGATCAGCCTCGCCGATCTGGTGCGCGCCTTCACCCCGTCAGCGAACGCGATCGACGGACTCGGCTTCGAGCCGACGGTGACCTCGCACAAGGCCGCGGTCGTGGACGTGCTCGACTGGCTGGTCGACCGTGGCGCGCTGCGGTTGTCCGACGGGTCGGTGGAGGCCTGGGCCAGCGACGCTGATCATGGTGACGCGCTGTACGACATTGACCACGACATCTGCGCGACCTTGTTCCGCCCTGCTCGTCCGGTGCAGCACCTGACCAGCGCCGCCGGGCTGCTCGACAGCACGTTCGTCAGCAGTAAGCGAGGCGCGCAGCGGGAGGCCGCGGCGCAGCGCGCCGCCCGCGCGCTAGTGGAATACCCGGTCGTGTTCTACGCCCAGGCCGACCCGGAGATCGCGGAGGTGCTTCGGCAGCCGGGCGTTGCCGAGAGCTTGGCGCGGTTCACGGGCCTGGCCGTCGAGCGACGCGCCGAGGGAGTCCTGCTTGCCGACGCCGGCGGCCGCTTCACCGACAGGCCGTTCCCCGGCCGCGGCGGCGCCGTCAACCGCGCGGCGGGCCTGCTGCTGGCCAAGATCGCCGACCTTATCGAGGATCCCGACGTGACGGTGGAGGCGCTCCCCGCGCCTTCAGAAGCCGACGACCAGCGCGAGCTGCTGGACCGGATCGACACAGCGCTGCCGGTGGCCGGCCTGGTGCAGGAGCTTGCCTGGTCCGCCCCGGCGGACGAGCGCAGCGAGCCCGGCCATCCTGTCCAGGTCCCGCCGCTGCTCCTGCCGCTTGTGGCGGACACCAGCCTGGGCAGCATGATCGACGACCTGTACGACGAGCTCGGCCCGGCATCGTTCACGGTCGCCTGGCAGCACGACCCGCGCGGCCTGCTGGCCGCGGCGGTGAGGTTCCTGGCCGACTTGCGGCTGCTGCGGCCGGTGCCCGGCGGTGTCCTGGTGCTGCCGGCAGCCGCGCGCTACCGGAACATCAAGCTGGCGCTGCCAGTTCGCTCCGCCAGCGGCCAGCAGGCCATGGACTTCAGCACCGGGGAGCCCGATGAGTGACCGGTTCAAGCCCACTCGCGCGGGCGTGATCAACGTCTGGGACTACGTCGACGAGGAGTGGGTCTTCGCCGATGGTCGGCTGGCCTTGCGCGGGCACAACGGCTCGGGCAAGACGAAGGCGCTGGAGGTGCTGTTCCCGTTTGTGCTCGACGGGGTGGCCGACTCCCGGCGGCTGGACCCGTTCAGCGGCGAGAACCGGACGATGAAGTCCAATCTGCTGTACCGGGGCCAGGAGTCCGAGTACGGCTACGTGTGGATGGAGTTCGCCCGGTCCGACGGAGGGCGTACAGGCGCGGTCGCCAGTGACGGCGCGGGGCGACCAGCGACGGTCACGCTCGTCGTGGGAATGCGCGCGCACCGCAACACCGACGGCGTCCGGACGTCGTTCTACGTCACTGGCAAGCAGCTAGGTGTTGACTTCGGCCTGCTGTCAGCCGACTCCCGGCCCCTTACCGAGCGGCAGCTGCGGGCCGTGCTGGAGCCAGATGCCTGGCGCCGGACCGCTACGGAATACCGGGACCTGGTCGACTCCCGGCTGTTCGGCCTCGGCCGGGAGCGCTACGCGCAGCTTCTCGACCTGCTGCTGGCGCTGCGCCGCCCGATGCTGGCCAAGGACCTCGACCCGGCGAAGGTGTCGGACACTCTCAGCTCGGGGCTGAGCCCGGTCGACGAGGAACTGGTCCAGCAGGCGGCACGCGACTTCGAGAACCTGGCGGCGGTGCAGAAGCTGTTCGACGATCTCACCGCGGCCAACGCGGCCGTGCGGGACTTCCTGGTCCATTACCAGACCTACCTGCGCGCGCACGTGAAGTTCCAGCTCGACCGGGTGCAGACGCGGTCCGATGCTGCGGCACTGCACGCACAGCTGATCAGAGCTGCGGCCGCGGAGTTCCGGCGGGCCGCGGAAGCCGAGAACGAAGCGCTTGCGCAGCGCAACGCGCGGCGTGCCGAGGGTGAGCAACTGCAAGGCCGCCTGGCCGGGCTGAAGAACTCAGACGAGTACAAGGCACAGGGCCGGATCGAAGACAAGCGGCGCGAAGTGCTGGCCGGGGCACGGGAGGTCGATGTCCACCGCGGCCGGCTTGAGCGGGACCGCCGCCAACTCGGTGAGGCCGAGGAGACGGCGCGCAAGCTCAGCCGCCGCGCGCGCGACGCCAGAGCGGCGGAATCCAGGCTCGCGCGGGAACTGACGGACGCCGCAGCACGGTCCGGGATCGCCGACGACGGCTTCGGTCCCGTCGACGGCGGCGACGAACTGCTGGCCGTGGCGCGGGCGCGGCTTGCAGCCCGTCGCGACGATATCGGGCAGATCCGCACGCTGCTCGAAGCCATCCGCGACGCCGGGATCCGGCGGACGTTCGCGGAGCAGGACCTCGACCGGACGGAGGCCGCCGAACAGGAACAGGAGCAAGCCGCAGCGGCCGCGGAAACCCGCCTGGAGCAGATCCGCCAGACGGCAGCCGACGACCTTGCCGCGTGGTCGCGCCGCTGGTCCGGCCCGGCCGGCGGGGCGGCGCCGGCCAGCCCCATCGTCGCCCCTGCCGACGCGCACGCGCTCGCCGAGGCGCTGGACCAGGCCGGCCAGCCGGGCGCCGCAAGCCTCGCCGAGGTGTTCGACCGGGGCGCCGCGCCGCGCCGGGAGGAAGCCGCCGCCGCACGGGCGAACCTGGAGACCGAGCTACGCCAGGTCGGCGAACGGCTAGCCGACCTGCGGGCCGAGCGTGCCGCGATCGCCGCCGAGCAGGACGATGCCCCGCCCGCCAGCGACCTGCGCCCCGCTGACCGGAACGGGCGGCCGGGTGCACCGCTGTGGCAGCTCGTGCGGTTCGCCGACAGCGTCGACGAGGCGCAGGCAGCGGCGATTGAAGGCGCGCTGTACGGGGCGGGGCTGCTCACTGCCTGGGTCCACCCCGACTCCGGGCTGACTGGCGCGGCCCTTACTGCCGGAGAGGCAGACGGTTACCTCGTGGCTATCGGCGACTGTCCGCCGGACGACCGGACGCTCGCCGACCTCCTAATACCCGAGGACACCGACCGCGTCGCCCGGGAGGTTATTGCGGGGGTGCTGCGCCGTGTCGCCGTCACCGATGACATCGCTATTGCTGGCGACATCGCCCTCACGCGCGGGGCGGCACCAACTGTCAGCACCAAAGCGCAGTTCAGCTACGGCGCGCATGCCGGCGCGCATCCAAAGGCAGCTCCGGAGTACATCGGCGCCACCCATCGCGCCAACCGCCGCCGCTCCCGGCTGGCGGAGCGCGACGATCTCATCGCGCGGACGTCGGCGGAGGAGCAGCGCCTGGCGGCTCAGCGGGACCAGGAAGCCGCGCTGCTCGCTGACCTGCAGCGGGCCCGGCGGGACCTGCCGGACACGAGGCCGCTCGCCCGGGCGGCCGAGGCAACCGGCCGGCATGCCGCGCTGCTGGCCCGGGCGCGGGCAGACACGGTGGCGGCCCGGAAGGCGGTGGCCTCCGCGATCGCGGAGGCGGACGCGAGGGCGCGGCAGCTGCGGCAGGCCGCCGCCGAACGGCGGATGCCTACCACCGCCGAACAGGTGGACGCGATCGCCCGGGCGGCGGCGGAGTTCGAGAACGCGGCCACCCAGCTTCACAGCGAACGGGCGAAGCTGGCTCAGGCCGACGAAGATCTCGCCGCGCAAGAGTCGACAATCGAGCTGCGCAGGCAGGAGTGCGCGCAAGCGGAGGAATCGCTATCCGAGCGGGAACGGCAGCAAGAGGCGCTCGCGGAGGAATTCCGCGCGCTGGAGGAGGCGCTGCAGGCGGACGTCCAGCATGTGCTGGAACTCCTCAGCCAAACCGAACGGCAGATGCAGGCGGCCGAGCGCGCCTACCGGGAGCTGGACAGCCACGCCCGCGCCGAGCACGACAAGGCCACTGTGGCTGAAGCCGAGATGCGCAGCGAGCGCCTGGCGCTCCGCGACGCGGTAACCCAGATGCACGACCAGGCGGCGCAGTTCGGCGAGTACGCCCGGCCAGACCTGCGCCCGCTGGTCGGAGTCACCAGTAGCATGCCGTGGCCCGAGCGGGAGCGCTGGCCGGACCCTGCGCACGCCAGCGACGAACTTGCCGACCGGCTGGCTGCGGCCGGGGACGGCGAGCCAGGCGAAGAACGGCCCGGCATCGAGGCCCGGTCGACGCTTCCGGCGGCCGTCAGCGATCTGCTCGACGCCTTCGCCGCCGCAACCCAGGGTGGACGTCAGGTCACCGAGGGCACGCTGAAGAACACCGTGGAGCGGATGTCGATCGCGCTCAAGGAGTTCACCGAGGCCCTGGCCGCCTGCGACGAGGACTACCGGGTGGACTGGGAGCCCGGCGTTGTGGTCACCGTGCACGTAATCGACGATGAGGGCCGCAAGCCGGCCGCCGCGTTCGCGACCAGGATTGCCGAGCGCGCTGCGGACCAGGGCGTCCTGCTCGAAGAGCGGGAACGCAAGGTACTGGAAGACGAGCTGCTCGCCGCCCTCGCCCAGCAGATCCACGACCGGGTCATCGCCGCTCGCGACCTGACCCGCGACATGAACGCCGACACCCGGTCCAAGCCCATGTCGTCAGGGATCGCGGTAGGCATCCGCTGGGCCCAGTCCGACAAGATCACTGATCTGCAGCGGGCCGCGTCCCGGCTGCTGGAGCGGGACGCGGCGGGTCCGGCACGGCTGGCCGAGCTGCGGAGCGTGCTGCGGGAGATGATTCGCGAATACCGGATTGGGCATCCGCGGGCCACCTACCGGGAGGCCCTCGCCAGCGTTCTCGACTACAGATCCTGGCACGGGTTCGAGTTGCTGCTGATCCAGCCCGGCGAGCCGGAAACGCGTCTGACGCGGGCCAAGCACTCGGTGATGTCCGGCGGTGAGAAGTCAGCCGCAATCCACTTGCCGCTCTTCGCGGCTGCCAACGCGCTGTACTCCTCTGCCAAGGACCACTGCCCGCGAATGATCGCGCTAGACGAGGCGTTCGTCGGCATCGATGAGCGGTATAAACCGGACCTGTTCGGCCTGGCGGTGAAGTTCGACCTCGACCTATTCATGACGGGACACGACCTGTGGGTCACCACCGCCACGGTGCCGATGATCGCGCACTACGACATGTATCACGACAAGACGACGCGCACGGTCTCGGCGATGCTGCTGCTGTGGGACGGCGAGCAACTCCTCGACGCCTCAGCTGGCTACGCAGACAACGAGGCGCTGGTGGCGGAGCTGCTCGGCTTCCGGCCGACCCGGCACGCCCCGCTCCGTGGCGGGGGGACGCTTTACCCTGTGGGCGCAGCAGACTCGCGCGGGGACGACGAGGATGACGAGGACGACGCCCAGTGAGCGCCCACTCGCCCTACGAGGCGGCTGAGTACCGGCGGTTGCTCGCGGCGGCGCGCCGCTCCCTGGAGCGGACCGGCGGCGAGCTGGCCGGCACGGTCAGCGTCAGCCACCCCTCCGACGCCGAGCGGAAGGCGATCATTGGCATCACCGGTCAGTACCGCGACGCGCGGACCGCGCGCGTCAGCGTCCGCCTCGCCGACCTGGATTCCGCGGTCAGCGAGGCCACCGGGCGCAGCCTGCCCGAGCTGCTGGCCGAGCTGAGCGGGCCACTGCGCAATCGCCCGGCTGAACGCAGCGCGCTCGCCGTCGCCCGTGACGCGGCTGTCAGCGCTGCGCAGGCCAGCCCGCTGCACGACTCGTACGAGTGGTACCGGGACTGGCTAGCGGAGCTCTCGGCGGACGGCAGCCTGACCAAACTGGTTAACCAGGGCGAGCAGGCCAGGCTGGCACTCGCAGTCCGGGTGCTGGAGTGCCTGGACAGGCTCCCGGGTACGCCTGTCCTGCTGCCCGCGCTCGCGGCGGAGGTCACGGGGGACACCAAGGCGCTGGGCCACGGCACTGTGCTGTCGACGCTAGTGCTGCGCGCGCTAGCGGTCCGGGCTGGCCTGGCCCGCCCGGAGACAGCGGAACAGCGCCGGGATCTCTGGGAGTCAGCTGACGTCGTCCTTGATGACCTGGCAAGCCGGGTGCTCGTCCTCAACCTTCCGGCGCAGGGCCGCGGCCTGGGCGAGTGGCTCACTGGCGCCGCCCGCATGGGCGTGCCCTTCTACGTCACGTTGCAGCAGCTCATGGTGCTTTCGCTGGCCGTCAGGAGCGGCCACGTTCACGTTTGCGAGAACCCGGCTGTTCTCCGGCGTGCCGCCGCGGAGCTGGGACCGGGCTCGGCGCCCCTGCTCTGCACGGAGGGCCGCCCGTCGGTCGCGTTTCATCATCTCGCCGACGTCGTCGTCAGCGGCGGCGGCGAGCTGTGGTACCACGGTGACTTCGACTGGCCGGGGATTGCCATCGCCGCTTCCGTCATCCGCCGTCATGGCGCACGCCCGTGGCGGATGACTGCGGCCGATTACTGTGCCGGCATCCGCGCCGACGTTGAGCACGTCCGGCTCGCAGGCCCCCTGCAGCCGACGCCGTGGGACCCGCAACTTGGCCAGGTCATGGCCGCCACCGGACGCGCCGTCTACGAGGAAACCGTGGCTGATCCCTTGATCGACGATCTGTCTGCTTATCGTCATTAGCCTGCTGCAATTGGGAGCGCCGCGCCGGGCCGCGCCGCCTTCCTGGTAGTGATCACTTCGTCAGCGAGGCCATAGCTGACAGCCTCGCGGGCGCTGAACGTCTTGTTCCGGTCGGTATCGGCCCTGATCTTGGCGACCGGATGACCGGTGTGCTCGCTGAGGATCTCATCGACCTCGGCCCGGACCCTGGCGAGTTCCTTGGCCTCGACAGCCAGATCTGGCAGGGCACCCTGAGCCTGGCTCGACGGCTGGTGCAACAGCACCTTGGCGTGCCGCAGCACGGCCCGCTTGCCCGGGGCGCCCGCTGCGAGCAGGACAGCGGCGGCCGATGCCGCGTGGCCCATGCAGACCGTGGCGACGTCCGGCCGGATGTACTGCATCGTGTCGTAGATCGCGGTCAGCGCGCTGAACGAGCCACCCGGCGAGTTGATGTACAGGCTGATTTCCAGATCCGGGCTAGCGGCCTCAAGATGGAACAGCTGAGCCATGACCACGTTGGCCACGCCGTCGTCGATCTCGGTGCCGAGGAAGATGATCCGCTCGGCAAGCAGCCGCGAGTAAATGTCGTAAGCGCGCTCTCCGAGGGGAGTGCGCTCGATGACCGTCGGGATCGTGTACTGGCTCATCGTCACAGGCCCGCCATCCGGCCGACGACGGCGGGACGGATGTCCTCGACCCGCTCCAGGATGTGGTCGATCATCCCGTACTCGAGCGCTTCGGCTGCGCTGAACCAGCGGTCGCGGCGGCTGTCGGCCGCCACCCGCTCAGGCGGCTGGCCGGTGTGCTCGGCCGTCAGCCTGGTCATCAGGGTCCCGACGCGCTCCAGCTGGGCCGCGTAGATCTCGACATCCGCCGCGGTGCCGCCGAACCCGGCAGAGCCCTGGTGCATCAGGACCTGGGCATGCGGCAGGCTGAACCGCTTGCCGGCGGTTCCCGCGCACAGCAGGAACTGGGCCATGCTTCCGGCCAGGCCCATCGCCAGCGTGCTGACGTCGTTCGGAATCAGCTGCATCGTGTCGTAGATCGCGAGACCGGCGCTGACCGAGCCGCCGGGAGAGTTGATGTACAGGCTGATGTCACCGCGCGGGTCCTCTGCGGACAGCAGCAGCAGCTGGGTGCACAGCCGGTTCGCTACGCGGTCATCGACCTCCGTGCCAAGTACGATGATGCGCTGGTAGAGCAGCCGGGTGATCAGCTGGTCATCGAGCGGGCCTAGTGCCTGTTCTGTCGCTGCTGCTTGCATGAGGTACCTGCCTTCGAGTGAGCGCCGGATCCCGGCTGCACCATCAACGATGGGTCGCCGGGAGGGCATAAGCCAAGGCAATCTGCCATCAGCAGAGGATGATCAGGATGGCCGTATGACAACAGATCAAGGCCGATCGCTGCAGCCCGAGCGGGTCGCAGCGAACATCGCCCGGTTCGAGCGGATCGCGGTAGACCGTTCCGACCTCAAGCAGGCCTCGGTCGCGCTCTGCCTCCAGACTGCGGCCGGCGGTGACACGCTGCTGATCACCAGGCGGGCACAAAGCCTCCGCAATCACGCGGGCCAATGGGCACTGCCCGGCGGCCGCCGGGATGACGGTGAGAGTATCGAGGACGCCGCCTTGCGGGAACTACGCGAGGAGACCGGCGTCAGCCTCGGGGCCAGCGACGTGCTCGGCCTGCTTGATGATTACCTCACGCGGTCCGGCTACCTGATGACGCCGGTCGTGGTGTGGGGAGGTGCGGCGGATGGCGAGCTCACCGCCGCGCCCGCCGAGGTTGCCCGCATCTTTCAGGTTCCGCTGGCCGATCTTGATGTCGAGCCCGAGTTCGTCCAGATACCGCAGGCTCCAGGTCCGGTGATCAGGCTCCCGTTGTTCGGTGGGCGCGTGCACGCGCCCACCGCGGCGATCATCTACCAGTTCTGCCAGGTGGCGCTGCACGGCCGCACGCTGCGGGTGGCGCACTTCGAGGCACCGGTTCACCTATGGAGGTAGCAGACTCGCACCGGCCGAAATCGCTAGTCTGCGGACATGCACGACGCTGAGTTCGCCGATGTGCTCGATGCTGTCCGCCGCTTCGTCCGGACGAAGGTCGTGCCGCGCGAAGATGAGATCGAGGAGACCGACGCGATCCCGGCGGACCTCCGGCGGGCGGCTGCGGAGATGGGCCTGTTCGGGTACACACTGCCCGAGGAATACGGCGGGCTCGGCGCGAACCTGTCGCAGGACGTGCAGCTTGCGTTCGAGTTCGGGTACACCACGCCGGCCTTCCGGTCGATGTTCGGCACCAACAACGGGATAGCCGGCCAGGTCCTCGTCAACTCCGGCACCGATGAACAGAAGCAGCGCTGGCTGCCAGAACTGGCCGGGGGAGCAATCGCCTCGTTCGCGCTGACCGAGGCCGAGGCCGGGTCGGACCCGTCCGGTCTGACGACGAAAGCGACGCGGGATGGCGACGGCTACGTGCTCTCCGGAGCCAAGCGGTTCATTACCAACGCGCCGCTAGCCGACCTGTTCGTGGTGTTCGCCCGCACCGATCCAGCGGCCCGCGGGACACGCGGGATCTCGGTGTTCCTGGTCGAGGCAGGCCGGGACGGCGTCCGGGTCGGCCCGAAAGACCGCAAGATGGGCCAGGCTGGCGCATGGACCGCTGAGGTCCTCTTCGACGAGGTCAAGGTCCCCGCGACTGCGCTGGTCGGCGGCCAGGAGGGAGCTGGCTTCGGCGCGGCGATGCGGTCGCTGGTCCGCGGCCGCGTGCACATCGCGGCCATCTGCGTGGGCATGGCCGACAGGCTGCTCGCCGAGTCGGTCGCGCACGCGAGATCCGCCCGGCAGGGCGGCCAGCCGATCGGCGAGTTCCAGCTGGTGCAAGCGATGCTCGCGGAGATCCAGACCGGGGCGTACGCCGGCCGGTCCATGGTGTCAGAGGCGGCCCGCGGCTATGACTCGGGCGCCGACCGGAGAATCGGCCCGTCAGCAGCCAAGCTGTTCTGCTCCGAGATGGTCGGCCGCGCCGCCGACCTGGCCGTCCAGGTTCACGGCGGGCTGGGCTATATGCACGGGATCCCGGTCGAGCGAATGTACCGGGACGCCCGGCTGTTCCGTATTTATGAGGGAACGAGTGAGATCCAGAAGCTGATAATCGGCCGTGCCCTGATCAGGGATAACTAATGAGAAAGAGGAGGGGCGCCTGATGTCCGACCTGACCTCCGAGCAGGAGGCTGTACGTGCCAGCCAGGAGGCCGTGCAGGCCGAGCAGGAGCCCGTGCAGGCCGAGCAGGAGGCCGCGGTCGAGGCCGCGGTCGGCCGCCTTGGCCTCGAGGCCAAGGTGGCAATCCTGTCCGGTCAGGACACCTGGACGCTGCCCGCGCTGCCGGAGATCGGGCTGGCGTCCATCGTCATGTCCGACGGCCCGGTGGGCGTCCGCGGTGTCACCTGGAGCGCAGCGGACCCGTCGATCGCCCTGCCGAGCCCGACCGCCCTCGCGGCGACGTGGGATGGTGAGCTTGCCCGCCGGGCCGGGCAGTTGCTTGGCCAGGAGGCCCGGCGCAAGGGTGTCCACGTGCTGCTGGCGCCGACCGTGAATCTGCATCGCAGCCCTCTCGGCGGCCGGCACTTCGAGTGCTACTCCGAAGATCCGCTCCTCACCGGCGAAATCGGCGCCGGCTACGTGGCCGGCGTTCAGGATCAGGGTGTCGCGACCACCGTCAAACACTTCGTCGCGAACGACTTCGAGACCGAGCGGTTCACCGCCAGCGTGGTCGTCAGTGACCGGGCGTTGCGGGAGCTCTATCTCGCGCCGTTCGAGATGATTACCGCGAAAGCGGCTGCCTGGGGCGTGATGTCGGCGTACAACGCGGTCAACGGCGTGTCGATGACCCAGAATGCAGCGCTGCAGCTCGGCGTGCTGAAAGACGAGTGGGGCTTCGACGGGGTCGTCGTGTCCGACTGGCTGGCCGCCCGTGCCACAGCCTCAACAGCAAAGGGTGGCCTGGACATCGCGATGCCTGCCGCGGCCAACCCGTGGGGCGCCCGGCTGGTTGCCGCAGTCAATGCTGGCGAGGTGCCGGCGGAGGTCGTCGACGAACAGGTGCGCAGGGTCCTGCGGCTCGCTGCCAGGGTCGGCGCGCTGGCAGGCGCCCCTGAGACCGTGCCTCCGGAGAGCCGCCCGGCCCTGATCGACGGCGCGCGGATCGCACGGGAGGTCGCCGCACGGTCCTTCGTGCTGGCGGTCAATCGCGACGACACGCTGCCGCTCGACATTTCCCGGCCGAGCGCCATCGCGTTGATCGGCGCGCTCGGCCGGGACGCGCGAGTACTCGGCGGAGGCAGCGCTGCCGTCTTCCCTGAGCACGTTGTCTCGCCGCTGGAGGGCCTATCGGCTGCCCTGCCGGATGCGGTCAAGCTCTCCTACGCGATCGGGTCCGATCCGCGTACCGGCAAGCTGCCGCCTGCTGCCGCGCCGCAGTGGACCGCCCTGCAGGTGACGTTCCGCGACAAGGCAGGCGCCGTCGTCTACCAGGCTCCGCTCGCCAGCGGCTACGGGCGGTGGATGGACATGCCTGGCGGAGTCGACCCGGATGCGCTGGACACGGTGGAGATCTCTGGCCGGCTGACCGCTGAGGCGAGCGGCACGCATCAGCTCGGGATCCGCGGGATCGGCAGGTTCACGCTGAGTGCCGATGGTGCCGTGCTCTTCGACGGACTCCTGCAGCCGGAATCGGATGACTTCGCGGTGACATTCCTGGCACCGCCGGAGCGGCACGTGCCGGTAGCGATGGCCGCGGGCGAGACTCTGGAAGTCGCTCTCACCCAGCAGGTGAGCCTCGTCCACGGCTTCCCGGTGGTGACGCTGACCCTGGGGTATTGTGCCCCGATTGCGGCCGCGGACGACCTGCTGGCCGAGGCGGAGGCCGTCGCCAGAGCGGCTGACATCGCTATCGTCGTGGTCGGCACGACCGACGAGGTCGAGTCGGAGGGCTTCGACCGCACCACGCTGGCACTGCCAGGCCGGCAGGATGAGCTGGTCCGGCGTATCGCGACGGTAAACCAGCGCACCGTCGTGGTGGTCAATGCCGGCTCGCCGGTGGAGTTGCCGTGGGCCGACCAGGTAGCGGCGGTGCTACTGGTCTGGTTCCCCGGCCAGGAAGCCGGCCACGCGATCGCGGACGTGCTGCTCGGCGCGGCGGAGCCGGGTGGCCGGCTGCCCACGACCTGGCCGGTCGCCGGGACGGACTGCCCGGTGCTGTCCGTCACCCCGGTCGACGGAGAGTTGCGATACGACGAGGGCGTGTTCATCGGATACCGGGCCTTCGAGCGGGCCGGGGTCGCGCCCCGGTTCGCGTTCGGCCATGGCCTTGGCTACACCAGCTGGGACTACGAGCACCTGACAGCGGACGGCCGCCAGGTGACCGTCACCGTGCGCAACACCGGCAGCCGCGCGGGCCGCGAAGTGGTCCAGGTCTACGCCGGGCCGGCGACGCCGGACGACGAGCGCCCGCGCCGCTGGCTGGCAGGCTTCGCCACCGTCATGGCCGAACCGGGCCAGACCGCGACCGTCACCGTCACGTTGCCAGAGCGAGCCTTCCAGATCTGGACCGACGGCTGGACCACAGTGCCGGGCGAGTACCTCATCGAAGCCGCGCACAGCCTGGATGACGTCCGCAGCGCCACTACCATCACCGTCGCCTGAGCGGCTCGCGGCCGGCTGCAACCCATGACGGACCTGGCCGGGACTGGCCGCGCCGGGAGCGCGGACGCCGGAGGCGGGCGGCAGGAGTTCCGGCGGCTGCTGGTCAGCCTCGGCGTCGCCAACGGCGCGCTCTCCGCCCTCTACGCCGGTATCGTCACCGTGCTTCTCCCGCTCCAGGTCGAGCACATCGACCGGGCCCACAAGGTCGCGGCGCTCGGTGTCGTGTCCGGGGTCAGCGCAGTGTTCGCGCTGGTGTTCAACCCGATCGGCGGTGCGCTGTCGGACCGCTCCAGGTCACGATTCGGCCGCCGCGCGCCATGGCTGGCCACCACTCCCGTCGCGGTGATCGTGATGCTTGCCCTCCTCGGCCGGGCCGGGACTTTGCTGCTGGTCGCAGTCGCCTGGTGCCTGGCCCAGGCAGCGGCGAACCTGTACCAGGCGCCGCTGACGGCAGTCATCCCGGACCGGGTCAGCAGGCAGCGGCGCGGTGCGGCATCCGCCGTGGCCGGCGTCTCGTCCGTCGTCGGCGGGGTCGCCGGCGTGGGGCTGGCCAGCCAGTTCGCCGGGCATCTCGGCTGGGGCTACCTGGTACTCGGCGCGATGCTTGCCGCGACCGCGGCCTACTTCGTCCTCAGCACCGCAGACGCGCCGGCCGCCGGACTGCCCCGGCCGTCGCGCGACACCAGGAGCCCCGCTTCGCGGCTGGCCGGCTTCTTGTCCGCGCTGCGGCACCGCGATTTCGCCCTGGTGTTCGCCAGCCGCGCCGCAGCCATTCTCGGCTACTACCTGGTGATCAGCTACGAGCTGTACATCCTCACTGACTACATCGCGCTACCCGGGCGGATGAGGCCGGCTCAGGGAGTCACGATCCTCGCGGCGATCAGCGCGGTAGGTGCCCTGCTCGCCGCCGCCCTCGCCGGTCCGGTGTCGGACCGGCTAGACCGGCGCAAGCCGTTCGTCGTCATCTCGTCCGTGGTGGCCGGCGCGGGCTGCGTGCTACCGGTGCTGTCGCCGACCTTCAGGACCGTGGAAATCTTTGCCGCGTTCGCCGGGATCGCATTCGGCTGCTACCTGTCCGTCGATGCCGCCCTGGTCACCCTCGTGCTGCCGCGCAGCGAGAATGCCGCAAGGGACCTTGGCGTGCTCAACATCGCCAACGCCGGGCCGCAGGTGCTCGCCCCGCTGCTGGCCGCGCTGATCATCAGCCACGCCGGCGGCTACCGGACGCTGTTCATCGCCGGCGGCTGCTGCGGCATCGCCAGCGCACTCGCCGTGCTGCCGGTTCGCTCCGTCCGCTGATCGCGGCCGGGTGCCTGTCAGTGCCGGTTCCGAACCCGATTAGGCTGGCCAGGTCATGGAAGCTGGCCGACTCGCCGACGAGGGCACCCGAGCCTGGTTCGGCCGCCGCACGTCACGCTGGCAGGACTGGCCGCCAGAGGAGTTGCTGGCGGCCAAACGGCAACTCGGCGTCACGATCAGCGTGGTCATCCCGGCGAAGAACGAGCAGAAGACCGTGGCCGGCGTCGTGGGCGCGATTGCCCGCTCGCTCGTCGACGACGTTCCGCTTGTGGACGAGCTCGTGGTCATGGACTCGGATTCGACCGACGCAACGGCGGCGGCCGCCGCCGACGCAGGGGCCGTCGTCTACCGGACCGCCGATGTCGCGCCCGCCGCCGGCAGCTTTCCTGGCAAGGGCGAGGCGCTGTGGAAATCGCTGCTGGTCACCAAGGGCGACCTGCTGGTCTTCGTCGACGCGGACCTGACCCGGTGGGGGCCGCACTTCGTTTCCGGGCTGCTCGGACCGCTGCTCGCCGACGAGCAGGTCCGGCTGGTCAAGGGCTACTACACGCGGGTGCGTACCGAGTCGGACGGATCGACCTCGACGGAGGGCGGCCGGGTCACTGAACTGGTCGCCCGCCCGCTGATCAGCCTGTGGTGGCCGGAGCTTGCCGCGGTGGTACAGCCGCTGGCCGGAGAGTGGGCCGCGCGGCGCAGCCTGATGGAAGCGCTGAGTATCCCGGTGGGATACGGCGTCGAGCTCGCGACGCTGATGGACACGGTCTCCGGCTACGGCCTCGACGCCGTCGCGCAGGTCGACCTCGGCAGCCGGGCGCACCGGCACCAGGCCAACCATGACCTGGCGCTGATGGCTGCGGAGCTGCTCATGGTGGCCGAGCGGCGCCGGCCGGACCGGTTGTCCGATCAGATCGTGCCTGCGACGGTCGACTTGCATCAGTTCGTGCGCGACGACGATGGCCAGGCACGCCAGGTCTCGCGACCGGTTCCGGTGACCGAGCGGCCGCCGGCGGCTTTGTTCCGAGCCGATGAGTGACGGGCTGGCTCCGGCTGCGCAGCAGGGCGTGCTGCGTCTTGGCAAGCGGGCGTTCCCGCCCGGCCAGCCGATCGTCATGGGGATCGTGAACCGGACCCCGGATTCATTCTTCCGGCCCGCGGTGACCTGGGACGAGGCAGAAGCGATGCAGCGGGTGCATCAGGTCATCGCCGACGGCGCGGACATCGTGGACGTCGGCGGCATTCCGGCCGCGCCCGGCGCCAACGTCGACGTGGCAGAGGAGATCCGGCGCACGGCCGCGTTTATCGGCGCGATCCGGTCTGCGTACCCCGACGTCGTGATCAGTGCCGACACCTGGCGGCACGAGACCGGCCGGGCCGTCTGCGAGGCCGGCGCCGACCTGCTCAATGACAGCTGGGGCGGGTACGACCCGCTGCTCGCCGACGTCGCCGCAGAGTTCGGCGCCGGGCTGGTGTGCGCTCATGTGGGCCGGCAGAGTCCGAGGACCAGGCCGTTCCGCGTCGCGTATGCCGACGTCATGGCGGACGTGCTCGACCAGGTTCAGCTACTGGCGCGACGTGCGCTGGCGGCCGGCGTTCGCAGCGACCGCATCGTGATCGACGCGGCGCACGACTTCGGCAAGAACACCTGGCACTCGCTGGAGATCACCCGGCGGCTAGCCGAGATGACGGCGACCGGGTTCCCCGTCCTGGTCTCGCTGTCCAACAAGGATTTCGTGGGCGAAACGCTGAACCTGCCACCCGAGCAGCGCCTGCCAGGCACCCTGGCGGCGACCGCCATCTGCGCCTGGCAAGGCGCGCGAATCTTCCGGGTGCATCAGGTAGCGGAGTCCCGGCAGGTGATCGACATGGTGAGCGCCATCCGCGGCGACCGGCCGCCCGCTCGCGCGGTGCGGGGACTGGCCTAGCCGGTGATCACCGCAGCCGCCCTGTGCCCGGCGCCGCCGTTGCTCGCGCGCGAGCTGACCGGCGCCGACCCGGTAGTCCCTGAGCTGCGGCAGGCATGCCTCGACGCGGCCGCAGGACTGCTGCAATCCGACCCCGACATGATCGCTGTCGTGGGCACGGGCGAGCAGACGCGCGCGTTCGGCACGCGCGGCCAGCTCGACCTGGCAGCCTACGCGCCCGCTCTGGCGCTGGGCCGACTGGACGGGAGCGCGCTGGACGGGAGCGGCCTGGACCGGGACCCGCAGCCGCTGCCGCTCCCGCTCGGCCTCGGCTGCCGCCTGCTGGATCAGGCAGGCTACGCTGGCCAGCTCGCGTTGCACACGGTCAGTGACAGGGCCAGCGCGGCGGACTGCGCCGCAGTCGGCGCCAGCCTTGCGGAGACCATGGCACGGGTTGCGCTGCTGGTCATGGCAGACGGCAGCGCCCGCCGCGGGCTCAAAGCGCCCGGTTACCTGGACGAGCGCAGCTTTCCCTTCGACACGCAGGTGACCGAAGCGATCCAGGCCGGGGACATGGCCGCGTTGCTGACGCTAGATGCGGGCCTCGCCAGGGACCTGATGGCTACCGGGCGGCCGGCCTGGCAGGTGCTGGCCGGCGCCATGGGGGAGCGGAGGCCGGCCAGCGTCATCAGGTACTGCGACGACCCGTTCGGCGTGGCGTATCTTGTCGCCACGCTGTCGCCGCAACATAACGTGAGTCCAACATCGGGGAGGGAACGTGGTGGAGACTGGCCTCAGCGGCCGTGACGTGGTGGTGTTCGGGGCGACAGGCGCGCTGGGCGCAGCCGTGGCGGCAAAATTCGCCGACGAGGGGGCAGTCGTCCGGGGAGTGAGCCGGGCACTGCCGGTGGCCGACCGTCAGCTGACCGGCGTGCAGTACGACACCGTTGACGTGCTAGACGATGCCGCTTTGGGCGCGTATTTCGATGCGGGTCCAGCGCCCTGGGCCGTGATCAATACCGTCGGCGGCTACGCGCCGCGGCGGCCGCTGGCCGACCTGGACGGCGCCGAACTGACCCGCCAGCTCGAGGGAAACCTGGTGTCGGCGGCGCTGATCACGAAGCATGCGCTGCGGGTCATGAAGCCGGTCGGCGAAGGCCGGATCGTGCATACCGGCAGCCGGGCGGCGACGGTGACCGCTGGCAATGGGTTCGCTTACTCGGTCAGCAAGTTGGGCGTGCTGCACCTGGTCGAGATGGCTGCCGACGAAGTCCGCGGCACCGGCGTCACGGTCAACTGCGTGGTCCCCAGCATCATCGACACCCCGGTGAACCGGGAAGCATTGCCGAAGGCTGATCACGACGCCTGGCCGAAGCCGCGCGACGTCGCTTACAGCTACCTCTACCTGAGCGTGCCGGACGCTCACCTGGTGAACGGCGCTGCGATCCCGGTGTAGCCAGTGCGTGCGTGCCCAATGCCCATCCCGCCAGGCGGTCACCGCCTATACCCCTGCACAAAAGGGCCGGTGACCGCCAGGCGGTCACGCCTGGCAGCCACCGGCCGTCAGAACCGAGACGGCGGTCAGGCCGCGAGCGTCACAGCCTCGCCGAGGATCTGATCGCCCTTCTTGATCAGGGACTTGGCCTTACCAACGTTGATGCCGTGGCCGCCGAAGGCAGCGCCGAGCAGCAACGTGCGCATCTGGCCCGCGACGATGTCCCGGGCGTTGCCGAGCGCCGCGAGCTGGTTCTCGATGCTCGTATACGTCGCGTCACCTGTCGAGTCACTTGCCAGCGCCCTGGTAGATGCCTTCAGCGTGGCCAGGCCGAAGCTGCCGACCGGCGCCTCGAGCTGGGTATAGACGTCGCCGAGCCGGACCAGTTCGCTCCGGTGCGGTCGCATCCCAGCGGGCCGGTCGGCCGGCTTGAAGATCTCGCCTAGCACCCGTCCGTCCGGCGTGTAGTCGTCGTGCAGCCGCAGCAACGCCATCATCGTCGGCTGGATGTTGGTGTGATCTGACCAGATTGCATTGTCGATGCCACGATGCGCGACGTCAGGCCCGACCATGCCCAGCCATGTCGTGTTGATCTGCGAACCTACTGTGCCGTGATTCCAGGCGTCGGTGCCAGCTGGCTCAGTGAAGCACGACGTGCCGCAGCTCGCTGCGCCGCTCTGCAGCCAGAAATCGGTGTTGCCGAACAGGACGAAGCTGGGAGTCCGCTTCGGATCTGCCGTCACCATGTGCAGGATCTTGAGTTCCACCGGATCGGCCAGGTAGTTGGTCAGCGGGACCGTCTTGCCACTAGCCAGATCATCTCCAGTCAGCATCGCTGCCTTCTGCTCGGTCTGGCGGACGGAGCTGTCGTTGCGGCCAGGCTGACCGTGCACATAGATGACCGGTGCCGAGTCGGCGTTGACGTCAAAAGCAGTCGTGACACCCTTGGCGCCCAGCAGCCCGGTCAGATTGCCGTTCACCTCGCCGATGCGGGAGTAGTGGCAGGTGGTCGTCACGCCGTTGCAGCCAGCCGGAGTGGCCGGGCTGCCGACGAAGTGGTCACCCTCGTCCGACGTGATGACGAACAGCGTGTTGGCCTTCGTAATCCCGTGCGCGGCGAGCCGGGCGAAGAACGTGCCGAAGGCGGCGTTCTCCTGCTTGAGCTGGCGCTCGTACCCGGCCTGGCCGGGGCCGAACGGGCCGCTCCCGTCCCATGCGTCGTGCAGATCGCTCAGGTAGGTGTCGGTGACCTGGACGCCGTGCAGTTGCATGTCCAGGGTGTAAGCAAGCCCGTTCGGGCCGGTCATGCCGTCGTAGCCAGGGAACCCGATCTGGCCGAAGGAGTCCTTGATCACCTTACCGTTGAGGCTGCGGACCGGCCCGGAAGGGCTGATGACCGGCTGCACGAACTTGTTACCGTACAGCGCGCGGAAGCCGTGATAGCCGCCGGGCTCGTCCGGCAGCAGGTCCGGCCGCGAGCCCTTCGCGCAGACCGCGGTGCCCTTCGCGCAGTGCACGGCGATCCCCATGAAGTCGGCCTCAGCCTGGGCCTGGGCGGCGCCCGTCGAATCCGTCTTTCCGGCCTCCTGCGCCTCGGGCGAGTTAGCCCCGAACACCTTTGCCACGTCGGGCAGCGTGTTCTCCAACTCGGTGTTCGCGCCTGCGACAGCGCCAAAGTTACAGCCGGCCCTGGTGTAGGACGCCCACGGTGCCGGGGCGTTCTTGCCGTTCGCGCCGATCATCGTCGGGTTGCTGTCGCCCACCGGGGTACCCGCCAGGTCGGTGTTGTAGTCGACGATCGGGTCGGTCCAGTAAGCGAACGACCCAGCCGTGTCGGTGGTGCCGTCCGGCTTGTAGTAGTTGTACTCGTTCGCGATGGGCATGCCCTGGTCGCTGCCGTACAAGCCGCTCTCTGAGGTGACGATGTCGTCAGCGGTATGCGCGATCAGCGGGGTGTGCTCGTGCGTGATCAGGGTGCCCTGGCCGGTGATGAACTTCAGCAGGTTGGGCATCTGTTGCAGATCACTCGGCACGTTTGGGTTGTCCCTGTTGTAGTGGACGTTGTCGAACTGGATGTAAATGACGTGCTTGATCGACCCGGTCGGTCCTAGGGAGCAGTGCCGCCCCGTGCCTGCCGCCGTGGCGCGGACGGTCGCGCCAGCCTGCGATGCGCTGGCCGATGCGACCGCCCAGCCGCCCAAGCTGAGAGCTAGCGCACCTGCTGTCGATATCGTGAGCGCCCGAGCAAAAGCCTTGCCACGCACCTAACCACCTCCGCGCAAAGCCAGGCCGCGGAGTAAGTCTTGAGATGTGCAAGCTCACCGCGGGCCGGCGGGTGTCTGGGTAACGCCCTGTCGGCGGACAGCCCACCACCTCGCGGTGACAACCGGATTAACCGGGAATGGCCTAGCGCTGAAGAAGCTGTCTTGCGGAGGCCGGCCTTAGGTAATGACTGAATCGAGCCCGGTAAATGGCCGGGCTGATTAACGGCCAAGGGACTTCGGGGTGTTCACCTTGTCCGGCTGGATGACGTAGACGATCCTGCCGTCCGGCCCGATCGGCATGGCGTAGTCCCGGCCCAGGTACCTGCGCGACAGTTCGTCGATGTGGTCCCTGGCCTGCTGACCAGTGATCGTCGACGCCACGTGGCCGCGCACCTCGGACCAGTCATACGCATCGTCTGACGAGTGCAGCAGGACGGTGACGCGCGGGTCACGGCTGATGTTCTTCGACCGCTGCCGCTGAGGCTCGGTATTGACCAGTATGTTCTCGCCGTCGGTGTCGATCCAGGTGAGCAGCGCTTGCGGCTGCCCGTCCGGCATCAGCGTTACCACTGTCGCGAGGGTCGGAGCCTTGGCAAGGCGGACGGTGTCGTTGTCAAGAGGCATGCTGACGAGCTTAATCAGGCCACCGTGACGGCCACCCCGACGGCCCCGGCAGTGGCGCAGGCACGCTGGCGTTACCGTGGTCCGGTGGACGGCGCCGGGCAAGCCCGCGCCCCGGGGCAGACGGCCAGCGGGTATCTGCGCGTTCCCGGTCTAATGTGATTTGGCACGGACTGTCGGGAGAATTCAGATGACGAAGGTGCTGGACGGCACCGTGGCCCTGGTGACCGGAGCCTCAAGCGGGATCGGTGCGGCCACCGCCACGGTGCTGGCCGCTCAAGGAGCGGCGGTCGCGCTCGCAGCGCGCCGCAAAGACATGCTTGAGCAGCTTGCCGCGAGCATCAGCGACCAGGGCAGGACGGCGCTGGTGCTCGAGGCCGACATCACCGACGAGGAACAGGCCACGCAGACAGTCACCCGGACGGTGGCCGAACTCGGGCGGCTGGACACCCTGATCAACAACGCCGGGGTCATGCTGCTCGGCCCGGCAGCCGACGCGCCGCTGGCCGAGTGGCAGCGGATGGTCGAGCTGAACGTGCTCGGCCTGCTCTACTGCGCGCACGCGGCGATGCCGCACCTGCTGCGGGCGGCGGAGGATGGTCCGCGTCAGGTGGCCGACATGGTGAACATCAGCTCCGTCGCCGGGCGTGCCGCGCGCGCATTCAACGGCGTCTACAGCATGACCAAGTTCGGCGTCGGCGCGTTCAGCGAGTCGCTGCGCCAGGAACTCGCCAAGAGCTACGTGCGCGTCTCGCTGGTGGAGCCCGGTGCTACGGCCACCGAGCTGGCGACCCATAACCGGCCGGAGGTGCTGGACGCTATCAGAACTCAGTTCGGGCAGCGGATGGACGCCAGCGACATTGCCGACGCCATCAGCTATATCGTCACCAGGCCGCGGCACGTGGCTGTCAACGAGATCCTGATCCGGCCCACTGAGCAGGAGCGATAGACCGCGGCCGCCCGTCGTAGGCTGAGAGCGAGCGAGGAGGTGCCGATGAGCTTCGAGCACATTCTGGTCGAGCGGTCGGGCGAGTTCGTGACGATCACGATGAACCGGCCGCAGCGGCGTAACGCGTTGTCCCGTGAGCACATGCAGGAGCTGATCACCGCATTCGGCCAGGCGGGGGAGAGCGACGCGCTCGGCATCGTGCTGGCCGGCAACGGCCCGGTGTTCAGCGCCGGGCACGACTTCGCCGACGTAGCCGATGCTGATCTGCTGGCCGTCCGGTCACTGCTGGCGACCTGCACCGAGCTGATGACCCTCATGCAGCAGGTGCCGCAGCCAGTGGTAGCCCGGGTGCACGGGCTCGCGACCGCGGCGGGCTGCCAGCTCGTGGCTAGCGCTGACCTCGCGGTGGCCAGTGAGGAGGCCGGATTCGCGGCACCGGGCGGGAAAGGCGGATGGTTCTGCCACACCCCCATGGTCGCGATCGCGCGGAACATCGGCCGGAAGCGGGCGACCGAGATGGCGCTGTCCGGTGATGTCATCGACGCCCGGACGGCACTGGACTGGGGCCTGGTCAACCGGGTCGTGCCGGCCGCGCAGCTTGATAGCGCCACGATGGACCTGCTGGAGCGAGTGACGCGCGGATCGGCCGAGAGCAAAGGCGTCGGCAAGCAGGCGCTCTACGCTCAGATCGACCTCGACCAGCCGAAGGCGTACGACTACGCCGTTGAAGTAATGGCGGCCACCAGCCAGCTTCCGGACGCGCGGGAGGGCATGCGCGCGTTCCTGGAGAAGCGCAAGCCGCAATGGCGCCGCGGCCGGGCCGGGTAGCCGGAGCGCCGCTTTAGTTCCTTGCATTCGCTGGGCTCAGCGCGCCGTGATGGTGATCCTCGGATGGTCGCGCGGCCGCAGCCAGTGCAGGACTTTCAGCAGCTCGGCGCGCGGTAGCGAGACGCACCCTGCGGTCGCCGTACCCGTCCCGACGTGCAGAAAGATGGCGCTGCCGAGGCCGGGGGTGCGGCGGGTGTTGTAGGCAATCACTGCGGCGTAGTCGTAGGCCGGCACCTGGTGCATCGCCTCGGGGGCCGCACCTGCGCTGTGCTTGCGCGCATTGACCCACTCGTTGTACCGGGCGCTTGCCGGGTCGTCGTCCCAGAAGTCGTAGCTGTAGGCGTGCCGGAACGAAAACGAGAAACCCTTGTCCGGCTGCACACCGAAGAAAAAGCTGAAGCCATAGGTGCCAGACGGCGTGCGGCCGTCGCCTTCGCGTTTCTTGCCCGGCCTGGCGATGCCGTTGTAACCCACCCGCGCGGTCCACGGGCCGAAGGCTGCAACCTTGCGGCCATCGGACAGCCGGTACGCCCGGAAAGTCGCGTACGTGGCCGACCGCGATGATGCCGTCACGGTGAGGAGCTGCCGGACGGAGCTTGGGTATGACTCGGCCGACTCCGCGGCGACCGCATGCACCGGGACCGCCACGACCGCCAGCCCGAGCACCACACTGACCGCGACGCAGCCGCCGACTATCCGCATAAGCCACATTCTGCCCTAGCGGGAAACGCGCGCTTTCGGCGGGACCAGTTGGCACGCCATTCTGACGGCGCAATTCAATGGCTCCTAGAGGCTTCTGCATATTCAGGCAGCCAATTGTCCATTAAAAAGTCAGCATAGAGTTCACGTCGACCTGTTCTAGCCTGCCGCCACAGTCAGATGGCTGAGCGGCCGCCGTCAACCGGGAGCACCGCGCCCGTCAGATAGCTGGCGGCTGGTGAGGCAAGGAAGCTCACCAGCCCGGTGATCTCGGTTGTCTCCGCTGCCCGCCCGAGCAAGGTGGTAGTACCGAGCGCGGTAGTCCGGTCGCGGGCCGCACCCCCTGTGTACACCGGTCCGGGGGCCACCGCGTTGACCCGCACGCCGTGCGGGCCGAATTCCGCCGCCCACGACCGCGTCAGGGACTCCAGTGCACCCTTCGTCGCGCCGTAGACGCCGCCAGCGGCGAGCCCGATCCGGCCTGCCATGCTGCTGATGTTGATGATGCTGCCGGTGCCGCGCGCCGCCATGCCGGGCGCGATCGCGGCCACCAGGAAGTATGGTGCGCGCACGTTGCTGGCGAACAGCCCGTCGAATGTGTCGGGCTTCAGGTCCGCGCTCGCGCCGAACCAGCTGAACCCAGCGTTGTTCACCAGCACATCGACATCGCCTGCCGCGTCGGCAAGCTGCTGGATGCCCGCGAGGTCGCTGATGTCGGCGGCTGCGAAGGCAGCCGTGCCGCCCGCCTGCTCGATCTCGGCGACCGCCTGGCTACCGCGGCCCGGGTCCCGCCCGTGCACGATCACCTCAAAACCGTCGCGCGCAAGCTGCCCGGCGATCGCCCGGCCAAGCCCGGATGTTGCGCCAGTGACCAGCGCGCGCTGTGGGCGTTCCCCGCCGCTATGGCCGCTTGGCAATGCCTGTCTCCTACAGATCGGGCGGGCCGCCGTGGAGGTTGCGGACGCCGACCTCGTCCGCGCGGGCCAGCAGTTCGGCTGGATCCGCGTAGACCCGGTAGGCGCCGGCTCGCTCCAGTTCCTCGCGGCCGTACCCGCCGGACATCAGCCCGATGCCGAGGGCGCCGGCGCGGCGGGCGGCCAGTAGGTCCCAGACGCTGTCACCGACAACCCAGGCATTCCGCGGATCGACGCCGATCAGCGCCGCTGCGGCGAGGAACAGGTCAGGATCGGGCTTGGCGTGCCGGACCATGTCGCGGGTAACCATCGGAGCGTCGTCGGGCAGGCCGAGCATCGCAAAGGCCCTCTCCGCAACGGCCAGACTGCCGCTCGTCGCGATGGCCCACGGGACGTGCTGCCTGGTCAGCGCGGCGAGCAGCTCAGCGGCACCGGGCAGCGCGCGGACCCCGTCGACCTGAGTCAGGTACTCGGCATTATGGTCCAGCTGAAGCGCCTCGACGTCAGCGGCCGAGAGCGAACGGCCGGTTTCGCGCAGCAGCGCGGATACGAACAGGCCGCCGCTCATCCCGATCCGGCGGTGTATGCGCCAGACCGACAGGTCGATGTCGAGCTTGGCCAGCGCGTTCCGCCAGGCGATGACGTTCTGGTAGACGCTGTCGATCAGCGTTCCGTCCAGATCGAACAAGAAGGCGGGAACGGGCGGTTCCTGGTACGCCGCCTGAGCCATCACGTTGTCACATTAGCGTGCCGGGTTCCAGCGGCCGGCAACGCAGCACGACTTGCCGATTCGCCCTGTTTTGCGCGAAGGCGGGCCCACCGACCGGAATCGTAGCTGCGCTAGTCAACTAGCTGAGCCACTCGACCCATTGGCCGGACGGGTGCGCGCGGGCAAGCAAGCGGCCTGCCTCGCAGCCCCGGTCGAAGGTGCGCGCGCCGAGTATGGCGAACAGCCCGTTCTGCTGGTAGTCGGCAACCATCCAGGCCGGCAGCTGGATCCCCTGGACGCTGTCGCGGCCTGCCGAACCGAGCGGGACGAGCGGATCGAGCGACAGCCAGGTCACGGGCCTGCTGAGGGCTCCGTCAGCGAGGACGTCGAAGAGCATCGCGCGCTGATCCGGCGGCAGGAAGACCGCCAGGTAGGCATCGGTAACCAGCACCGGCAGGGACGCCGGAAGGCTGGCCAGCACACCCGGCAACGCAGCCACAACGTCACCAGCAACGATCGGTACCGGATGCTGCTCAGCGACCTCGATCGCCGCGCTGAGCCGGCTCAGAGCCGAGGCTTCCGGCGGCGCACAGGCGGCCAGCCACTCTCTGGCGCTCTGATCCCGCAAGTCGACCGGATCGATGTCAATTCCGACCCGGCTGGCGATCGGCGGCAACTCCGGCAGCGGCGGCCGCCGTTCGCCTCGTAGCTGGCAGGTCACGCTGAGCCCGCCGGCCGGGCCGATGCTAGCGTCACCGACCTGATACCGGTATCTGTCCAGCTGGAGTCCTAGCCCGGCACCGGTTCCCATGTCCACCAGCGCAATCGGCCCGGTGGCCGGCCTGGTGACGGCGGCGATGCCAAGCGCGATCTGCGCGCAGCGCGCTACCTCGTTCATCTGGTACCGGTGGCTGCGGCAGAGCGCGCGGATCTCACCGAGCTTGTCTGACACGAACGCAGCGGCCGCAGGCTCGAAACCGGCATCGAAGGGCGGCTGCGGCACGCCTGCCTCTGGGAAGTAGCACGCCAGCGGTTCCGGCCGGTCGCGATGGACCAGGAAGCGGATGGCCGCGCTGGCCAGCAGCGGGGGCAGCCGGTCAGCTGGCAGCTCGGTCAGCACCGCCAGCAAGCCTTCATGCGTGGCAATCAGACGGAACAGTGCCGCGGTCAGCCGCCAAGGCTCAGGACAGTCCGCCTGCGACCATACAGTCGCTAGCTCCAGCGCCTGAGCTCGGATCTCCTCCGTATCGGACAAAGCCAAGCCCCCGGACACTCACGTTACCGGCCGGAAGCGACGCTCGGTGCCTCCGGTTGCTGACTGCCTAAGGATCCGGCCTCATCGAGGGCGGTCTTGTAGAGAGCCGAAAGGCTCGTGCTGAACTTGGCCGCGTAGGACACCGACGGCGTATCGCCGCCTCCCTGGTAACCGCCGATCACGCCGATCACCGTGTCGCGGCCGCCGGGCGTGCCGACGTCGGCCAGCAGCGGACTGCCGCTGGTACCGCCGGTGAACCCGCCGCAATCGAACTGATACTGGGTCGGGCTGAAGGCAGTGGCGGTGTTCTCGCAGCTGATCATCGCATCGTGAGTGTCGGGGTAACCAGCCACGGTGACCGTGCGGCCGGCCGGCACGTTGATGCCGATGGTCTCGCCGCCGGTGAGCTTCTGGATGCCGCCGCGTGCTCCGGCCTGGTGCACGACCAGGAAAGCGAAGTCGTCATCGGGGTCAGCGGATGAGATCCATGACTGATCTTCGATAATCCGGCTCACCGTCCAGACGCCGTACGGCTCCAGGCCATGCGAGTATCCGGGAACGAACGCCACCTCACTTGGTGCACGGCCGTTCATGCAATGGCCGGCCGTGACAACCAGGTCGCCGTCCGGGCTGTCGACCACGCTCGCGGTGCAGAAGTGATGCCCCAGCTGGCCAGCCGAGGTAAGCGTGAACAGCGCGCCGACCGTCGATGCCTGCCCGTACCGGGCGCTTTGCGCCCGAACCGGACTGACTGACGGGCCGTCCGTCATACCTATGCCGATGACCACCAGGGCGGCGGCGAGCGCGAGGGCAGCACGCCGCAAGCGCAGCCGCATCCACCCTCCACCGCCAGGCCGGGCCCTATCTCGGGCTTACGTGCCGGGGCCCCGAAACCCGGCTTCGTTACTACCTTCAGACCAGGGTAAGAGCGGCACAACACCCTTTAGCTACATTGAACCCGGGAAGTTACGCAGAGTGACCCGTATCACCAACTGATGTGTCGGGCTGCCGAGATCGGCGGAAAGCGCCACCGTCAGCCAAGGCTAAAGGCGGCAGCGGCCTGGCGGAGACGCCCGACCTAGTCGATATGTCGACATCAAACTCCGCCGGGCCGAGCATTCTCGCTGCCCGCGAGGTCAGGTTCCGGCTGCCGCCAGCGCCTGCACGCCCGCCACGAAGAGGTCGACACCAAGCTTGTAGTGGAAGTCCGGGTTGTCGGACGCCGTCATGGGGACGGCACACTCGACCAGCCTGGGGAATTTGTCCGGCGGCAGCAGGGAAAGGCGAACCCTGGCCAGCCGCTGGTGCTCTGCCCGCTCGGCCTCGGTCAGGCCCGGCTCGAACCCCGGCTCGCTCATGACGAGCATGATCCCGGTAAACAGCGCGCTATGGGCAATCGCCGCCGCGTGCTCGGCATCGAAACCAGCGCGGTGCAGCACCTCGAGCGCCACCTCGTTGGCGATCATCGCCGGTTCGCTCGTCCGCTTCTCACCCGAGAAGAGGAGCTGGGAAGCGGACGGATGAGTTCGGAGCACGCGAATGAGCGACTCCAGCAGGCCGCGCAGCTGCGCCGGCCAGTCGGCGTCCGGGTCGACGTCAACGTCGATCTCGGTCCAGACCCGGTCGGCAAGGCCAGCTAGCAACTCGTCTTTGCTGCGGAAGTGCCAGTACAGCGCCATCGGGGTGACGCCCAGGTCGGCTGCGAGCCGACGGATGGTGACAGCTTCCAGGCCCTCGGCGTCGGCCAGCGCCAGACCCCGCTCGACCACGGCCGCCTTGCTCAGCCGCGGCCGTTCGGTCTCAGACCTCCGGGTCGCATTCACAGTTGACAACTATACGCCGTACGGGTAAGACTGGCCAAGGCTCATGTACGGCGTATATGAACGTTGTACATGGACTCAGTACAGGAGAGCTCGCGGAACACGGAAGGCCAATCCGATGCGCAGACGCTGGTGGATCCTGGTGGCGGTGAGTCTGGCCACCTTCATGACTTATCTCGACAACAACGTGACCAACGTCGCGATCCCGACAATCGAGCGCAGCTTGCACTTGTCGATCGCTGGCCTGGAATGGGTAGTCAGCAGCTACATCCTGGTGTTCGCCAGCTTGCTGCTGTTCGGCGGCCGGATGGCCGACATCTTCGGGAGACGCCGGCTCTTCCTGGCCGGGCTGTCGATCTTTACGCTTGCCTCGCTGTTCGCCGGCCTCGCCACCAGCGGCGGCGTGCTGATCGGCGCGAGGCTGGTGCAGGGACTTGGCGCGGCGCTCCTGGTCCCGACCACGCTGGCCATCATCATGGCCACCTTCGACAACGCCAGGGAGCGCACGCGCGCTATCGGCGCCTGGACGGCGATCGGTGCGATGGGGCTGGCCTTCGGCCCGCTCATCGGCGGTTACATCAGCCAGCACTTCCACTGGGGCTGGATTTTCTTCATCAACGTGCCTATCGGCGTGGTGACCCTGGCGATCGCGGTCGCGGTGATGCGCGAATCCCGCGACACCTCGGCGGCGCGCAGGCTGGACGTTCCCGGCCTGGTCAGCTCAGCGCTCGCACTCTTCGCGCTGGTCTACGCGCTGATCGAGGGTCATGACAAGGGCTGGACATCCCCGTTGATCACCGGATGCTACGCGGTGGCTGCCATCGCGGCTGCAGCCTTCGTCGTCATCGAGTCGCGGTCGCGGTACCCGATGGTCTCAATACGGCTGTTCCGCTCGCGGGTATTCGGCGGCGGAACGACGGTGATGATGCTATGGGCATTCGGCATTCTCGGCATCTACTTCTTCACCTCGATCTACCTGCAGACGATCCTCGGTTTCTCGCCGACCAAAGCCGGCCTGGCTTTCGTGCCGATGGCGATCTGCATGGCAATTTTCGCCTCGCTGGCCCCGCAGGTGGCGCCACGCCTCGGCGCGCACCGGACGGTGGCCCTGGGCATGGCAGCCATGAGCGCAGGGCTCTACCTGTTCGCCGGGCTGGGCGGGACCGCGACCTTCGGCGGCCTGATGCCGGGCTTCCTGATGTTCGGCGCGGGTGCCGGGCTGATGAACGTGCCGCTGACCAACGTCGTCCTGCACTCCATGCCGCCCGAGCGGTCGGGAGTCGCGTCGGCGCTGCTCAACGCTTCGCGGGAAGTGGCGGGCCTGCTGGGCATCACCGTCATCGGCGCGGTCCTGCGCGCCCGAGAAGGTGTAGCGCTGCAGCACGGGGCGTCTGCGGGCAGCGCCTTCCTGACCGGTTACCACGACGGACTGCTGGTCACCGTGGCGCTGCTGGCCTTCGGCGCGCTCGCCGGCTACTTGGCGCTGCGTACCTCCGGGAACGACCACGCCGCGCCCGATCTGGAGGCGACGCTCGCGGCCGAACTGGCCCCGCCGGACGACGCTGCCAGCCTCGGCGTGGCGCCAGCGCGCCGCTGACTCCGCCAGTACGTGAAGACCCGGCGCCGTGACCGGCGCCGGGTCTTCACGTGGAAGTTACCGGACCTGGGTGTAGTAGTAGGCGATCTTGTTGTGCCGGGTCAGCAGCGCGACAACGTCGAGCCGGGACTTAACGGCCTTGACGTAAACCTTCCAGATAGTCGAAGTGCCGGACGGCAGCGCGACGCGCATTGCCTTGCCGAACTTGCTCACCGCGTTGTTGGACTTCCGGACCGTGAGGCCAGGGCTGGAACCGTCGCCGTTGGTCCACGCGAGCCACAGCGCGCCGGCTGAGTCAGCGCTCACCGCCACGCACGCGAACTGGTGCGCAGAGTTGGTGCGTGCCACTGTGACTGCCTTGCCGCTGCCGGCCTTGAGTAGGTTGACGCGCAGGCCGAATGGATATCCGGCCAGGTAGGCGACATAGACGCCGCTTCGGCCGTGCCCGCGACCAGTGAGCGCGATCCGTGCGTTCAGCGGGAACGTGTTGCCCTTGGAGTCTGTGCCCGGCAACAGCTGGGCCTTGCCAGCGTTGGTCCCGCTCTGATTCAGCCGCTGCAGGTAGATGCCCACATGCCTGGTGATCAGCGACATGTAGCCGAGCCACGCTGTACCGCTCCGGCCGTCGACTGCAAGGCCGGGGTAGTAGGCGCAGCAGCCCGATCCCGTCGCCTGGTGTTCCGCCTGCCCGACGTGCAGAACGGTCATGGAGTCAGTGCCGGACCACGCCACCCACGGCTTGCCGTCGCTGCCCGTGGCGGCGGTGTCCGCGCTGCTGGTGTCGGGGACACCTTGTTGCGGCGGGATGACGCTCGGCGTGGACCAGGACCCGCCGCCGATCGCGCGGCTTGCGATGAACGTGCCCTGCGGGCCTGCGGTGGGGTTGAGGACCCCGTTCCAGATTGCGTCGATCTTGTTGCCCGTCACTGTGGCATCCGGGTCGGTGAACTGGTAGCCGCCCGATACGATCGCGGCGGCTTTCCTGACGGCGCCCGCATAGGTCACCGCGGTATCCATGATCTTCGCGTGCCCGGCCGAGGTACCCCCGGTCGCCCAGATGACGTTGAGCGTGCCGCTCGTACCGACGGCCAGCCCGACATCGGCAAAGTTCAACATGCCGTTCGGGGTCACCTGGTGCCAGGCCTGAGCGCGCGCGGCGGTGGCCGCGATGGCCGACGCTGGCGAGGCGATGGTTGTGCCGGCGACGACCGTCGCCGCAGCCGCTATCAGCGCGGCTAGCCTGGTGCTGAACATGACAGTGCGCATGGAATCCCTTCACGAGCTGTGACGCGCGGGGCTGAGAATGACAAGGGTGACCTATCATCCGTTAGCCTTTTATACGCTGCAAGTCACTGCGCATGAAGGTTTGCCCAGCGGGCCCATGAATGGCGTCGAGCTTGCCCGTTCGCGTTAGCCGGGCCAAGAAGCGGCAGCCACCGCGAGGATCTCGCCGCGATCCTCGGCCAGCAGGAAGCCCGCTTTGATGGTGGCGTCCAGTGAGCGCTCGAACTGTGCCAGGTAATCCGCTTTGCCCCCTCGGTACAGCCGGGCCAGGTCACCAGCAGGCAGCGGCGCCGTCGTGCCGAACAGGAAGGCGAACAGCTCGCCTTGCTGGCCCGTTCCCGACAGGATCGCGACGGGAACGTCGGTCCACGGCGTCCTGATGCCGCTCGTGGCGATGCCGAGGTCGTCTCGCGCGTAGTCACGGCCGGCTGCGTTCAGCCGGGCAGCGGCCGGCGGGGTACCGCGTCCTGCCACCCAGGCGTCCAGGTGCTCGATCGCCGCACACTCGACGTAGTGGTGCTGCGGGCCGCTGTTGATCGGCGAGGTGGTCTGGCCCATCAGGATGTCCGTTGTCGGCCGCAGCAGTTCGGCGAGCCGCTCAGGCGGCAGGCTGCCGTCGTCCTGTCCGCTGGCGAACAGCAGGTAGGTATCGGCGTGCGCCGCGCCGGCCAGTTCCCAGTTGCGCAGCAGGTCACCGTCCGGCTGGTTCGCCAGCCCGCTGCCCAGCAGCGTCACGTCGGTCTCGGTCTGCAGCACGATCACGGGCACGCGCAGGTCAGCGCGGATCTGCTCGCCGGTGGTGCCGCCGGGCTGGAAGCCGGTGTCGAGCGCCGCGCCGGTGCCGGTCCGGCCGTGCACGAGGAAGCCGTCGTAGACCGCGGCCAGCGGGTCGACCGCGTTGACGTAGGTGACCAGGAACGCGCCGGACTGGGAGTGACCGCTGGCGAGCAGGCGCACCGGCCGGGTGCTCACCGGCGGCGGCAGCACGCCGCGCACCGCGTGCCCGGCCTGGCTGAAGATGTCGAACGACCATGCATCACCGGGATGCGACAGCCCGGAATACCGGTCCGGATGCGCTTTCTTCAAGTGCATGCTCTCGACCAGGCCGCCGCCCTCGATCCCGGCCCGCTGCGCTGACACGCCAGCCCATGCATGCCCGCGACGCAGCAGGTGGGTGTGCGTCAGCATCCAGTCCGGCGCGGCGTCGAGCCCGCCGGATACGTTGAGCCATTCGACGACGACAGTGCCGCTAAAGTCGTCCGGATTAGCTGGCTGGCGCACCAGCACCCGGGTGGTGAATGGCGCGGGATCGGCATGCAGCACTGTCCACTGGCCGTCCGGCGCGCGCCCGGCTGCCAGCCGGTACGACTCGGCGGTGCCGCTGAGCAGGAACTCCCGCTCGGAGTAGCCGAGCGTGGCCAAGTCGTAGGCGCCAGCCGGGTCGGGGACTCGGCCGGGCAGCGGCTGGAGGGTTGCGGTCATCGCGTCAGGCGGCCGACTTCTCCAGGATGTGCACCGCGCACGCGCTGCCGAGGCCGATCACGTGTGTCAGCCCGACTTTCGCGCCCTCGATTTGCCGGTCGCCTGCCTCACCGCGCAAGTGCGTCGAGACCTCGTAGATGTTGGCGATGCCGGTCGCGCCCAGCGGATGCCCCTTGGACAGTAGCCCGCCGGACACGTTGACCGGGATCTCGCCGTCGCGCCACGGCCCGCGCCTGTCGATCCATTCGCCGGCCCCGCCCTCGGCGCACAGCCGGAGGTTGTCGTAGTGCCGCAGCTCCGCCGTGGCGAAACAGTCGTGCAGTTCCACCAGGTCGAGGTCCTCCGGCCCGACGCCTGCATCCTCGTAAGCCTTGTCGGCGGCCTCGCGGGTCAGCGTGTTCACGTCGAACTGGACCGAGCCGCCGTCGATGTAGGGGTCGCTGGTCATGACTGATGCCGATACCTTGACCGCGCGCCGGCGGATTGCGCCGGGCATCGACTTCAGCCGCTCACCGCTGCACAGGACGGCGGCGGCGGCGCCGTCGCCGGTCGGGCAGCACATGAGCAGCGTGTTCGGGTAGGCGATCATCTCGGCGGACATGACTTCGTCGAGCGAGAACGCCTTCTGGTACTGGGCCAGCGGGTTCAGCGTCGAGTGCGCGTGGTTCTTCTCGGCCACCTTGGCGAACTGCTCAAAGCCCACGCCGTCGTGCTGGTAGGCGTACTCCATGCCGGACTGCGCGAACGTGCCGGGCATCAGGCTGGTGCCGAGGATGCCCTCGACCGGCCCGACCGCGCCGTACCGGCCGGCCGGCTGATACGGCTTGTCCTTGCTGGCCGGGTGCGCCCCGAGCAGGCCGAGCTTGCCCATCTGCTCCAGGCCGACCGCCAGGCCGATGCTGGCCTCGCCCGCCTTGATCGCCATCGCCGCAACCCGGAAGGCGGTCGCACCGGTAGCGCAAGCATTCGTCACGTTGTAGACCGGGATGCCGGTCTGCCCGATCTGCTTCTGCAGCCGCTGGCCAATCCCGTTGGTGTCGTACAGGCAGCCCGCCGCGAGGATGTCCGCATCGAAGATGGTCAGCCCGGCGTCGGCGAGCGCAGCTGTCGCAGCCTCGCTGCCGAGGTCGATCAGGTCCTTGTCCTTGTAGCGCATGAACTTGGTCATCGCCACGCCGATGATCCACAGCGAGTCGGCCATCTGACCTCCTGAAACGCGGCAACCGCCAAATCCGGGACGCTAATTCTGCCGGTTTTGCCGAGTCTAACTTTCACGCCGCGGCCAACACTAGATCAGCACGCTGTGGCGAGCGCGTCTCACTGTGCCAGGGGACCGGTGCGTGCGGTGACGGGCCGGAACAGCGTTTCCTGCGCGATGCCTGCCGCGAGCACTCCGTCCCGGCTGAAGATGCGGCCGGTGTACATTCCGCGGCCGCCGGAGGTGGACTCGGGCTGCAGGTCCATCAGCACCCAGTCGTCGACCGCCGCCTTCCGGAAGAACCAGACAGAATGATCGATGCTGGTCAGCGGGCCGGAGATAGTGATGCCCGGCGTCGCCGCAAGCCCGGTGAACATGTCCGAGACGTAGGCCAGCGCGCACGCTTGCAGCGTGTCACCGGCAAGTTCGTGCCGGGACCTGATCCACATCCGGGACGGCCATTGCTGATCCGGCTGAGGTTGCTGCGGCAGCCGGATCTCGACGCCGTGCATGCGGTGCCAGCGCTCGTCATCCGGCAAGTCTTCCGGCTGCGCGACATCCGGCATCGCGTGAGCCTGATAATCCGAGCCCTCCTCCGCAACGTGAAACGAGGCAGCCATGTTGAAGATGACCTTGCCGTTCTGCACCGCGATCACCCGGCGGTTGGAGTATGAGCCGCCGTCGCGGTCCCGGTTAACGGTGAGCAGCACCCGCCGGGACGCGTCACCCCGGCTGAGGAAGTAGCCATGCAGTGAGTGCGGATGCCGGCCATCAGGAACTGTCGCCGCCGCGGCGCGCAGCGCCTGCCCAGCCACCTGCCCGCCGAACAGCCCGGCCGGCTCCTGGCTGACGACAACGGAACGGAACAGGTCGTCCTCGATCCGCTCCAGCGTGAGCAGCTCAGGCAGACCGGTCCCTGGGCTGCCGATAACCGGCTCGGCCAGACTCGCCATGGGCCCATTGATATCACAGCGCCGCGTCGCTCCTGAGGATCCTGACCGGCGGCTGTCAGGCCGGCTGGTAGCCGAAGCTGACCGCTTCTGTGCCCTTCGCGTCAGTTCCGATCGGGAACGTGGTCAGCTTCAGCTTCATGCCGAGCGTGACGCTGGCCGGGTCTGGGTCGATGCCGACGATGTTGGCCTTCACCACGCCGCCGCCGTCCAGGTCGACGATGCCCGATACGTACGGCACTGTCACGTCCGGACTGGCCCGGTGGACGATCGTGAACGCCCGCAGCACGCCCTCGTTAGCCAAGGGCCGGCGCCGGAACTCGCAGCGTCCGCAGTTCGCGCACGCATTGCGCCGGTCGAAGAACAGCGCGCCGCACGACTCACACTCGTTCGCGACCAGGTGCGGATCATCGCCGAGGCTCAGGTAGCCGACGTAAGGCACTTGTCCGGGCATAGCCACAGGCTAGCTTCCGGCTGGCTCGCCCGCATCGGCTGAGAATCTCGTCGCCGGCTCAGTCGCGTAGCGGGCCATTACCTGCTCAATGTCCCGCTCAGCAGGCGGCTGACCGGACGAGGCCAGGTCACGCAGGTCGCGGAAGTACTGCACGTACAGATCGGGCGTGAGGGTGTTCAGCAGTACGGCCGGCTGGTCGCTGGTGTTCGCGAACGTGTGCGGCGCGCCCGGCGGGACCATCACCAGCGTTCCCTGGACCGCCTCGTAGGTCTGGTCGCCCACGGTGAACTGCGCGGTGCCGGATACGACGTAGAAACCTTCGTCGTGTCGTGCATGCCGGTGCTGGGGCGGCCCGGCAGTGTGCGGGGCGATGGTTAGCTCAGCGATGCCGAGGCGATGCGATGTGGTGCTGCCGTCCTCGAGGATGCGCAGCACGATCGGGCCGGACAGGGCCAGCTCGCCCTGGCCTGGCGTCGTTATCGAGATAGCGGTCATGCTGTCACGCTCCCGGTCTCACGGTTGCGAGTAGCTGCTGCGAACTCCCGGACTACTGCCAGCAGCTCAGCGGGCGTTTCCAGCTGGGGGAGATGGCCGGCGTCGGTGATCAGCCGGAACTGCCCGCCGGGGATGGCTTCAGCGTAGGCCTTGCCGTGTTCGGGCGGCACCATCCGGTCGGCCGCGCCCCAGACAGTCAGTACCGGGATGCGAACGCCCGGCAGCCGGCCAAGCAGGGTGGGGTCTGTCATTGCAGTGCCCGCATAGACCTGCAGCGCGGACCGGTTCGCGGCTTGCGTCGCCGCGCGCTCGGGGGTCAGCGCTGCCGGGTCGATCCGGAACGCCGCCGGATCGAAATAGCTGAGGTCGAAGACCTGGTCCAGGGTCAGTGAGAAGAAATCCGCGATAGGAGCCGAGTCGATCTGCAGGCCGGCTGCATCCACCAGGACCGCTGAGGTGACCCGCCGGTCCGGCGCCGTACTCTCGGCCAGCGCTAGCTCGGCCGCGATCCAGCCGCCTATTGAGTTGCCGATCACGCACACGTCGCTCAGGCCGAGATCGCGCATGAGCTGTCCGTAGACGGCGGCCAGCGAAGCGATGCTGGCCAGCTGATCTGGACGCGGTGTGCCGTCGAAGCCGGGATGCACCGGTGTGATGACCCGCGCGGGCACGGACGATGACAGCAGCTCGGCGAAGCCAGCCACGGAGAAGGCGCCGGCGCCGCCGTGCAGGAGCAGCACCGGCTGGCCGCTGCCTTGCTCGGTGAAGGTGAGCGGAACGTGCAGGCCGCCCGCAGCCACGATTCTGGTCTCAGCGTTCATGTTTGCTCCTCAGGTGATGTCCAGCTCATGAGAGTTCACTCTCACGAAGCTGAGGCTAGCGGAGACGAGAGTCTTATGCAAGTGAACTCTCATAACGAGTCTGAACTTGACTTACGCGGCCACGCTGTCGAAACTGAGGGGATGACCATCCAGGCTCCGGCCGGCCGGGAGAACCAGAAGCAGCGCACGAGAACGGCCATTATCGACGCGGCTCGCGAGATCATCCAGGGGAGCGCCGAAGTCACCATGCCCGCCGTGGCGAAGGCAGCGCTGGTTTCCGAGGCGACCGCGTATCGCTACTTTCCCGATCTTGTCTCCCTGCTCCGCGAGGCCATCGACGGGACCTTCCCGAGTCCGGCCGAAGCGCTCGCTCCGGTCGAGGACAGCGACGACGCGGTAGTACGGATAGCGTTCGCCACCGAGCGCCTGCTCAGGCACGTGCAGACGTACCAGGGCGCGGTCCGGGCGGTTATCTCAGGCTCGATCGTCAGGAGGGACTCCGCAGCGACCCGGCCCGGATACCGCTTTGGCCTGATCGATCACGCGCTCGCCCCGCTCGATGCCACCCTCGGCCAGCGGAATCCGGCCGCGCTGCGACAGCTCAAGCGGGATCTCGCCGTCGTGGTCAGCGCAGAGGCGCTGTTCACCTTGACCGACTTGTGCGGGCTGTCACCAGACGACGCCGTTGCCAGCGCCGTGCACACGGCCCGCACCATCACCGCTGCGGCGATAGCTGCCGGTTAGCCGGTGTTCTGCAGGCCGGCTGCCACGCCGTTGACGGTGAGCAGCAGGAATCGCAGCAGTGCTGCTCGTTCCTCCGGCTCCTCGGCGGCGCGTACCTCGGCGAGCGCACGCAACTGCAGGTGCGAGAGGGCGTCGACGTACGGATCGCGCAGAGCGACCGCGCGGGACAGCACCGCCCGGCCCGCGAGCAGCCGGTCGTGCCCGGTGACCTCCAGCACCAGCTTCCTGGTCAGGTCGTATTCCGCCAGCACCTGAGCCGCCAGCCGGTCGTCGTTCCCGAGTGCGAGATACCGCTCCGCGATGCGGCGGTTTGTCTTGGCCAGGCTCATCTCAGCGTTGTCCAGCAGGACCTCGAGCAGCGGCCAGCCTGAGTAGGCGGCGCGGACCGCATCCAGCCCGCCTGGTCCGCTGATGGCCGCGGCCAGGCCGCTGCCGAGGCCATACCAGCCGGGCAGGTTGACCCTGGTCTGCGACCATGCGAATACCCAGGGGATCGCACGCAAGTCAGCCAGCTCGGCAGGAGCTGCCAAGCCGCGGCGGGCCGGCCGGGAACCGAGCCGCATGGTGCCGATCTCCGCTAGCGGGCTGAGCCGGGCGAACCACTCCGCGAATCCGTCGGCCGTGACCAGCTCCCGGTACGCCGCCAGCGCGCCGGCTTCCAGGACCTCCGTTACCGGGACGAACGCCGCGCCGGGCTCGGTGGCTGTGCCCGCCGACGCGAGCAGAACCGCCGAGGTGACCTGCTCAAGGTGCCGCCGGCCGATGACCGGATGCCCGTATCTGGCGAAGATGACCTCGCCTTGCTCTGTGACCTTGAACCGGCCGTCCACCGATCCAGGTGCCTGAGCGAGCACGGCTCGCCCGGCCGGCCCGCCGCCACGGCCGAGCGCGCCGCCGCGACCGTGAAAGAGCACCAGCTTGATCCCGTGCTTGGCGGCCCAGCGCGTGAGGCGCAGCTGCACATCGAATAGCCGGAAGGTGGCGCTGACCGTGCCGAGCTCCTTGGCAGAGTCGGAGTAGCCGAGCATCACCTCAAGCCGGCGGCCGGTGACGGCCAGCCGTTGCGCCACCGGCTCCAGCGCGATCATGCCGTCCAGGATCGTGATCGCATTCGCCAGGTCGTCGCCGCTCTCGAACAGCGGCACCACGTCGAGCACCGGCGGCCGGCCGTCGCAGGCGAGTTCCGCGAGCTCGTACACCGCGGCAATGTCGGCTGCCGACGTCGTGAAGCTGACCACGTACCGGCGGCAGGCATCGACACCGTGCCGCCGCTGGATCGAGGCGATCGCCTCGATCGTCGCCAGTACCTCGCGGGTCTGCGGCGATGGCTCCTGCCCGACGCGCAATTCGCGCAGCGCTGCGGCGTGTACTGCGCTGTGCTGGCGTACCTCGAGCTCAGCTAGGTGGAAGCCGAACGTCTCGGCCTGCCAGATCAGGTGCTGCAACTCGCCGTAAGCCTGCCGGTCCGCGCCGGCCTCCGCCAGGGCGCGCTGGAGCAGGCGGAGTTCGGCGATGAAGTCGGCCGCCGACTCATATGCCAGGCCGCTCGGCTCGCTGTCGTCGTCCCTGTCGTGGTCGGCACTGCCATGATCGACACCGTCATGGTCGTCGTCCAGCCTGCGCCGGGTCGCCTCCAGCCGGTGGGCGGTGGCGAGCAGGAAGGCACGGAACGGCTCGCCAGGCGACCGGGACACGAGCTCGTCGAGTAGCGCCGGGTGCGCGTCAGCCAGCACGGCGAGGGCGGCATCAAGCTCGGCGAGCGCGGTCCCGCCGCGGTCGTGTGCTGACTCCGCCAGCAGTACAGCGTCGATCGTCAGCGACCGGCCGATGCGAGTAGCGGCGTTCGCCAGCGCGCGCAGCACATGATCGGCCTGGATGCGGGCGGCCTGCTTCGTCACCGTCGCAGTGACGAACGGGTTCCCGTCCCTGTCGGCGCCGATCCAGCTGCCGAACCGCAGGAACGCGGGCGCCAGCGGCGCCGCGGCGCCCGACAACCCGCCCTGCAGTGCCAGGTCCAGGGACCGGTAGACGCTCGGCGCCAGGCGGAAGAGCGTCTCGTCGAAGATCGCGGTGCCGGACCGTACCTCATCCAGCGGCTGCATCGCCTGGCTTCGCAGCGCCGAGGTCCGCCACAGCAGGTCGATCTCTTCCCGGAGGCGGCGCAGCGCCTCGGCATGGGCAGCAGCACCGAGGCGCGCGTCGTTCAGGTTGTCGAGCTGGGCGCCGATCCGGCGGAGCGCCTCGGTCACCGCCCGCCGTCGTGCTTCAGTCGGGTGCGCGGTCAGCACCGGGTGCACCTCGAGCCTTCCGAGCAACGACGCGGCCTCGTCATCACCGACTGTGGCGCGGAGTGTGACCATGGTGGCAGCCAGCGACTCGCGCACCGGCTCAGCGCTGATATCCCGGTCGCGCAGCGTGCGGATCCGCTGGTGCTCCTCGGCGAGGTTTGCCAGGTGGAAATAGACAGAGAAAGCCCGCGCGACTGCCTCGGCTCTGGCCAGCGGCCACCTGGCGACCAGCGCCGCGATGTCAACGTCAGCGGCAACCGACGCCCTGTCGGAGTGCCCGTCGGCCGGCTCGTGCTGGCGCGCGGCGATCACCCGGCGACGGAGGTCTTCCACATCGGCCAGCAGATCCGGGCCGTCGGACTCGGCGATCACCTGGCCGAGGATCTCGCCGAGCAGCCGGACATCCCGCCGCATCGAAGCCGGCACCCGCCGGGAAGCCGCGTTCCGGCTTTCGGTATTCGTGACCACCGCGTCAGCGTATTCGGTCAACCTCAGCCACTCGCGGCGGCGGGCGTGCCCCCGGGATGTACACCGCGATCCGCCGGTGACAAAGTTGACTGCACATGTCTTCGAGTGCAGTGGCTCAATCACCCAGTCTGGCAGGTGCGGGGGCAGCCAGGGGCTCGCCTGGTGAGCAAGGCGGATCATGGTGGCGGGTGTCGTGGTCAGTCGCCGCGGCAATGCGTGCCGTGCGCGCGACCATCGTCATCCCGTGCCTGTTCTTGCTGACGGACAAGGTCATCCACGACTCGCAAATGACCCTGTTTGCCGTGTTCGGCGGTTTCGCCACGCTCACTGTGACATCGTTTGGCGGATCGAGGCGAGATAAGGCAGTCGCGCATCTGGGCCTCGCGCTGGCGGGCAGCGCTGCCATCACGATCGGCACCCTGGCCAGTGGCTCGGCGTGGCTTGCCGCCATCGTCACGCTCCCGGTCGCATTTGCGATCTACTTCGCCGGGCTGGCCAGGCCGAACGTCGCCGCGGGCGTGACCGGATGCCTGTTCGCCTGGGTCCTGCCGATCGCCTCTACCGGTGGTACCAGCGTCCTGTTGTCCCGGCTCGAAGGCTGGTGGCTCGCATCGGCGGCCGGCACGCTCGCCGTGTTGCTGTTGTCGCCCCGGTCGCCAGGCGACCGGCTGCGCGCGCAGGCGGCCAAGCTGGCCGGCCTGCTGGCGGATCGGACTGACGCTGCGGCGCGGGGCACCAGCACCGACGCGAGCGGCGCCGCCACGCTCGCAGCCGATCATGATCTGATGGACGCGTTCGTGACCACCCCGTACCGGCCGATCGGGCTCGCTGCGGCGGACCAGGGCCTGGCGGCTCTCATCCACATCCTGGAGTGGTGCACGTCCCTGGTCAATGAGGCGTCAAACGGCCACGTTGACCTGGCAGCCATGCCGGCCGCCGATCGTGACCTCCTGACCCTGTCCGCGCACGGGTTGCGCCAGGTTGCGGCCGTGCTGTCCGGCCAGCAGGATCGCCCGGATGTCGAGCGGGTCTGGGAGGGGCGGCTGGCCAGCGCGCAGAATCTGCGTGTACCAGCCTCCGACCCGGCGACCGCCGTCCGGCAAGCGGACTACGCCTATCACGCGCAAGCCATCGGAATCGCCGCCTCGGCGGCTATGGGCGAGGCGCTGATCGCCACCCGGCTGGCTACCCCGGCGGAGGTAGCGGCGCGGCGCCGCAGCTGGTTTACCGACCTGCCGGGGGCGCCTGAATCCCAGCAGCCGGCATGGGCCGGGACGGCCACGCGAACCCTCGGCACTGTCAGCTCGCACGCCAGCCTTCGTTCGGTGTGGTTCCGGAACAGCGCCCGCGGCGCGGTTGCGCTCGCCGCGGCGGTCGCGGTCGCAAAACTCACTGACGTCCAGCACGCCTTCTGGGTCGTGCTCGGCACGCTGTCGGTGCTGAGGACTAGCGCGTCCGCTACGGGTGCGACCGCGATGCGCGGGATTGTCGGGCAGATCATCGGCTTCGCCGTGGGCGCGGCCTTGCTGGTAGGTATCGGCACGAACCCGACAGCGCTTTGGATCGCGTTCCCGCTCGCCGTTCTCGTCGCGGCGTACACACCGGGCACTGCGCCGTTCGCTGCCGGGCAGGCGGCGTTCACCGTGACGATCGTGGTGCTCTACAACATCCTCGCGCCGGCCGGCTGGCGAGTAGGCCTGCTCCGGCTTGAAGACGTGGCCATCGGCTGTGCCGTCAGCCTCGTCGTCGGCTACTTGTTCTGGCCGCACGGTGCCTCCTCAGTCGTCGGTGACGACCTCGCCGACGCCTTCCGCAGCGGCTCTGACTACCTGACTGAGGCCGCAAGCTGGGCTCTCGGAGATCGTGACCAGCGGCCTCTGCGGGCTGAAGCTGTCATCGCGACTGGCAACCGGCTCGACGAGGCCGTGCGTGGCTACTTGACCGAGCAGGGCTCGAAGCGGATGAGCAAAGGCGACCTGTGGGTCCTGTTCATGGCCGCAATGCGGCTGCAGCTCACCGCGCGCTCGATGGCAAGCCTGCCAGGCAGAGCGCAGGCACACGGGGAGGACTGCGGGCTGCACGCTGCCCTTCGCCACCAGCTGGCCGGTCTGTCCGACTTCTACGACCGCCTCGCGAGGCTAGTTGACAGACCCGCCGAGGGCACACCACCGCCGGCGACCCTCGCGCTGCCGCCAAGCGGGCTTGCCGGGGCCACGCGGTCGCCGTGCGGCGAATCCACCGCTTACCGCTCGGATGCCCTGTGGGTCGGTCACCACCTCGACCACCTGGAGGCGCACGTGGCCAAAGTGACTGGCCCGGCCGAGCGCATGGCGCAGATTCGCCGCAAGCCCTGGTGGCGCTAGCCGACTCGCGGCGCCGAGCCGGCTAGCGGCACTGAGTCCAGCAACCAGGACCCGGGTCACCCGGTGACCCGAGTCTCGCCGGTTACCCCTGCAGGCCTGGCTCCTTGCCAGGCGGCGGCGCTGCAGCGGTGGCGCCGTGCGGCGCGACGATCAGTTCCTCCAGCCTGCGCTCCGGCACCGGCCGGCCGACGATCCGGTACACCTCGGCGCCGTCGACCGTCTCCTTTTCCAGCAGCAGCTCGACGAGCTGGCCGAGCTCGTAATGATGGCTGCGGATGAGGGAGATGGCCGTTTCCTCTGCTTCGCGCAGCAGCCGGCTGACTTCTGCGTCGATGGTGGCCTGCGTCGCCTCGGCGAACGGACGGCTGGACAAGCCAGATCCGCCTCCGCCGAGGAAGACCGAGCCGCCTTCCGGGTAGCCGACTGGGCCCAGCGCGGCCGACAAGCCGAACTCCCTGACCATCTTGGTGGCCAGGTCGGTCGCGGATGCCAGGTCGTTGGCCGCGCCGGTGGAGCCCTGGCCAAGCTCGACCAGCTCGGCCGAGCGGCCGCCGAGCCGCACCGCCAGCGACTCCTTCAGATAGTCCTCGCCGTACAGGTGGCGCTCGAACAACGGAAGCTGCTGCGTGACGCCAAGAGCCTGGCCAGCCGGCAGGATGGTGACCTTGGCGACCGGGTCGGCGTGGTCCGACACCGCAGCCACGATCGCGTGCCCGGCCTCGTGAATCGCCACCGCGTGCTTCTCCTCCGGCAGCAGCACGTTCGTGCCTTCTCTGCGCCCGAGCAGGATGCGGTCCCTGGCGTTGTCAAAGTCCTCCGCCGTCAGTATCTGGCGGCCCGCGCGTACCGCGAAGATCGCCGCTTCGTTCGCGAGGTTTGCCAGGTCCGCGCCGGAGAAACCGGGCGTTCCCCGCGCTACTACCATCAGGTCGACGTCCGGCCCGAGCCGCTTGTCCTTGCAGTGCACAGCAAGGATCGCGGCGCGCTCGTCGAGCGTGGGCAGCGGGATGACGACCTGCCGGTCGAACCGGCCCGGCCGCAGCAGGGCCGGATCGAGCACCTCCGGCCGGTTGGTGGCGCCGAGTACCACGATGCCCATGGAGACGTCGAACCCGTCCATCTCGGACAGCAGCTGGTTGAGTGTCTGCTCGCGCTCGTCGTTGGCGACGACGGCGCCCGATCCGGCCCTGCGCTGGCCGATCGCGTCGATCTCATCAATGAAGATGATGGCCGGAGCTGCCTTGCGCGCCTCCGCGAACAAGTCGCGGACTCGCGCCGCCCCGACACCGACGAACATCTCGACGAAACTGGAGCCAGTCACCGAGAAGAACGGCACCGATGCCTCGCCCGCCACGGCCCGCGCCAGCAGCGTCTTGCCGGTTCCCGGCGGCCCGACCATCAGCACTCCGCGCGGCGCCATGGCGCCTGCCGCCTTGTACCGGTCCGGGCTGCGGAGGAAGTCGACAACTTCGCTGATCTCCGACTTAACTCCGTCATATCCGGCCACGTCAGAGAACCTGGTCTGCGGCCGCTCAGCATCGAAGACCTTGGCACGGGACCTGCCGACGCCCATGACGCCTTGCAGGGAACTGCCCGCGGTTCGGGCCATCCGGCGGAACAACCAGATGATGATCACTAGCGGCAGTAGCACGACCAGCAGCAGGTACACCAGGTTCCCGACGATCGAGCTGCCACCAGTCTGGTAGGTCTGCGACACATGATTGGCCTGCAGCGCGTTGTAGGCCGGGGATCCTGGCGTGATCGCCGGGCTGACCGCCTGGAACTGCTTGCCGTTGGTGAATGTTCCGGTCACCGTCACGTTGGCGCCAGGTGATGACGGACTCGGGATTTCGACGGTCTTGACTTTGTGCGCGCTGACGTCGCCGATGAACTGCGAGTAGCTCAGCTGGCTTGTGGGCGTGGTGTGCACGAAGCTGCCGACGAGATACAGCAGGATCACGACCAGCCAGCCGATCCACAGCCAGTGCCGCCACCGTGGGGGTGGTGGCGGCGCGGTACGCACCGGCTTATCGCCAGGCGGGGGGGTCGCCGGAGTTTTGCTCATGAATCATTCTTACGCGTCCGGCGGAGCGATATGAGCAACGCGGCTCCGCGCTTGCCGTAGCACAGCCCGAAAGCGACTGCCCCGCGTCCACGGGGTGAACGCGGGGCAGTCCCCGGGGCCGCTAGCAGAACTTGGCCGCAGCTGTCCTGACATTGCCGCCGAGCCCTGTCCTGCCACGCCGCAGCCAGAGTGTCAGGCCGCGAGCGGAACGGCACCCGGGTCGGGGGGTGTGATGCGCGGCGGCACCGCGCTGGGATCTGCCGACGGGTTGTTTGCCGCCTTCTTCTGCGGGCAGCTCGGCTGCGCTGCACCGTCCGGCGCTGCACTTCTGTCCGGCGCTGCACTGTTGTAAGCCGGACGTGATGGCTGCGCCGGTACGACGGCAGTGCCGGTCTTGTGCGCCAGCAGCCGCGCGCGCAGCATCTGGCGGCCGCGGTGAATCCGTGACATTACCGTCCCAAGCGGAGTGCCCATAATCTCGGCTATGTCGCCGTATTGGTAACCCTCAATGTCCGCAAGGTAGATGACCGTCTTGAAGCTCGAGGGCAGGTCGCTCAGCGCCGCCATGATCGCGGAGTCGCTGACGCCGGCGAGCGCCTCAGCCTCTGCCGAGCGCGACGGAGTGACAAGACTGTCGTGACCGTTCGCCGACTCGTACAGGTCAGCCGCCAGCACTTCAGCAGGCCGGCGAGTCCTGGTCCGGCACATGCCGTAGAACGTGCGCACCATGATCGTGTACAGCCATCCCCTGAGGTTGGTGCCGGGGACGAACTGATCGAACTTCTGGTACGCGCGGGCGAAGGTCTCCTGAATCAGATCCTCGGCGTCGCACCTTTCTTGAGTCAGCCGCAGCGCCGCCGGGAACATCTGCCGCATGTACGGGATCGCGTCTGCTTCGAATCGAGTGCGGTGATCGCTGGTGGGGTCAGCGTGTACCGTCACGAGTCCTTCCTCCTTCACCTGGCACCGGCGAAGGTTGGACTGCTGCCAGCGGTGGTCGGGGCCTCGAGGCGGCAGAACTGGCCGGGGGGAGCCGGTGCTGCAGGTACTAGCCGTTGAGCTACTAAGAGCAAGCATGCTCTGTGCGGACACCTGTGCGCATCGGGCGCACCCTGAGCTAGTGAGCCGGGGATCCTGAGTTAAGCGGCAGCACCGGAGCGGACCGCGCGAAAGCACCCGAACCTCGGGGTAGCCATGAATGCGCTATAACGGCACGAACCGCGCGGCATGGGCGACAAGCTCGCGCCGGCCAGACTGCCCCGTCTTGGCGACGAGGTTCGCAACGTGAGTCTCGACGGTCTTTGGCGAGATGAACAGCCTGGACGCGATCTCAGCGTTCGAGAAACCCCGCGCCACCAGCAGGAAGACGTCCATCTCGCGGCTTGTCACACCCAGCCGCCGCATCTGCGGCGGCACCTGGGCGATGCCCCGGCCTGACCGCGGCACGCGTTCACCTGCCTTGCGCAGGATGCCGCGGCACGCCGTCGCAAGCCGGTCGTGCCCGCTGATCTCGAAACCGGCTGCGGCGTCCCGCATCCATGCGACCGGCTGTCCCCAGCCATCATGCAGCGCCGACGGCGCCACCAGACGCTGGGCCAGGTGATTCCACCAGGGCGCGAACGGCGCGAACTCCGAGGCGCCTTCTTCGGCAAGTGCCGCGGCGCGCTTCCGGTAACCTGCCCGGCCTTCGAGCACGGCCTCGGCGTAGGCCAGACAGCCCCGGTTCCAGGGACCGACTGCCTTGGCCGTTCTGGCTCGCTCAATCGCACCCCTGCCGTCGCCGCCGGTGACAGCCTGCAGTAGCGCGGCGATGGCCCACGATCTGCCCCGGGCCACCAGCGGTGCCTGCACGGGCGAGTAAAACCCCTGCCAGCGCGCGGGTTCGCTCACTGCCCGGTCCCCGTAGGCCATTGCCGCTGCGCTCTCCTTCGCCGCGCGCGCGATGTCGTCGCGGAACAGCGCGCTGAGCACCGCGACCTGGCCCCTGCTGTGGACCAGGAGTTCCGGAGCGCCGGGCAAGATTGCCTCGGCGCGCACGATGGCCTGCTCGGTAGCCGGGACGTCGGTCCGGATCGCGAAGACAAGGGCCTCCAGACAGGTAGCCATCGCCTCCGCTCGGGGCGCGCTGGTCTGGGCGGCGCTCCGCTCGCAGAGGCGCGCTGCGGCGAGCGACGCGTCGAGGTCCGATCCGACGCTCAGCAAGTTCGCTATCTGCAGGTCGATCATGGTCGCGGTGGACAGGAGACCAGCCTCAAGTGCAGTCTCCCGGACCTCGCGGAGCCTGGTCGTGTCCATGTCGGCCAGCATGTCGACGGTGGCGAGCTCGTGCAGCATCCTGATTCGCCATGCGCCGAGCCCTCCGTCGTCGGCGATCTGGTATGCCCGCTCGAACGCGGCGCGGGCAGCGTTGAGGTCCCGTGCGCGTTCCCCCCGCCCGATCACGTCCAGTGACTCGATTGCGACCTCGGCCGCCCAGCCGAGCGGGCAGGCGTCCTCCGCCGCAGCCAGCGACCGGGCCGCCAGCTCCCGGGCCCGGTCGAGCTCACCGGTCGCGAGCGCGTACCGCGCTGCGACTGCATCGACCCGGCTCGCCAGCTCGGCGTCGCGCAGCTCCGCCGCGGTCGCGCTCGCTCGGGCTAGCTGCTGTGCCGCGGCGACCTGGTTGTCCTCCGGCCTGGTGCTCGCGACCCTGATGCGGACGAGAGCCTGACGGCGCGGCTCAGCGCCCGTTGCTTCGAGCCGCCCGATCAGGTCATCGGCCAGGAGTCCGAGCTGCTCTACGTCACCGGACAGGGCCAGTGCCTCGACAAGCGCCTCGGCGATCTCGATGTCCAGCGCTCCGTCGGCGGCCGCCGTTCCCGCCACCAGCTTCTGCGCATCCTGGAGACATGCGATCGCGCTGGTGAGGGCGCCCTGGGCGATCGCGCGTGTCCCTGCTGCCAGCAGCAAGCGCGCGGCCTCCACTGGCTGCCCGGCTGCGGCGCGGAGCTCGGCAACCAGCTCACACCACGATCCGGGCAGTTCAGGATGAGCTTCCTCGATCGCGGCCGCAGCACGCTGCGACCGGCTGGCCCGCTCCGGCGGCAGCAGATCCGACACGATCGCGTCGCGGGTCAGGCTGTGCCGGAAACGGAATGTTCCGCCATTGACCGGCTCGATCAGCTGCACTTTGTGCGCCTCGTCGAGCGCGTCGAGGGCCTCGGTCGCGCTGATGCCGGCTACGGCGGGCAGCAGCGTCCAGTCGAACTGGCGGCCGATAACAGCGGCGTACACGACAACGTTCCGGGCGCTCGGGCCCAGGGCGGCGAGACGGTTGCGCACCGACCCGACGATCGAGGCCGGCACGCCTGTCACGACCTCGTCGTCTACCTCCCAGCCAGTCTCACTGCGCACCAGTTCGCCAGACGATACGGCCGCGGCGAGGATCTCCTCGACCGCGAACGGGAGGCCGTCGCA
>DASXIA010000347.1:0-9557 GCA_036488155.1 Streptosporangiaceae bacterium | reverse complement strand
CAGACACCCGGCCAGCCGAACAGCGCGTATGCGCGCGTCCCGAGCCAGGACCCCAGGCCGCCTGCCAGGTAGGCACCCGTCATGTAAACGGTCTTGGCCCTGCCGCTGGCCTCGGTGCCCAGCGCGTATATCCGAACCTGGTTGGCCACCATTCCCGACTGCATGGCGACATCCAGCAACAATGTGCCCGCCACCAGGGCAGTGACGCCGACCGTCCCGCCAGAGTTACCGAGCGCGAGCACGGCGACGGCCGCAAGGACGGCGAGCAGGCTGACCAGATTGACCACGTCCGGGCCGTGGCGGTCGACCCGGCGGCCCGCCACCGGCGTGCACACCATGGTGCCGGCGTTGACCAGCGCGAGCATTCCGACCGCCGTCGTGCTCATGTGGTATCGGGGGCCGGTGAGCAGGAACGCGACCGCTGTCCACACCGCTGAGAAACCCGCAAAAACCATCGCCTGGTAGTAGGTCGAGCGGCGCAGCTCCCGTTGTGTGCACAGCAGGCGCACCGTCTCGGCCAGCAGGGCGGGATAGCGCTGAGCCGATGATGGTGAGGTGTCGGGCAGCGCGCGAGCCAAAATCACGGCGAGAACGAGGGTGACCGCCGCGCTCGCCAGATAGGGCGCGCGCCAGCCGGCGTGCTCGGCGATCACCCCGCCGACGACGCGGGACAGCAGCATGCCGCCGATGGAGCCGCTCAGCAGCGTACCGCTGACCACGCCGCGGCGGTCGGCTGCGGCCAGGCCTGCGGCCATCGGGCCGATTACCGGCGCGACGACCGTGGTAGCACCGACGAACGCTGTCGCGCCGATCAGCGCCGACAGGCCCGGCGCGGCGGCCGCGGCGAGCAGTCCGAACCCGGCCAGCGCGAGCAGTGTCACGATCAGCCGCCGGTGAGCGAACCGGTCGCTCAGCGGCACGAGCAGGAATATCCCGGCCGTGTAGCCGAACTGTGTCGCGGTCACCACGAGTGCCGCCGAAGCCGCAGCGACGTGCAGCCGCGAGGCGATGACCGGGCTGACCGCCTGCGCGAAATAGACATTGCCCACTCCGACCGCGCAGGCGATGCCCAGCAGGCAGATCAGTCCCCGGCCGAGCGCGGGCGCCGCCGTTTGGTCGTTACGTGCTGCCTGTGCCGGGCCGGGGGACGCTGCCCGAACGGCCATGCTTTGTCTGCGATCCGCATCTCTCATGCGGTGCAGTCCAGCGCCAGGCAGCAGGGACCGGCAATCAATGTAGCCTAGGGCTTAATGATCAGCTTCGAGCTCGGCGTCGAGGACCTCGCCGACACGCGGTTCGCGTTGTCCCCGTTGCACGAGACGGTGCTCAGCCTCCGGGTGCTGCGCGACCCGGGGCTCTACGCACTGCATCTGCCGTGGCGCAGGTCCGTCCTCGACCAGCTCACGGGACTAGACACGGCACTGCTGATAGCACTGCAAGGAGACAACCGTGCGCTGCCGGACTTCCTGACTCCGCGGCCGCCGAGCTTCGCCCCGGTCTTCGATGACGAACTGGCGGCGGTGCGCCGGGCGCCACCCGGCCTGGTGCGGCGCGACCTGCTGGATGTGCACGCGCCCGGCCCCGTCCCGGAGGCGCTGAACGAGGCCGTGAACGGAGATGAGCGAGCCGTCTGCGAGCTGCGAGACGCTATCTGCGATGTGCTCGAACGGTACTGGGATATCGCGATCCGTCCCGCCTGGCCGAAGATGCGGCTGGTGCTGGAGGCGGACATGACGTACCGCGCGCGGCAACTGGCCGCCGGAGGTGCTCGCCTGCTGTTCGCTGACATGCACCCGAACCTGAGCTGGCGGGACGGGGTTCTGCGCATCGACAAGATGATCGGTAAGCACCGGGTCGCTGCGGCGGGCCGAGGACTGCTCCTGGTGCCGTCGGTGTTTTCGCACAAGCCGGCCCCGCCGGTGAGCCCTGAGGAACCGCCGTTGCTGGCCTACCCGTGCCGTGGCGTGGCGACACTGTGGGTTCCGGCTCCGGCGGCCGACGCTGGCGCGCTGGTGGCGCTGCTGGGCGCGCCCAGGGCCCGGCTGCTCGGTCAGCTGGGCGAGCCGCTGGCAACCGCCGAGATCGCCCGGCGGCTCGGAGTCACGCCAAGCGCCGTGTCCCAGCACCTGCAAGTCCTGCACGCCACCGGGCTCGTGACACGTGCCCGCGACGGGCGCCACGTCCTGTACCGCCGCAGTCCGCTCGGCGACCAGCTCATCGGCCAGCCCGGCGCCGCCCCGGCTGGCCCCGATCCGGTCAGGAATCGAGAAGCACCAAGCTGTCGCCAGGCCTAGCCTTCCTTCAGATGGCCGACATCACGGCGATCCTTGAGCGTCGAAAGGCAGTGACAAGAATGCCCGCGAAGAATTCCAAGACCGAGTCCGACGGCTTCAGCGCCGAGGAGCGTGCCGCCATGAAGGAGCGGGCCGCCGAGCTGCGCGCTGAGGGTAAGAAGGGTGCCAAGAAGGCCGACGGGCTGGAGGCGGTCCTCGACAGTATCGCGAAGATGGCGCCGGAAGATCGTGCGCTCGCCGAGCGCGTCCATATGGCCGTGACGGCTGCCGCTCCGGCGCTGTCGCCAAAGACCTGGTATGGCATGCCCGCCTACGCGGACGAGAACGGCAAGGTCGTTGTCTTCTTCCAGGACTCGGGCAAGTTCAAGTACCGGTACTCGACTCTGGGGTTTCAGGAAGCCGCCAACCTCGACGACGGGGACCTATGGCCGGTGTCGTACGCGCTCCAGGAGTGGAGTCCCGTGGTCGAGAAGAAAGTCGTCGAGCTGGTGACGGCTGCGATCTCCTGACTGCTGCCGCGATCGTCGCCAGGCGCTCGGCTATCCGGCACCAACAGCAGCACCGAGGTCATGCAGCGCGTTGCGCAGCTTGATGGCTGCGCGGCCGGTGATGTCTGCATGTGAGAGGTGCTTGTCGTAAGACTGCAGCAGCTGTGCGTATTGGTGCTGGATCTGCTGGGGGTTTTCGCCCGGCGGGCCGAACAGCAACTGCTGGAGGTGGTTGTACAGGTCCTGGCCTGCCTGGGGGACCACCTGCCCGCCGGCGACCCCCGCTTCCAGATCCCCGACGAGCGTGGCAGCCGCCGCGGCGACCGGGGGCAGGGAGTTGGCGTGGCCCGCCGTCTGGTGTTTGCGGGCCGGGTGAGTTGCGGCAGAGCGAGGGGTCACGGTCACTGTCACGGTCGGTGTCGTGCGCGGTGTGGCCTGGCCGGTCCCGCCGGTCAGCAGCACCGCCGCCAGGGCGATCAGCGCGGCGCCGAGCGCGGCGGCAAGCAGGATCTCTGCCCGGGTCGGGCGCCGACCGCCATGGCCGCCAGGCGCACGCCGATCGACTTCATCGCCGGGAGCAAGTAGGACGGCGGTGGAATCGGCGTTCAGCGACGCGAGCAGGCCAGCCCTGGCCGCTGCGGCGCTTGCCGGGCGGGCAGCGGGGTCCTTGGCCAGCAGCTGTGCGGTAATCCAGTCCAATCGCGCGGGTACCCCTGGCCGCCGCGCAGATGGAGGGCCCGGGTCATCGTGCACGTGCCGGTAGGCCAGCCCGACCGCCGAATCACCCGCGAACGGCGGGGAGCCGGCGAGCATCTCAAACAGCACGCATCCCAGCGAGTACAAGTCAGACTGCGGGCCAGCCGGCCGGCCCGACGCCTGCTCAGGCGACAGGTAAGCCGCGGTGCCCAGCACGGCCAACGTCTGGGTGCCGCCCGCCACGCCATCCGCGCGAGCGATGCCAAAGTCCAGCACCTTCACCTCGCCGGCCGACACCAGGATGTTGGCGGGCTTGATATCCCGGTGCACCAGTCCGGCGCCGTGGGCCACCTCCAGCGCCTCGCACACCGCCGCCGCGATACTGACTGCCTCACCTGGCCGCAAGGCGCGCACATCGTCCAGGACCTGCCGCAGGGTGCGGCCCGCCACCAGCTCCATCACGATGAACGCCGTGCCATTGTCGATGCCGCAGTCGAATACCGTTACCAGCCGCGGGTGATTCAGCCGCGCCGCGTGCCGGGCTTCCCGTTCGAACCGGGCCACGAACCCTGCATCCGCTGCGAACTGAGGGCTGAGCACTTTGACCGCCACCTCACGGCCCAGCACCTGATCAGTCGCGCGCCACACGGTCGCCATGCCGCCGGAGCCCAGCACCTCCCGCAGCACATACCGGCCGCCGAGGACCTGCGTGCCCGTCACCATCGCACAATCCTTATGCCATTCGCTTGGCTAGCCTGCTCGTTCCAGCATCGTGCGGCACGGGAATGCAGCAGCCGCGCCGCCCCTGCCGACGACACCTTACCGGCGACGCCGCCCGTATCGGCGCAAACACCCCACAATGACCCTGCCGCCGCCAGTGCCCTGAACTGGCCTCGCTGGTAAGCAGGTTCCGCCGCGCGAGCCGAGGAAGCAAACTATGGGAGTCCGGACTACCGGCTCGGCAGCGATCGCGGAAGCCCGAACCATGGCAGCACGCTGGACTCGAAGCGGGTCATGGCGCTGATCCGGTCGCCGGCCAGGGTCAGGACGTAAAGGCCGGTCCCGTGCCGGATGCCGTCCGGGGCACGCAAGTAGACGCCGAACGCCGGCTGGCCGTTGGCCCGCGCCGGAACGAGGTCGTACCTACGGCCCGCGCCGAGCAAAATGGCGCAGAACCGGGCCACGACATCCCGGCCCACGTATTCGAAGGGCATCGGCGGCATCGAGACGAACACGTCGTCGGTCAGCAGGGCCACCAGTGCCTCCAGATCAGCCGACTCCCACGCGCAGACGAACTTCGCCACGATCGCCTCCTCGGCCGGTGACCCGGCGGCGGGAGGCGGCTCGTGACCGGCGGCAGCCGGCTGGCGACGCTGCAGGCTGGCGCGTGCCCGCTTGAGGGCGCTGGTGACCGACTCGACGGTCGAGCCCAGCATGTCGGCCACCTCGCTGGCGTGGAAACCCAGGACGTCGCGCAGGATGAGTACGGCGACCTGGCGCGGCGGCAGGACCTGCAGGGCGGTCACGAACGCTAGGGAAACGGCCTCGGCCTGCTCATAGCGGGCCGCAGGGTCGGGCGGCACGCCTGTCGCGCCCTCCAGCAGGTAGTCGGGATACGGCTGCAGCCAGACAACCTCGCCGAGCCGGGTCGGCTCAGGCGGTTCCACGTTAGGCACATTCCACCCCTTGGCAGACCGCCGGCGGATCGAGCGGAGCGCGTTGAGGCACCGGTTGGTGGCGATCTTGTACAGCCAAGTGCGCAGCGACGCGCGTTCCTCGCTGTATCCGCCGAGACCTTTCCAGGCGGCCAGCATCGTGTCCTGAACGGCGTCCTCGGCGTCCTGAAATGATCCGAGCATCCGGTAGCAGTGCACGTGAAGCTCCCGGCGGTACGGCTCCGTCAGCTCCTGGAAAGCCCCGCCGTCCCCGGCCCGCGCCCGTGCGATCAGCCCCGATCCCACCGGTCCCACAAGCCTCACCTTCTTCCCGCACCGTGTCGAGTTTCCATCGTGTATGTACACCGCCCGGGAGGCGAACTGGGCGGCTGGCGGGCGCCCAGTTTTCGGGCGCCAGGGTGTATCCACCCTCGACAGCTAGCAGAAAGAAAGGGAGAACCGAGATGGGAAAGATCGTCATCAGCACGAACGTCTCGCTCGACGGAGTAGTGCAGGACCCCGACGGTAAGGAGGGCTTTAGCCGGGGCGGCTGGTTCAACCAGTACGGCGGCAAGGACCTCGAAGAGTGGGCCAAGATCGCGTACGCCGAGGCACTGGATACTTCGGCCCTGCTGCTGGGCCGGCGCAGCGACGAGTGGTTCGCGGCGCGGTGGGCGTCCCGGTCTGGCGAGTGGGCGGACCGGTTGAACAGCCTGCCCAAGTACGTCGTGTCCTCGACCATCCAAGACCCCGAGTGGACCAACGCGACGGTCCTGAAGGGCAGCATGGTCGACGAGGTCACGAGGCTGAAGCAGGAGCTGGACGGAGACATAGTCGTCTACGCCAGTTATCAGCTCGGGCGCACGCTGATGGAGCACGACCTCGTTGATGAGCTGCGGCTGTTCGTTTTCCCGGTCGCGGTCGGGTCCGGCGAGCGCCTCTTCGGCCAGACCAGCGGCACTAAGCCGGTCCGCCTCACCGGCAGCCGGACTATCGGTGACGGTCTCGTCTTCCTTACCTACGAGATCGTCCGGGACGCCTAGCAAACGCCGGGTGGCGCCAGCGGCGTTCCCGAAGAATCGCGGGGCGCTCTCCCCGGGACAGGCATCGAGGAGAGCGCCCAGCTAGCGGCACTAGGTTGGGGACCTGCCTAGCGAGGTGAGCGAGGCAGAGCACGTTGCGGCTGTGGCGACGGCCTCAGGGCACCCGGTGTTGCGGCTCGGCTGGCCTGAACACCGGTCGTGACCAGCCGGTGTCTGGCAGGTCGGCGTCGAGGGCGGCGCTGATGGCGCGTTCCTCGTAGCCGAAATGCGACTCTGCGATCGCGGCGAGGCCGTCGAGTTCACGCCGTAGCCGCGGAAGGCTTTCTGCTGGAGTCGTCGTCGCCTGCGTGGCCAAGGCTCGGACCTGGAGCAGTATCGCGGCGATCGCGGCGTGGTCATCGATCAGGTTCTGGATCTCGGCCGCAAGGTCTGGCCGTGCCTTGCGCAGTTCTGTGAACATGCCGTCGTCTTCGCCCCCGTGATGCGTGGTCAGGGCCGAGCAGAACGCCAGGCAGTGGACCGGTAGGTCGGTTAGGGCGGGCTCGATCCGGCCGAGATCTGCGCGGATCGCCGTGAGGTGGTCTCTCAGCTGCTGGTGGGCTTGCCGCAGCTGCCGGCTGAACGCTACGGCTCGCTGGCCGTCGATGGTGGCCACGAAGACGTGGTCCCTTTCGTTCCGCGCCTCCATGCCTGACGCAGCCCGTCACCGGCACGCGACGCTGATTCATTCCACCACCCTCCGGCGCGATCCGGAAATCGAGCGAACGATGCTGCTTCTCTTCGCTGGTGCTGATACCGGAGTTGTGTGCATACCTGCACCAGGCATCACCGGCCGCCTCGAGGCCGCCGGCTCGAGAACCTCGTCACGTGCACCCGGGACACTGAGCTGTGGTCGTCGCACACCGCGGCGCTGCTGGCGAAGTCTCACTGCGCTGTTTTTGCTGGTCGAACTGTCTGGAGAAACGAGAACTGATGCCCGACGCCGCGACGTACCAGCCCGTACTCCGCTCGTTTCCGGGGCGGGAAGCGCTCGGCGCTGCCGCCGCGGGCGACATCGGCGTCGCGCTCACGCGGCGGCTGGACAATCAGCCCGAGGTGCGGGTCATTTTCGCGAGCGCGCCGAGCCAGGAGGCGACCCTGCGCCACCTGGCTGAGCGGCCAGGTATCGACTGGAGCCGGGTCACCGCGTTCCATATGGACGAGTACCTGGGCCTTGCACCGGACGCGCCGCAGCGGTTCGGCACCTGGCTGCGCGGTGCGCTGCTTGACCGGGTTCCGGCCGGCACGGCCCACCTGATCGACCCGGGCGACGATCTGCAGGCCACCGTGGACCGCTACAGCGCGCTACTGACCGCCGCCCCGATCGACATCACCTGCCTGGGCATCGGGGTCAACGGGCACCTCGCGTTCAACGACCCGCCCGCGGACTTCGCGGACCCGGCACTCGTCAAGGTGGTGACCCTGGATGAGGCCAGTCGCTTGCAGCAGGTTGACGACGGCTGCTTTGCCACGCTGGCCGAAGTGCCGGCCCAGGCGGTAACACTGACCATCCCCGCCCTCCTGTCCGCCGCCGAGCTGTTCTGCATGGTGCCCGGCGCGCAGAAGAAGCGCGCGGTCGCCGACGCCCTGTACGGCCCGATCGACGGCTCGGTGCCCGCCAGCGCACTGCGCACCCATCCGCAGTGCACCATTTACGTCGACAAGGAATCCGCGCCTGATGCCCGATGACTTGGATATGGAGCCTCCGGTCTGGCGCAGCGGCAACGCGGCTGGTGGCGACGAGGTGAGCGCCCGGGTCCTGGCCGCCATCCGGAGCCGGTGCTGACACTGTGAACGTCACCGGCCGGGACCCGGCCACCGGGCGGACCCTGTGCGTCACCACCGAGGGCGGCGTGATTGCCGAGGTGCGCCCGGCGGAGGGGACCTCCGACCTGTGGCTGGCGCCTGGCTTGGTGGACCTTCAGGTCAACGGGTTCGCCGGACACGACGTCAACGACACGGAAGTATCGGCTGAGACCCTGGTCGAGCTGGTGCGCGCGCTGTGGCGAGTGGGCGTGACGACTGTGTTGCCGACCGTGGTGACCGCCAGCGAGCGGCAGATCACCCGAGCGGTGGCGGTGATCGGCCGGGCCAGGGACGCCGACCCTATGGTGGCCCATGCGATTCCCTACGTACATGTCGAGGGACCGTTCCTGTCCGATCAGGAGGGTCCGCGCGGCGTGCACGACGCCCGGCACATCCGGCCGGCGAGCATCGAGGAGCTGCGCCGCTGGGGTGACCTGGTGGGCATGGTCACCGTGTCCCCGCACGACGAGGCGGCGATTGAGTTCATCCGGGCAGCGGCGCGGGCGGGCGTGCGGTGCGCGATCGGGCACACGCACGCCTCCCCCGAGCAGATCACCCGGGCCGTGGACGCTGGCGCTGAGCTGTCCACCCATCTCGGCAACGGCGCGCACGCCCTGCTGGCCCGCCATCCCAACTATCTGTGGGCGCAGCTCGCCGACGATCGGCTGGCCGCCGGGTTCATCGCCGATGGCCACCACCTGCCAGCCGATACTTTCAAGGCCATGCTGCGTGCCAAAGGCCTGGACCGGGCGCTTCTGGTGTCGGACTGCACGGAGCTGGGCGGGATGCCACCCGGCCGGTACCGCACACCGGTGGGCGGCGAGGTGGACCTGTCCCCGGACGGACGGCTGTCCTACGTGGGTACTCCGTTCCTGGCGGGAGCCTCGCGTTCGCTGGCTGACGGGGTAGCGACCGCGATCGCGATGGCTGATCTGACGCTGACGGCCGCACTGCGCCTCGCGACGGCCAATCCGGGCCGGTTCGTCGGCGGGCGGGGCCTTCTGCGGCCTGGCGCCCCTGCGGACCTGATCACCTTCGCCTGGAAGCCAGGTGACAGGACGCTGGGCATCCGGACGGTGGTGGCCAACGGCGCCTTGGTGGTTGAGGCCTGAGCAATCAGGACAAATGTCCGCACCTAGCGGCAGGCGATCTGAGCGTCAAGGGCCGGGCGGACCCGCCAAGCGGGGAGAGCGCGTACGCCGCGGCAAGCACGGCGAGCAGGCCCGTCCGGTCCCCCGAAGCTCAGCCCTTGCCCTGGGGTGAGGAGGCTTCCAGGGCCTGGGCTTCGCTCCATGGCATCGAATCTATACGCTACGGAGCGTATAGCAATAGCTACGTGGGGTTGCTAACGAAACCCAAGCGATCTGCGCAGGGGACTCCGGCGCGGCATGCACGTCGCAGACGTCAGGCGGCCAGGTAGCCGGGGACGAGGTAGTCCCTGACCTCGTCGCTCTTGGCAATCCGCTGCGCGTACTCGTCGTCGCTGCAGCACGGGAGGACGACTGTGACGGGCTCAGGCTCGCTAGCAGCCGTGCG
>DASXIA010000208.1:0-19249 GCA_036488155.1 Streptosporangiaceae bacterium | reverse complement strand
GCCTGCGCATCGTGCAGGCCGCCCGGCTGCGCGCTGAGCTGCTCGCCCGCCACGGCCAGGCCGGCGCGTTCCCGCCGCCGCATACCCTGGCCCGGATCGACCTGGATCTACCGGGCCGTAAGGGTGAGTATCTGCGAGCAGTTGCCGAGGCAGCGCTCGACGGCGTGCTGGACGGGACGGCGCTGCGCGCTCTGGACCCCGGCCAGGCCGTCCAGCGCGTGCAGCAGGTCAAGGGACTCGGCCCGTTCGCTGCCGAACTGGTCGTGCTCCGCGGCGCGAACGCCCCCGACGCGCTGCCCCATCACGAACGCCGGCTGGACGCAGAGGTCGCCGAGCAGTACGGCGTTGGCCGCAGCATCGCCGAAGTTTCCGAGGCGTGGCGGCCCTACCGCACCTGGGCCGCCGTCCACCTGCGTGCGTTGCGCGAGCAACGCACCGGCGAGATGGCCGGCCGCTAAGTCACACCGTTCACCAGTCGTGACAGGGGTCAGGTCAATTGCTGGAGCAGCCGCGGCAGGTCGGCGATGGAGTCGAGCACGTGATCGGGCGCCGAGGCGGCGCCGGAGTGCGTGCGTGTCTGGTACTTGCCGGTCTTCACCAGCACCCCGGTAAGCCCGCAGCGCTGGGCGGCGAGGACGTCGTTGTCGATATCGTCGCCGATCATCAGAGCATCCTGGGCGGGAACGCCCAGGTACGCCAACGCGGCATTGAAGAATCCCTCGGCGGGTTTGCCGACAACTTCGGCCGTGACCCCGGCGGCCTGCTCCAGGCCGGCGACGAATGCTCCGCTGTCGAGTTGGAGGCCGTCGCTGGTGCGCCAGTACATGCCGCGGCTCATAGCCACCAGCCGGGCGCCGGCCTGGAGGCAGCCGAAGGCACGGTTGAGTGCCTGATAGCTGAACTCCGGCCCGGCGCCGCCGATCAGCACGACATCCACTGGAGCTTCATCCCCGTCGGCCAGCGTGATCCCGTCCAGGTCAGTACGGATATCACCGCTGTTGAGCAGCAGGCTGCGAGCGCCGGGATAGTTCTCGCGCAGGTAGGCACTCGCGATCGCCGGGGCGGTGAGAATATCGCTCGCCGTCACCGGGAAACCTGCCGCTGCGAGCGCCGCCGCTATCGACGCGCGGCTTCTGGAGGTGGTGTTCGTCACCAGGGCCAGTGGAATGCCTGCCGCGCGAAGGTATTCGACGGCGGCTACCGCCCCGCTGATCGGCTTCCAGGACACGGTCAGCACGCCGTCGATATCGATCAATACCGCGCCGGTACGCTGCATGCGCTGACGATAGTCTCGGCACCCCTAGTCCAGATGCCGAAGGCTGAAGTCGCCTCGCGGCGGCAGACCTCTCAACCGATGGTGCGGTGCACGTTTTCCGTAGTGGATGGCCCGAACTCAACGTGGGCGATCCAGGGCCCTGGTATCGAGGGATCTATGACGCCGTCTTCCAGCCAGCTAAAGCTGCCGTCCAGGATGCGCCTGGCGCTGTCGGAGTCGGCGGCGTCGCTGTTGTTCCACAGCTGACCGAACAGTTCCTCCGCGCGCAGCCTGGCCTGGGTGCAGAACAGGTCAGCGAGTTCGTACGCGGTCGCGCCGCGCTCAGTACCGACGCCATCGGTGCTGTCCATCTGTGCCCGGACGCATGTAGCGCTGATGGCGAAGAGTTCCGCGCCGATGTCGACGATCCGGCCGAGGAAGCCTTGTTTACGCTCGAGCCGCCCCTGCCACCGGGCCATCGCGTAGAACGTCGACCTGGCCAGTTTCCGGCTCGCCCGCTCTACGTAGCGCAGGTGCGGCGCGAGCTTTCCGAACTCGCTGAATGAACCCGGCTTCTGACCGTCACCAGTCACCAGAGAGGGCAGCCATTTGGCGTAGAACTCTCCTGCCTTAGCCGCTGCGCGCGCGCGCTGCCGGGCCGGCAGCCGCGGATCGATCAGCTCGCCTGCCGCGGACAGGTGAGCGTCGGTCGCTTCGCGCGCGATGAACAGCCGCATTATCTCCGAGGACCCCTCGAAGATCCGGTTGATCCGCATGTCGCGGAGCATTTGCTCGGCTGGCACACCACGCTCGCCGCGTGCGGCCAGCGACGCGGCGGTCTCATAGCCGCGGCCGCCTCGGACCTGGACCAGGTCGTCGATGATCTTATAGCCCATCTCGGAGCAGTACAGCTTGGCGAGCGCGGCTTCGATCCGGATGTCGTTCTGCTTGTCGTCGGCGAGTTGGCTCGACAGCTCGACCACGGCCTCGATGGCGTAGGTGGTGGCAGCGATAAAGGAAACTTTCTTCGCGACCGCCTCGTGCTCACCGACCGGTCGTCCCCACTGCACTCGCTCCTGCGACCAGTCCCGAGCGTACTTCGTTGCCAGCTTCGCGCCCGTCAGGCAGGTGGCAGGCAGTGACAGCCGGCCTGTATTCAGCGTCGTCAGCGCGATTTTGAGGCCCTTGCCTTCTTCCCCGATTCGATCCGTGGCCGGGACCTTCACCTTGTGGAATCGGGTCACGCCGTTTTCCAGGCCGCGCAGGCCCATGAAGGCGTTCCGCCGCTCGACGGTGACGCCCTCAGCACCCGCTTCGACAACGAAAGCGGTGATCCCGCCGCGATGACCGTCGCAGGCCGGAACCCGCGCCATCACGACAAGCAGGTTCGCGATAACCCCGTTTGTCGTCCACAGCTTCACGCCCTCGAGCACATACTCCGAGCCATCCTGTGACGGAGTCGCCTTCATACTCAGCCGCGCAGGGTCCGATCCGACGTCGGGCTCGGTCAGCAGGAACGCACTGATCTCGCCGCGCGCGCAGCGGGGCAGGTACCGCGCTTTCTGCTCGTCCGTCCCGAACAGTGCAAGCGGCTGGGGTACGCCGATCGACTGGTGCGCCGACAGAAGCGCCGCCAGCACCGGCGAGGCGGATCCCGCGATCACGAGCGCGCGGTTGTAGTACAGGTTCGTCAGTCCAAGCCCGCCGTACTCAGGCGCGATCTTCATGCCGAAGGCACCGAGCGCCGCCAGGCCCTTGACCACTTCATCAGGTATCACGGCGTCACGTTCGATCTGAGCGCCGTTGACAGAGGTCTCGCAGAATTCGCGCATCCGCGCGCAGAACGCCTCGCCGCGCTCGCGTGCTTCGTCGCTGGGGCGCGGGTGCGGATAGATCAGGTCAAGTCGGAAATCGCCGAGGAATAGCTGCTTGCCGAAACTAGGCCGGTGCCACGCAACCTCCCGAGCTTCCTCCGCCACCCGGCGAGATTCTCGTTCACCGACATTGCGGACACGATCTTGCTGTTGAACAGTCATAGCCCGTCCGTTCGTCGATTGCTCCGACGATCCTTCCCATTCCTACCCGCCAGTAACACTTAGTAGCCCGAAGGGGGCGCGATCAAGCAGGCGGGGGTCTACCTCGGTGACGCCGGACCGGCAGCCAGGCAGAACAGCTCGGAGCCGTGCCGTCAGGACAGCTGGGCGGACCTCCCGCCATGCTCAGCCGCTGATCGGCGCGGGTGTGCCCGCGTTCGGCCTGGCGTGGCTCGCTGACTTGCCCCCGGCCTGCCGCGCCTCCGATGATGAACTGATCTGGCTACGACCAGAACTTCGCCGCACCGGCGGGATCGGCGGAATGCGTCCACACCTCTGTCGCCTTGCCATTCTCGGCATGGATCACGTGGACAAGCTTGAGTTGAACCTGCTTACCGGCCCGTTGGGCGCTGATCGTGACGAGCATGACTGTGTGATCGTTGCTGACCAGGACGTCATGCACCTGCGGCTGGACGGTGCCAGCAGTCAGCTCGGAGATCTTGCTAAGCTGCCCGATTACCTGCTCGGCGCCCTCATAGTCGCCGGCGAGCGGGCCGGTTCCGGCGACATGCCAGACGATGTTCTCGGCGAAGAACTGGTCATGTAGAGCACCTAGGTCGCCATGGCCAAAGGCAGCGCTAGCCGCTCGTACCAAGTCCTCGTTTGATTGCGTCACTGGGCGTCTCCTCAAGGCCGGCCTGCCGCACCATCGTCATGACTGAGCGGCAGGCCGTCAAGTCGGCAGCCCTGAACTGACCAGAGCTCTAAGATGCAGATTAACGGCAGGCAGGAGGCCGGCGTTCGTGAATATCGGCGACGTAGCTCTCCTGGCCGAGGCTCTGGCGGGGGTGCGCCACAGCAAGCCGGACGGGCTGGCTGAGTGGCGATATCACGGCATGCTGGTCGCCCGCCAACTGGATGACGTGCACCTGGTGATCCGCGCCGACTTCGACTACCGGGACTCGATACTGCGGCAGTTTCCGGAGACCTTCAGCGTGCCGGCTCGCTTCATCAAGCACATGATGGTTGTCGCCGACCTCGCTTCAGGTGATGCGGGTGCGATTGAGGACGCCTTCGCAGCAGCGTGGCAGCTTCAGCGCAGCGCCGGCTGACGGTGCTGTCACACCTCGCCGAGCAGGTCGACTAGTTCCTTGGCGTTGACCTGGGCGTAGTTGCTGTAGCAGTTGTTGAACAGGACTTGCGTGTCGTCAGCCGTGCGGGCGAGGCCGCGGATCTTCTGCGCCCAGTCGGTGAGCTCGCTATGGCTGTAGCGGTACCCGAATCGCTGATGAATGTCTTTACTGGTCCACCGGTCAGAATGACCGTGCAGCCGGACCACTGCCAGGTCGGCGGTGGCAGCGAGCACCGGCGGGATGGAGCTGGGGTAGCCCTGCGGCATGTCCACGCTGACGTACGGCAGGTCGTGCTCGGACAAGAACTGCAGGGTCTCCTGCTGATTGTCGGGAGTCATCCAGGTGTGGTTGCGGAACTCCACGCACAGCCGCCGCGGTGCAGCCCGCTCCGCGCAGGACAGAATGTAATTCTTGTTGGTCCGCGAGATCGGGAACCACTGCGGGAACTGGAACAAGATCGCACCTAGCTTCCCTGCCGCGCGCAGCGGCTCGAGCGCTGCCAGGAAGCGCTCCCACGCGCTGTCGGCTAGCGCCGGATCGACCTGCCGCAGGTATACAGTCTCCTTGCCGGCCGGCAAGCCGTCCCGCAGGTCAGCGGGCAGCGCCGCGACGCGGGTCGGATGCTGGGTGAACAAGCTGAATGCCTTGATGTTGAAGGTAAACCCGGCAGGCGTGCGCGCCACCCACGCCTGCGCGGTCTGCTCAGCCGGCAGCGCGTAGTAGGTAGCGTCCACTTCCACCAGCGGAAACTGACGCGCGTAGTAGCCGAGCCGCCTGGCCGGGTTGTTAGCCTCGGGCGGGTACCAGCCCGAATCGATCAGCGTCCGGTCCGTCCACGACGCGGTGCCCACCTGGATCTCGCCCATGACGGCACCAGTAAACAGCGCCTACGCTGGCGCGGTGCACCTAGGCCTTGTTTCTGTCGTCGTCAGCGAGTACGACCCGGCGATCAGCTTCTTCGTTGACGCGCTCGGCTTCGAACTCGAAGAGGACTCCCCGGCCGTGACCAATGACGGCCGTGCCAAGCGCTGGGTGGTAGTCCGTCCACCCGGTGCCAGAACAGGCGTCCTGCTAGCCCGCGCCGACGGAGAGCATCAAGCTTCTGTCGTTGGCAACCAAGTCGCTGGCCGGGCCGCGTCCGGCGCCTTGACGGGCGTTCCCTGCGGAAATCGTGTTAAATAGCGGTACTTTCGGCAACGGGACGGGAACGGGGACGCCGTGTTCAAGAGCGCCGAGGAGCGAGCAGCCGAGCGCCAGAAGCGCGAAGCTGAGCAAGCCCGCGAGCAGGCCGCTCGCGCCGAGCAGCGAAAGCGCGACGCGTTCCTGGCAACCCCTGTCGGCGCGGCCACTGCCGCGAAGCAGGCAGGGCAGCAGTTCTTCGAGATCCAGCTCGAAGTTGGCGCTCACGTCGGCACAGCCGGGTTCGGGAGTACCGAAGGAAAACGCATTGCGTCGAGTTCAGCCTCCATCCTTGGCGAGATAGAGAGCGTCGGCTGGCGATTGGAGCACGCGGGCTACTTTTACATGATCACTAGCGAGACCAGCAGCAGCCGCGTTTTCCTGAGCGGAGAGGCAACAGCCGTCAGCGGCGTAACAGTCGGGGTTTACCTGTTCCGCAACACCGGATCGTGAGCGCGCGCCCGATGCTTGTCTCCAGCTACATCACCCCCAAAGCCCGCAAAGGCGGCGCAAGCGCGATCGAGGGTCGCGGCCTGGTCGCCATTGAACCGATCGCGGTCGGCGAACTCGTCGCGATCAAAGGCGGTCACATCGTGACGACCGCTGCCTTGCAGTCCCTGCCGGACCGTCTGCAGAACTCCGACGTCCAGATCGCCGACGGCTTTCACCTGGTCGCGCTGGAGGAAGCCGAGTACGAGCCGGTCATGCTGTTCATCAACCATTCCTGCGAGCCCACCGTCGGCTTCGCGGGGAACATCGTCCTAGTTGCCATGCGCGACATCAGCGCAGGCGAGGAACTCACCACCGACTACGCGCTGTTCGACGACTACGACGGCAGCATGGAATGCCAGTGCCGGACACCATCGTGCCGGGGCACGATCCACGGCCGGGACTGGCAGCGCCCTGACCTGCAGAGCAAGTACGGCAATTACTTTTCCTCCTATCTGCTGGGTCGCATGACGGATGGCGGAGCATGGACTGGTGCCTGACGAAACACCGCCCGAGCAGCCGCTAGCCGGCGGTTATGTCAGTGCTGTCGTCCGCGTTGACAGCACCGTCCGGCGAGCCCCCGGCCCGAACGTGTCCTTCGTGCGCCGGCTGCTGGGCCTACTCGAGCAGGCCGGCTTTGACGGCGCGCCGCGGTACCTGGGCACCGACTCGCAGGCCAGGGAGATCCTCAGTTTCATCGACGGCCACGTCCCCTGGCAGGCGGAACAGCAACACATCGCCCGGACCCACGCAAGCCTTGCTGACGCTGCCATCCTGCTTCGCCGCTGTCACGACCTGACTGCCGGAACCGCCCTGGCTGACGGGTCTGAAGTGGTCTGCCACAACGACCTGTCGCCGAGGAACACCGTCTACCTTGACCACGGGGACGGGCTGCGCCCGGTCGCGTTCATCGACTGGGACCTGGCCGCACCCGGCAAGCGGATTCACGACGTAGCGCACATGTGCTGGCAATACCCCGGCCTCGGTCCCGGTGTCGCGACCGTGACGGAGGCCGCCACGCAGGTGCGGGTGATCTGCGATGCCTACCAGCTCGCCGACCGGCGCCCGCTGGTCGACGCCATCTTGTGGTGGCAGGACCGCTGCTGGCGGGGCATCGAAGCCGGCGCCGCAGCCGGCGATGTCGCAATGATCCGGCTGATGGCAGCCGGAGTGCCCGAGGTGGTGCGGCAGGAACGCGATTGGGTGGCCGCGAACCGCGCCGCCCTGGCCGCGTCGCTCGCCTAGCTGCGGCCCGCAGGGCCGGCGAGCTTAGTTTTCGGTCACGCCACTCCGTCGAGGTGCGCGGTGTCGTTGAAGCCGCGCACGATCCAGCGGTCGCCGGTGACCACGACGCGCGAAATCGACGTATTTTCCGCACCGAGAAACGCGAACGGCCGGGATCCGCTAGCCAGCGCCAGGGCCTGGCCGATCACCCCGCCATGAGTAAAGGCGGCCACCCGCTGACCGGGGTGAGCCGCCGCCAGCCGTTCGATCGCTTTCCGGACCCGGTCCTCCAGCTCGGCGGCGGGCTCGGCTCCGGGTATCACGTCCCAGCGCTCCTCGGCGGCCATCTGCAGGCTGATCGGGTGGCCTTCGGCCACCATCTTCCGGAAGATCCCGCCCTCCCATTCGCCCAGGTAAACCTCGCGAAGGTCGGCCTCCACCTGCACCTCAAGGCCAAGCTGACCGGCCAGGGGCGCCGCAGTCTCCGCGGTCCGGCGCAGGTTGGTGGCGTAAATTGCGTCAACACCGGCGGCCGCGAGCCGAGCGCAGACTCGCGCTGCCTGCTCCTTGCCTTCCGCTGACAGCGGCGGATCGCCGTGGCCGTTCACCAGCGGGAACAGCATCCCGTCCAGGTACGCCTCGGACGCGCCATGCCGCACCAGCAGCAGGTCCGTCGCTCCGGGCGGCACTTCGTACCGCTGCTGCCTGAATGCGGTGGGCTCCTGCTCATTCGCTGCGTCCGTCACAGCAGAAACGTACCGGCCGGCCACTAGTAGCGGCCCAGCCGGCCTGGCAAAGCGTGCGGTACCAGGCCAGGGCGGATATCTCCGCTTAACGCCCGGCCGGCAGCTTCTCGCACCAGCAATCAGCGCGACTGAGGCAGCTTGAACGAGCTTTTCCGGGCGCCGGACGCTGACGGTGGCGGCACGACTGGCCCGATGTCACCGTCTGGCGCCTCGTCCAGGTCGACGATCACTGGCGCGTGGTCGCTCGGGCCGGTGCCCTTCCTGGCCTGCCGGTCAACCCATGCCGCCTTGACCCGGCTCGCCACGCTGTCGGTAGCCAGCACCAGGTCGATCCGCATGCCGAGATCCTGGTGGAACATCCCGGCCCGGTAATCCCAGTAGGTGAAGACGCGCTGCTCCGGCCACCGCTCGCGGATCACGTCCCGCAGCCCGGCCGACTGGAGGCTGGCGAGGGCCGAACGCTCCGGCTCGGTCACGTGGGTCTGCCCGACATAGGCGGCCGGATCGAAGACGTCACTGTCAGTGGGCGCGATGTTCATGTCCCCGGACACGATGGCGGCGTCAGGATCGGCCCGGACGGCCTGCTCTAGTGCCTCGAGCCAGGCGAGCTTGTACCGGTAGTGATCAGAGCCCGGCTCCCGGCCGTTCGGCACGTACACCGAATGCACGCGGATCCCGCCGCAGGTAGCGGCCACCGCGCGGGCCTCCGGGTCGGGAAAGCCAGGAGCTCCCGGCAGCCCGAGCTCGACGTCGATCAGCCCGACCCTGGACAGGATCGCCACGCCGTTCCAGCGTGGCTCGCCGTGCACAGCCGCCTGATAGCCGCGGCTATCGAGCTCAGCGCCAAGCAACTCAAGGAACGCGTCGTCGGCGAGCTTGGTCTCCTGCAGGCAGACGATGTCCGGCCGTCGCTCGTCCAGCCAGGGCAGCAGCCGCAGCACCCGTTGCTTGACCGAGTTCACGTTCCAGGTAGCGACCCGCACCGCGCCTACACTAGCGCCCGTCGAGGCGCGTCAGAAGCGCGGCCGACAGCAGATCGCCCGGCGGCCGCGCGCGTGCTGAAGCCGTGTGTCCATCGAGCGCGTTCCGGTTCGTCGTGATTGCAGAATCAGCCGCCGACCAGACCGAGGAGTGCGGAATGAAGTACCTGCTACTTGTCTGCATGGAGCAGCCGCCAGATCCTCCGCTGGAGACCGAAGAGGACATCGCAGCGCGAGATGCCGGAGACGACGAGGACATCCGGACGTGGTTCGCCGAGATCGACAAGCGCGGAAGCAGGCTCATCGGCGACCAGGTCAGCAAGCCCGCTAACGCCGCCACGGTTCGGGTCCGCGACGGCGAGGTGATCGTCAGCGACGGCCCGTTCGCCGAGACCAAGGAGTGGATGGCCGGCTTCGACGTGATCGAGTGCGACAGCATGGCTGACGCTGTCGAACTCGCCGCCCTGCATCCGGTCGCCGCATTTGGGATGGTCGAGGTGCGGCCGTTCTTGCCCGAGGCCTGGCGGGAATAGGCGCCTGTCACTCGGTCTTCTCCGGCCCGCCGGGAGAGGCAGCCAGGACTTGCTGCGCCACGATCCGAAGACCCGCGGCGAATTCCTGCGCCGTTGGAGCCTGCTTGGGATCAAGGTAGTACTTGGCCAGCAGTCCGATGAATAGCGAGTGCATTACGGTGCCCGCCAGCCGCGACGCCTCCGGCTCAGTCTCCATGTCGATGCCGAGAAAAAGCTCGGCAATGCCCTGGCCAGCGAAACCCTGAACCCCGGCCAGGAACGCGCGCAAGTCGTCATTGCGCAGCGCCAGGCCCATGAGCTCGAGCTGCGCCGCCCACAGGCCGCGGTCGGGCCCGCCGAACGAGGTGAGCGTCCGGTCCAGAGCGGCTTCGAAGCGCTGCAGCGGGGGGCCGTCGAGGACCTGGTCGGCCGTCATCGCGCGCTGCAGTTCGTCGGCCCAGTCCCCGATCGAGTCGAAGACTGCCTGGTTCATCAGCGCATCCTTCGAGCCGAAGTGGTAGCCAATGGCGGCCAGGCTCACCCCCGACGCAGCTGCGATGTCTCGGGCGGTCGTTGCCGCGTAGCCCTTCTCCAGCAGGCAGCGCTTGGCGCCGGCGATCAGGTCCTCGCGGTTTCCCATGGCGGCAGCATACCCCGGTGTCTCAAACAATCGTCTTGGACAAATGTATTGCACATGCGTTTCAGACATGCGTACAGTGCTGGGCAGGGTGCCCGCTGCGAGATCGGCGGGCTCGGTCAGCCAGACCCACGGGAGGCAACGTCATGTCCAGCGCGCAGGCATCTCCGCCAGCTCAGGCGCCCAGTCATCGGAAGGCTGGCAGCCGGGAGTGGGCCGGGCTCGCCGTCCTGCTGCTCCCGCTCCTGCTGGTTTCGATGGACGTCTCGGTGCTGTACTTCGCCGTCCCGTTCATCAGCCGGGACCTGGAGCCGAGCAGCACGCAGCAACTGTGGATCTTCGACATCTACGGCTTCGTTCTCGCCGGCTTGCTCATCACGATGGGCTCTCTCGGCGACCGGATCGGCCGACGCCGGCTCCTGCTGATCGGAGCCTTCTGCTTCAGCATCGCCTCGCTCGGCGCTGCCTACTCGCACTCGGCAGGCGAGCTCATAGCTGCCCGCGCCGTTCAGGGCGTGGCCGGCGCCACGCTGATGCCATCCACGCTGGCGCTGATCCGCAACATGTTCCACGACGAGAAGCAGCGCCGGACGGCAATCGCGATCTGGACGAGCGCAACCATGAGCGGCATCGCCCTCGGCCCGGTGCTGAGCGGGTTGTTGCTCGACCACTTCTGGTGGGGCTCGGTCTTCCTCATCAACGTTCCGTTCATGATCCTCCTGCTCGCCCTCGGCCCCGCGCTGGTGCCCGAGTTCCGTGCTCCGCAGGCGGGCCGGTTCGATTTCATCAGCTCGGTGCTCTCGCTCGGTGCGGTGCTGCCGGTCATCTACGGGATGCAGGAGATCTCGGCAAACGGCACTCAGCCGGGGTACATCGCTGCCATTGGCGCCGGTGTCGCCGTCGGCGTCATGTTCGTCGTCCGGCAGGCGCGCAGCCGCGCTCCGATGATCGAACTAGCACTGTTCCGCAACCGCGGCTTTACCGGAGCAGTCGCGCTGAGCCTGGTGTCCATGTTCGCCCTCGTCGGCTTCGCGATCTTCGCCACGCAGTACGTGCAGTCGGTCCGCGGCATGAGCCCGTTGACGGCGGCGTTGTGGTCCATGGTGCCGATGGCCGGCACGATGACTGCCGTTCCGCTCAGCCAGCTGCTGGTGAAGCACGTCGACCGCGGCTACATTGCGGCCGGCGGCCTGCTGCTGGCAGCTGGTGGCTTCGCCCTGCTTACCCGAGCGCAGGCGGACTCCGGGCTCTGGTACGTGCTGCTCAGCGCGAGCATCTACGCCGGCGGCGTGGTGACCGCCGTTACCGTGGGAAACGAGCTCGTCCTGGGCGCGGTCCCGCCGGACCGCGCAGGCGCGGCGGCAGCGGTCGTCGAGACATCGTCCGAGTTCGGCGGCGCACTCGGCATGGCAGTGCTGGGCAGCATCGGCGTGGCGGTCTACCGCTCGGACGTGGCGCATGCTGCTCCCGTCAGCCTGCCGCCGGCGGCGTTGGAGGCCGCCCGCAGCACCCTGGGCGGTGCGCTCAGCGCGGCGGAGCACTTGCCGGCCCAGCTAGGCACGCCACTCATCAGCGCCGCGCGCGTTGCCTTCACTCACGGCCTCGACACGGCGGCGCTCGGCGCCGCCATCGCGATGATCGTGGCTGCGGTGCTGAGCGCGGGGTTCTTCCGCGGCATCGAAGTCGTCCCGGATGGCGCGCAGCCAGGCACATTCGAGCCTCTGGCGCCCGGCGGCAACGCACAGGCCGACGGGACCCGCACCCAATCAGAGCTCGTCCGCTGACCTGAGCTGCCAGCACTTCTACTCGGCGCCTGGCATTCTCGGCGGCATTCGCGGAGAATGCCAGGCGCTCGCCGGGTCTACCGATGCGCCGCCGCCAAGGCGAACGCCAGCAGCGAGTTCGCTGTGTAGTCGTCGGCCGGCTCGACCGACGGCCAGGAAACGACGTTGTCCTCGTACTTAGCGGTCTTGGTGTTGAACGGGCCATAGTTGCCGGCGCTGCACGCCTTCATCCCGCTCACCGTGCCGAGTCCGACGAAGTTCGGCGGGCCGCTCGGGCCGTCGGTGACCGCGCCAAGCTGGATGTCGCCCTTGCCGTTGAGCGATCCGGCCAGGTTCGCGATCTCGCTCTGCATGCAGTGCGGGAACGTCGTGCCGGCTCCGACTACGAACGAGCTGCCCCAGCCGTTGGCGCCGAGTGCGAAGTTGAGCTGCTGCTGCGCGAAGTCCGCGTACTGATCGCCGCCACCGTACCGCTGGTACAGCGCGTTGGTGATGTACAGGCCGAACGCGTGCGGCGTGGCGTCACTTGCGCCCAATTGGGTGCCAAGCCCGAACGGGTCGCTCTTGTCGCTCTTGGCCCTGCTCTCCCCCAGCCGCAGTTGCGCCCCCAGGTCAGTGAGCAGCGCCTGCCGGGTGATCAGCTCGGATCCGGGGTCAGCGGCCTGCTGACCGCCTCCCCACCGGTCGCGTCCGCCCTGCTGCAGCGCCCGAAGCAACTCGCCTTCGCCGAGCGCGCCGTTGTCGTACAGGTTGAGCGTGTCGCCGCCAGCCGGGTGACCCTGCGCGATGTAGGCGTGCGCCCAGCGACTGGCCGTTTCCAGGTCCGCGCGCACCTGCGCGGCCGGGGCGTGCAGCGCCTCATCGGCCAGCGCGATCTCCGCCGCGCCCCAGAGCATGTCGCTCTTCCACTCGGTGCCGCCGTAGTAGTCGTTCGGGAAGGTCGTGACAATGCGCCCGACGTGCTTCGTCTTGGCCATCGCGTAGATACCGCGGGCCAGCGACAGCAGATGCTCGGCGGCAGGCCGGCTATGGTGCGCGTCAAGCTGGGCAGCCAGGCCGAAGTCAGCAGCAAACCGTCCGGCGAACTCGGGGCTGATCCGCTGCCCAGGCGGTGCGGCTTCGAACACCGGCCGGTACTTGACGTAGTACGCGGTCGGGCCCGGCTTCCCGCCCCTCGTGACATCCATCTTGTCCTCGGCCTGCGGCAGGAACCAGAAGTTGTAATCGCCCTGGATCGTGTTGCTCGCGTTCCCGTTGCCTATGCCGACCTGGATGTAGAGGACCTTCTTGTCGGGATTCCATAGCTTGCGCAGCCAGTTCAGGCCGAAGCTCGCCTCCGGGCCGAGGGCCGGGTACTGGGCAGGGAAGTCCCGCTGTGCGACCTCCAGCAGCCCCTCGGCGTAGCTCGCGGTGTAGGCGAACTTCTCGTAGCCGCCTCCCGCGTCGAACCAGCCGCCGGACACGTTCACCGGCCCGCCGGTCTTGCGGAACCTGCCGAGCAGGTTGTCGTTGCTGTCGTACTTCGGCGTCGCGTACACGTAGGCATGCTCGTCGGTCAGGTTGGCCGGCTTCCGGTCTAGCACCGAGTGCACGACGTCGCTACCGTCGCGTTCCGAGGTGAAGTAACGCACCGCGTTGGTGACAAGCCGGCCGTATTGCAGGCCGGTCCGCCCGACGGAGAACTCCGGCGACTTGGCTGACAGCCCGCCGGCGCTGACCTCTATCCGGTAGCTGCCCGGCCGCCGCAGCGCCGAGAATGTCAGCTTGTACACGGCACGGTATCGGTTGTTCCAGCTGCCGACATCGGAACTGGACGTACCGCGGAATACCACACCGCCGCTGCCCGACACGGTAAACGCGACGCTGGCCGCCTTGGCCGGCAGCATCGCGTACGCCACCTTCGAGCCGTCCGCGGGGTAAGCCACCTGGTTGACCCGGACCTCAGCCGGGACCGGACTCGCGGCCTGCGCAGTCCCGCTAGAAGCCACTAATAACGGAACAGCGGCTAGTACCGACACGCCGACAAACGGCAGAACTCGATCGCGCACTTCCGGCCTCCATCGCTGCGGCCTTAACGCTAGTTCGTTAGGAAACCTAGTAAACAAAATGGCGTGCACGCAAGGGCGCGTCACCCGAACAACTGCCAGCGATGGAGTCCGGACAGGCGCCGGCATGCCAGATGGCGGCGAGCGGACCGCGCTCCGGGTCGCCTTAGTTCATCGCTCCGGGAAAGGGGGCCGGGTGACCGAAAGCTCCGGCGGCGTACCGTGATACGCCTCAATCTCGACGAGCGCCAGCTGCCCTGTGCAGCCCTGGCTGAGGGTCGAGGACGGAACGTCAGCGGTGAGCACGTTCGGATTGCCGTGACGGCAGAACTTCGGGTCGGCCGGGTCCGGGTCGTACCAGGCACCGGTGGAAAGCTGGGCGACCCCGGGCCGCACCGCTTCGTCGACCGCCAGCCCGGCCAGGCAGGCACCCCGGTCGTTGAAGATCCGCACGAGGTCTCCGTCGCTCAGTCCGCGGGCCGAAGCGTCGGCCGGGTTCATCCGCACCGGTTCACGTCCGGCGATCTTGACCGACTGACTGTGCGCGCCGACATCCAGCTGGCTGTGCAGCCGTGCCTTCGGCTGGTTGGCGATCAATTGCAGGCCGAAGCGCCCGGCGGCAGGCGAGCCGAGCCATTCGTCCGGTTCTCGCCAGATCGGATGGCCCGGGCAGTCTGGGTAATGGAAGCTGTCGATGGTGGCGGAGAAGATCTCGATCTTCCCGGTCGGCGTGGTGAGCGGGTGCCGGTCCGGGTCGGCGCGGAAGTCAGCGAACGCCACCTGCGGCTCGCTGGCCACTGGCAGCTCAAGGCCCTCGCCGGCCCAGAACTCGTCAAAACCCGGGACCGGCCATCCCCGCTTCTCGGCGAGCGTGTTACGCCAGTCCTCATATATGTCGCGCAGCCACTCCATCGCGGTGCGGCCTTCGGTGAAGTCCTTGCCCACGCCGAGCCGTTCCGCTAGCTCCGCGAAGATCGCGTAGTCGTCCCGGGCTTCGCCATGCGGCCGGGTCAGCGCCGGCATCGGGAAGAACATCCGGTCGTTCTGCCCGGAGCCGAAGTCGTCGCGTTCGATAGACATGGTGGCCGGCAGCACGATGTCGGCGTGCCGTGCGGTCGCCGTCCAGAACGGGTCATGCACCACCACCGTCTCAGGGCGGCTGAACGCCACGCGCAGCCGGGCGAGGTCCTGGTGGTGATGGAACGGGTTCCCGCCGCACCAGTAGACGAGGCGGATGTCGGGGTACGTCAGCCGCTGGCCGTTGTAGTCATAGCCCGCACCGGGATTGAGCAGCATGTCGGCGATCCGCGCCACCGGGATGAACGCGGAGACTGCATTCTGGCCCTGCCGCAGGTGCGGCACCGGCACCTGCGGCGCCGGCTCGCCGACCGCGGCTGTAGACCCGTAGCCGTGGCCGAAACCGCCGCCCGGCAGCCCGATCTGGCCGAGCATTGCGGCGAGCACCACGCCGAGCCACAGCGGCTGCTCCCCGTGACGGGCACGCTGCAGTGACCAGCTGACGGTCACCAGCGTGCGCGCCGCGGCCATCTCGTGGGCAAGTTCCCGGATGCGCGGTGCTGGCACGCCGGTGATCGCTTCGGCCCACTCGGGATCCTTGGCGACGCCGTCTGCCTCGCCGCGAAGATAACGGGCGAACCGCGGGAACCCGACGGTGTAACGGTCCAGGAAGCCAGTGTCGGCCAGGCCATCGGCATCGAGGACCTGGGCCAGCGCGAGCATCAGCGCAGCGTCGGTGCCGGGCCTCGGCGCGATCCATTCGGCCTGCGCCCCGTCAGGCATATCGTCGCGCAGCGGGCTCACCGACACGAACCGGCAGCCCCGGGTACTCGCGGCACTCACCCAGCCACGGGCATTGTGCCGGGACACCCCGCCCGGCGACACGGCCGCGTTCTTCGGTGACAGCCCGCCGAAGGCAACGACGAGTTCGCTGTGCTCCGCGATCACGGACTTAGCGGTGGCGTAGGTCTGCAGCACGTTGATATCGGCGATCACGTACGGCAGCAGCACCGTGGAGGTGCCAAGGCTGTAGCTGTTCACGTGCCGCACATAGCCGCCAAGGCAGTTGAGGAACCGGTGCACCTGGCTTTGCGCGTGGTGGAACCGGCCCGCGCTGGCCCAGCCGTACGAGCCGCCGTACACCGATTGCGCCCCGTGGTCCCGGTAGACCCGACGCAACTCCCCGGCGAGCAGGGCCAGCGCGGTGTCCCACTGAACTGGCACGAACGGCTCGTCGCCGCGCGCGGCTGCACCGGGCCCGTGATCCAGCCAGCCCTTGCGCACGTGCGGCTGTGCGATGCGCGCCGGGTGATGCTGCGCGGAAGCGACGTTTCCGACCAGCGGCATCGGCTCCGGGTCACCACGCCACGGGCGCACTTCGGTCAGCCGCTCACCATCGCTGACCGCTTCGAATGTCCCCCAGTGCGTCAGATGGACAGCCACCAATCAATCGTAACTGTGGCCTCCATCCCTGCAAGCAGCATGTGTCAACGTCTGACTTGGGACAATTAAGTGCCTAGCTGATCGGCCGTACATTGGTCGAGCGCTAGCGCACGCTGTCAGCGGGATGTGCCGATGGTGCTGTTGCATCAGCCGTTGCTGTTGTACCGTCCGCGGATGGTGACCGAGGAGGAAACGCGTCGCGTCTGTCGGTGCGCGTCGAGTGGCCGGAGTTGTTCTCGATGGCCCGCACCGCGGAGGGCGTCGGGTTCGACTCGCTCTGGTTTGGTGACCACTTGCTGTACGAACTGCCCGGCGGCCTCACGCGGGGACCGTGAGAGTACGGCTATGAATAATCAGGCAGCTCGGTTCGGCCGTGCAGCCGAGGACGGACCCTGGCAGGACATGCTGGAACGCTAGTTGCGCGCACCGGGCGGGCCTGTAGGCGCGGACCGACGGACTCGCGCGCTTGCCTGGTTCAGGCTGGCGCGTGGCTGGGCCCGGGTGCGCGTGCTGGCGGCGTACTGGCAGGACGCGACCACCGCCAGAGGCCACAATGCCTGCCCAGCGCCGAAGATGCGTTCCGCCAGGCCGGCCTGCCCGCCGGCCGTGATCAGTTCCGCGCCGAACCAGGCCAGCAGGGCTACCAGCACGGCGACAGCACCGGCCGATACCATCGGCCGCAGGCCCCACGGCACCGAAGGCCCGCGCCGCCAGGCCCCCGCAGGCCATGTCACGAGCGCGGCGCACCCGGCCGCTGCGCAGATCATGTGCGGCAGCGGAAACCTGGTCCCGGGAAGCTCGGGGTTGGCCGCGACCAGCATGCCCGCCACGGCGCCTGCCATCAGGATCAGCCGCCCCAGTGGGCGCGCCGGTCGTAGCGCAAGCCCGGTGATACCGTCACAGGCCCCAACCACTAGGAACGTCACCGTCATCACCCACCGGTCGGCAGCACCCGGTGCGGCGAGCGCGCTGACGGTATCGGCAACCTGGCTGTAGGAGTGCGGCTGCAACCTGGCGGCAACTGTCCACCCGCTGGCCATCAGCGCCGGAGCCGCGACTGAGGAGGCCACCCCCCACCACGGCACGGCACGCACGATCACCACCGTAGTCGTGGACGCGTCCCGGCTCCAGCAGCCCGAACGTCGCCACGGGCGACGGGGGCCTCGCTCCGCAAGTCAGGCCGACTGCGGATACGGGGCATGGAGGTTCGTCCGCCCGCGCCTCCGGGCAGACTTTCAGCAGCCTGCGACAGCGAGGACGACCTCGCCTACCCCGAAGACGACACGAAGGCGATCGCTCACCTGTTCGTACGGCTCCGGGAGTACCTCGACTCCCGACCATCCTGTGGTGACAGCAAGTAGCCGCCCACCGGATCAATTCCCGCTCGTCCGGATCGGCAAGATCGCCAGCCTGAGCACCGCGCGCCGTCCGCGACAGAAGCGCATTCACTTTCAGCGCTGGCGGTGCATAAACATGCGAGCGCCGCCCGCCTGATCGGCTGCGGGCGGGGGTTGCCAACCGTCCTGGCAGCGGTACATAGCCACGCGCGGAGCCGCCGATCAGTGCGGGCTCAGCTGCGGGTCGTTTTTCAGCGACTGCCGCTCCGAGTGGGGCGTTCTGCCCCGGCGGCGGCGCGAGTACCGTGGCAGGTAGTGGATATCCGGCCGCCCACGAAAGGTGCCCGGTCATGGCTGTCAAGGTCTACCTGGGCGGTGCCCCGGCAGCGCGCAGCGACGTGACCTACGAGGAAGCGGACGCCTTCAGCGTGACCGCGGGTGGTTTCTTGCTCATTCAGCGGCAGCACTCGGGAGAGCAGAAAGACCTGGCAGTGTTCGCGCCCACCGCGTGGCTCCACGCAGAAATCGTGCAGGAGCCTGCGTCAGGACCGCAGTGACCTGCCCAGCGTCCACCCCGTCACGCACAGTGTCGCCGCGCCGCTGCGGCTCCCGCGGGTCAACAGCCACGCGATCGCGCTTGCACGGCCCGGGCCGGCAAACAATCATGTCGCTTGCCCTGCCAGCTGATGCAGAATGGCAGGCGAGGTTCATAATCTGCGGCACAGCGAGACGGGTGAATCGCTGCTGATGGCGACGGGAGCGTCGTCGCCTTCGCCTGGGGCGGCACCTCGTGATGCACGCCGTGGCGGTGGCTGTGGACTTGGAGGCCTTGGCGACGGTTAGGCCAGGAGTTCCTGAACCGCGGCCTTCAGGTTAGCCAGCGCCTCGCGATAGAGCCGGGGGCCATAGGAGACCCGCGCCACGCCCAGTTCACGGAGCTTGGCCAAGTCGGGGCCACCGGGACTGGTGTTGCCATTGATCGGCCCGGGGACATCGGCGACCAGGGTGGCTATGACCTTCTCGTCGCTGACGCCGATCGGGTAAATGCAGTCGGCCCCGGCCCCCAGGTAGAGGTCACCTCGGCGTACCGCCTCTGCAACCCGCTCCTCCTCGGGCACCCCAGATGCTGGCAGGAAGGTGTCGATGCGCGCGTTGATGACGATCGGGACCCCGGCGTCGTCCGCGGCGGCCCGGATTGCCGCCAGCCGCTCGGCGTGCGCGCCAGCGTCGACCAGTCCGCCGGCACGGTGGTCGGTGTCCTCCAGGTTGCAGCCGACCGCGCCGATCTCCAGCAGCCGGTCCACCAGGTCCCGCGGCTCCATGCCGTATCCCGCCTCGGCGTCCACGGTGACCGGGACCGACACCGCCCGGGCGACCCGCCCGGCTGCGGCGAACATCTCCTGCCACGGCGCGCCCTCGCCGTCGGGGTAGCCGA
>DASXIA010000197.1:0-5223 GCA_036488155.1 Streptosporangiaceae bacterium | reverse complement strand
GCTGGCCGGAGCGCCCAAGCTCGCGTGGCTGCTCGGGATGGCGGTGAGTTACGTCCCGGTTCGGTTCTACTCGACGATCGACGGCTGGCCGGCGGCGACCGTGCACGATCACCGCGAGATCCTCGATGCCTTCCGCCGGGGTGCCGCTAAGGCCGCCCGGCTGGCGATGAGTCAGCACATCGAGCACGCAGGGGAACTGCTGGCCATTCACATCGAGAGCGGCGCGGCACAACGCGCGCCGGCGTCCGTGATCCGGCATCTGTAGGTTGCGCCGCAGGTCGCTCTCTGGTGCCAGCGTTCAGCCTTGGGACTTGTCACCGCGCATCAGCAACCAACGAGGCCGTCGAGGCCGGGAACCGGGTGAACATTGATGGCCAGCTCAGAGGAGTCCGAATCTCCGGCGCCGCAGCCGCCCCCGGTCGCCTGGCAGGTCGTCATCGCGGACACGCTGACCGCCTGCGGCGTGACTGTGGCCGCATACGTGCCTGATACCCGGCTGCAGCTGATCCTGTCCAGGCTCGCCGACAACGGCATCTGCCTGCGGTCGATGACTCGCGAGGAAGAGTGCGTCGGATACGCGGCGGGGCAGCGGATTGCCGGCCGGCGGCCGGTCGTGCTGATGCAGAGCTCGGGCCTGGGCAACGCGCTGAACGCTATCGGCAGCCTCGCGGTTCCCTATCGCCTCGGGCTGCCGCTTGTGGTGTCGATGCGAGGCACCCTCGGTGAAGCTAATCCGAGTCAGGTTCCGCTCGGACGGGCGGCGAGCAGCCTGCTGGGCACTCTGGGGATCCAGTCCTTCTCGGTTCGCAGTGCGGCGGCCGCCGAGCAGGTGACTGCGGGAGTCACGACGCTGGCCTTTGAGGCCGGCGAATGCGCGGCGGTAATTCTGGAACCAGAACTCGGAGGTGGCCGTGAAGGCAACTGACGTCGCGCTGGCGATCGTCGAGGAGTATCCCAGGGCGTTGTGCGTGTCATCGCTGGGCACAGCAACCTCTGCGCTTCGGGCGGCATCTGATGATGGCCCGCACTTCTACCTCGGAGCCTCGATGGGCTCGGCGCTTGCGGCCGCGATGGGTGTCGCCGAGGCCGTTCCCGACCGGCTCGTCATTGCCCTGCTAGGCGACGGCGAACTGCTGATGGGCGCCGGTACCTTGTGGTCGGTGTCGGCCTACCGGCCAGGCAACCTCATCGCGGTCGTGCTGTCCGATGGGGTCTACGGCATCACCGGAGGGCAACAGCTCAGCGCGCAGACCCGGTTCACCGCCGTAGCCGAGGCGCTTGGCGGGATTGCGGCGGCGCGCGTGCAGAGCGAGATGGCGTTGCGCACGGCGCTGCGCGAGCTCGGCAGGCCCGGTCTCATCGAGGCAGAACTGAGCGAGCGCGCCTGGCCAGGTCCGTCACCGTTCGTCGATCCGGCCCGGGTCCGGCTCGCCTTCGCCGCCAACGCGGCCGGCGGCACCAGGTAGAGCCCATGCCGGACTCAGCCGAGCTGGCCCGGGTGGCGGCAGGCGCGCTGGCAGCCGCGGGCTCAGCGGTCCTGTTCGGGGTACCGGGCGGCGGCGTCAACCTGGATGTCATCGGCGCCGCCGAGGCTGCCGGGATCAGGTTCGTGCTCACCCACGGCGAGTCCGCCGCCGCCATCATGGCAGGCGTTTATGCCGAGCTGACCGGCACGCCCGGCGCCTGCGTCGTTACCAGGGGGCCGGGAGCCGCCAGCAGCGTTAACGGCGTCGCGCAGGCGCTGCTAGACCGGCAGCCAGTGATCGTCCTGACCGATACCGTGCCGGCCCGCGACGCTTCGCGCGTGCCGCATCAGCGACTGGACCAGCAAGCGCTCTTCGCTCCCGTCACGAAGTGGTCAGCGGTCCTGGGCGCCGGCGACCCGGCTCAGGTCATGCGGGACGCACTGGCCGTGGCAACCGCCGCGCCCCCCGGTCCGGTGCACCTGGACCTCGATCCGACCGCCGTCCGATTGAGTCCGCGCCCGCGGGCAGAGGGCGCTGCCAGCGACATGACTGCTGTCAACGCCTTGCTGGCGGCCGCCAGGACGCCTGTCGTGCTGGTCGGCGTCGGCGCGCGGCACGAGGCGCCGGCCATCCGGGCAGTGCTCGGCGGCACCCATGTCCCGGTCTTGCAGACATATAAGGCCAAGGGCACGGTCGCTGACTCGGGCCCGCAGGCGGCGGGACTGCTCACCGGGGCGACGGCTGAGGCGCGGGTGCTCCGCGCGGCCGACGTCATCATCGCGATCGGTCTGGATGCGGTCGAGCTGATTCCCGGCCCGTGGCCCTACCCGGCGCCGGTGCTGTCGCTGAGCTCCTGGCCGGACACCAGCTCTGCGATAAAGCCGGCGGCTGCCGCGGTGGGACCGTTGCGCGAGCTACTCGCCACGCTGCACCCGGTACCCGACGAGTGGGACCCTGACTTCGCGCAGCGCGAGCGGCGCCGCGTACTCGATGTGCTGTGCGCCGGTCCTGCCACTGGCAGAGGTATCCCGCCGTGGGAGGTGGTGCGCACGCTGCGAGCCAGTGCGCCGGCTGGCTCGGTAGCGACCGTGGATGCCGGCGCGCACATGCTCGTCGCCATGCCGCTGTGGACTACCGAGAACCCAGGCGAGGCACTGGTCTCCTCGGGGCTCGCGACGATGGGATTCGCCCTGCCCGCGGCCATCGCGGCCGCACTCGCCCGGCCCGGTGCTCGGGTCTTCTGCCTGGTAGGGGATGGCGGCCTCGGGATGGTCATGGCCGAGCTCGAGACGGTGGCGCGCCTCCGGCTGCCAGTGACCATCGCCGTCTTCAACGACAGCGCGCTCAGCCTGATCAAGATAAAGCAGCGCCCAGCGGGCCACGGCGGACCCGGTGCCGTTAGCTACAACTCCACCGACTACGCCGCGATCGCGGCAGGCTGCGGCATCCCATCGGTCCGCGTTACCTCTGCGGAGGAGCTGGCTGAGCAAGCGCGCGCGAGCCTGGAGGTCACCGGACCGGTGCTGCTTGACGTACTCGTGGACGCTAGCGGCTATCCGCACGTTTTCGACGCCATCAGAGGCGGTGACCGGTAACGCAGCGGCCCCATCCGGCCGGCTCCCCGCTCGATGCGTAAGTGCGGGACCGTCCGCACCGGACGGTCCCGCACTGTTTGCGGCGCGCTTACCCGACCAGGTCAGGCTCCGCGACCCACTCTTCGGCCTCCTCGATCGCCCCCTTGACGACCGCCTCCGAAGACCGGCCGAGCGCGGCCGGGATCAGCATGGCGGCCGCGGCGGCCACGGCCACCCCGGCCGCGCCGGCCCACACCGCCGGCGTCAGCCCGGCGACGAACGACGCGGCGGACGCGTAGCCGCCACGGGCCGAGAACACCGCGCCGAGCACCGCGATGCCGAACACGCCGCCCAGTTCCCTTATCGCGTTGTTCGCGCCGGAGGCGATGCCCTCCTCGGTGCGCCGCACCGAGCTGAGCACCACGTTCGCCACCGGGGCGAAGAACAGCGACATGCCCACCCCGGAGACCACGAACGCCGGGACCAGGTCCAGATAGGGCACCGTCGGGGTTACGACAAGCGCCAGCCAGCCCAGCCCGATGGCCTGTAGGAGCAGCCCGGAGGCCAGCAGCGGCCTGCCGCCGATCCGGTCCGACAGCGCCCCGGCGATCGGCGCCACCAGCATTGGCATGCCGGTCCACGGCAGCGTCCGCAACCCCGCCTCCAGCGGGCTATAGTGCTGCACGACCTGGAGGAACTGCGCCAGCAGGAAGATCGACCCGAACATCCCGAAGTACATCAGCAGCGAAGCTGCATTGGTCATCGTGAAGCCGCGGGAGCGGAACAGCCGCATCGGCAGCATCGGCGTGCTTGCGCCGCGCAGCTCCCAGGCCACGAAGGCGGTCACCAGCACCGCCCCGATCACCATCGGCGGCAGCACGGTCATGCTGGTCCAGCCGTGCGCGTTGCCTCGGACCACGCCGAGCACGATGCCGAACAGGCCCAGGCTCGCAAGAACCAGTCCGGGCCAGTCCAGCCGCGTCGCTGTGCCCTTGCTCTCGGTGAGCTTGGTCCGGGCGAACGGCAGCATCGCGACGCCGATCGGCACGTTCACCCAGAAGATCCACTGCCAGGACGCGCCGTCCACGATCGCCCCGCCGACCAACGGCCCCACCGCGACGGCCAGCCCGCCCACCGCGCCCCAGGCGCCGAGCACCAGGCCGCGCCGCTCCGGCGGCACGGCCGCAGACAGCAAAGTCAGGGTGAGCGGGATCAGCACCGCGGCGCCCACGCCCTGGACCGCCCGCGCGGCGACCAGCCAGCCAATGCCGGGCGCGAGCGCAGCGGCCGCCGACCCCGCGGTGAACACCGCGAGCCCGGCGGTGAACAGCCGCCGCCGCCCGAACCGCTCGCCCAGCGTGGCGCCGGTGAGCAGTAGCACCGCGAACGTCAGCGTGTACGCGTTTACCGTCCACTGCAGGCCTTCCAGGCCGGCGTGCAAGTGCTCCCGGATCGACGGCAGCGCCGTGGTCACCACCAGGTTGTCCAGCGAGGCCATGAACAGCGCCGTAGACGTCACTGCGAACGCCCAGATCATCCTGCTCTTCGAGGTCATCTCCCCGCGTCCTTCCTAATTTGTGAGTACTCACTAACTTCTGCGGGCATGAAGAGCCCGCCGTTCTCCTGGTTAATGGGCTGCTAGTGCTTAGGCTTCGGGCACCACGAGGTCCACCGTCCGTCGACCTCGGGCAGGTTCATCGCCGCCGCGACGTTCATCAGCATGCCGACCGCGAAGAAGTCCACCACAGTCTGGTACGGCAGCCCGGTAATCCTCTCGATCTGCTCCCACAGTTTCCGGAATCCGGTCCGGGTGGCGTCGCGGATCTCCGGGTCCTCGCAGGCCGCGTACGCCTGCATCTGCAGCAGCAGCAGGATCCGGTCGTCGAGCAGCGCCTCGTAGGCGTCCGCCATCGCAGCCATCGCCTCCTCGCCGGTCAGCTCACCCGCGGCCGCCGCGAACTCGTCTCGCACCCGGCGGAAGCACCGCTCGACCAGCGCCAGGAACAGCGCCTTCTTCGTGGGGAACAGACGGAACAGGTACGGCTGGCTGATGCCGGCCCGGCGCGCGACCTCCTCGGTCGAGGTTCCCGCGTACCCGTGCGTGGCGAAAGCCGCCATCGCCTCACCGAGCACCAGCTCGCGCCGCTGCTCGGCCGGCATCCGCGGCCCGCGTTCCGTAGCCC
>DASXIA010000192.1:0-25346 GCA_036488155.1 Streptosporangiaceae bacterium | reverse complement strand
CACGACCCGCGGGTCAGCTCCGATCCCCGCTGCCGTCCCGGGGGTAGCGCTGCGGTCGCACCGCAAGAGGGGCAGACCGGGCCTCCGCTTTCGTTTATCAACCGTGACCCGCCCGACCATGACCGGCTCAGGGAACTGGCGATGCGTCCGTTCGGGCCGCCCTCCACTCCAGGGCGGATCGATGGCATGCGGCCATGGCTGGCTGAGATCACTAGTGGCCTGATCGACAAGTTCGCGGGCAAGAACCGCGTCGACATCGTCGATGACTTCGCTTACCCGCTGCCAGTCACCGCGATCTGCGAGATCCTCGGAGTTCCCCTTGAGGATCAGCCGCGCTTCCGCCAGTGGGCCGACGAGACCATTGAGACGATTGACCCCGCCACCGGGACGTTCGAGGAGCGGATGCGCAGGAAAGCTCAGGTGAACGCGGAGCTTGCAGAGTACTTCAGCAGTCTTGCCGACTCCCGCGCCCGTCAGCCGGGCGATGACCTGATCTCCGGGTTCCTCACCGACCATGGCCCGCACGGGCCAATGTCCCGCGAAGACGTGCTGGCCACCGCCGCCCTGCTGCTCGTCGCCGGACACGAGACCACCGTCAACCTCATCACCAACGGCATGCTGACCCTGCTGCGCCACCCGAGTGTGCTCGACCGCCTGAACCGGGAGCCCGGGCTGATCGTCCCGCTGGTCGAGGAGCTATTGCGCTACGAACCACCCGTGCAGATGCGGACCAACCGCGCCACTGTGGCCGACATCGACATCGGCGGCACCACCATCCCCCGAGGCTCGCCCCTAGCGCTCCTGCTCGCGGCCGGCAACCGGGACCCCAGCCAGTTCGCCGACCCGGACCGCTTCGACCCCGGCCGCACCAACAACCGGCATCTCGGCTTCTTCGGCGGCATCCATTACTGCTACGGCGCGCCGCTGGCCAGGACAGAGTCTCAGGTGGCGCTGCCTCAACTGGCCCGCAGGCTGATCAATCCCCGGCTGGTCACCGACCCGCCGCCGTACCGGCCCAACCCGGAACTGCGTGGCCCGCGCCACCTCCTTGTCGAGTACGACGGCCTGGCTGCAGCGACGGAGGCGGAAGCCGGGGCAGTATCAACGGGGAGCAGTTCGCGCAGCGTATAGCCGGCGGAGTCAGGCGCTGCTCGCCCGCGGTGCAGCGGCCGCCGAGTTATTCGGATGACTGCAGATATCTCCCGGCGTTAGGTTGCCGCCTGTGACAGCGGTTTACGAGTGGCGGGGACAGTTCACCAACCAGGAGGTCAACGCACTGCACGCCGAGGCCTTCAATACAAGGCTGTTCAGCGACGCCGAGTGGAACTGGGTCCAGATCCTCCGGGAGCACAGCCTGGGCTGGGTAGTCGGCCGGCAAGACCAGCAACTCGTGGGCTTTGTCAACGTGGTGTGGGACGGCCTGGTGCATGCCTGGCTGCAAGACACGATGGTCGCCGTCAGGGCGCGCGGCCAGGGCATCGGCACCAAGCTCGTCGCTCACGCCCGTGACGGAGCCAAGGCGGCAGGCTGCGAATACCTCCATGTCGACTTTGATGATCACCTGCGCCCGTTCTACCTGGACGCTTGCGGCTTCGCTCCCACGAACGCCGGGCTGCTGTCACTAGAGTGAGGCCGCCGGGCCAGCTCGCGGCCGCCCGGCCGAATGTTCAGCTTCCGCTGCCGTAGGGCCGGGTGATGATCTCTAGCATGTGACGGTCGGGGTCTTCGAAGTACACGCCGCGTCCGCCGTCGCGGTGGTTGATCGTTCCCGGCTGGGTCTGGCCAGGATCTGCCCAGTACGGCAGGTCCTGTGCCTGGATGCGGCCAAAGGCTGCGTCAAATTCCTTCTCACCGACAAGGAACGCGTAGTGCTGGGGCGTGATCGTCCCGGTGGTCTCGGAGAAGTCCAGCGAGACGCCATTGTCAGCTTGGACAACGAGAAAATGTGCAAACCGGGCGGCCTCCGGCAAGCCAAGAATGCCGGTCAGGAAGTCCGCCGACCGTCGCTGGTCACTGCACGAGACGATGGTGTGGTTCAGCTGCACGCTCACGCTCGTGATTGTGCCCAGCATCTTGGCCATCGAACGATCCACGACCGGGTATTTGCTGTCTTATCCGAGCGTCAGGTGCTTGGGGCACAGTGAGCTCAGAAAGTCCTCTGCGTCGAAGCGCGCGCCGACCGCAGCGACGCCGGTGGTGTCGCCTGCTCCGGCAAGTACGCGGCGGGCTGCTTCGACGACCAGCGGCGCCGTCACCGCGTAAATGTCCTGGCCGCTAGCGACCGCGCGGCGTTCCGTGCCACCCGACCGCGCGACAACTTCGACCAGGAATGTCTGCGCCGACCGGCCGCGCTCATCGACCGCGACCGGACCCGACGGGTCAGGGGAGGTCAGGTCGTCGAGGACGTTGCTCGACATGTAGGTGGAGATCTCGGGGACGTCCAGATGCGTAGGGATAGTCGCGCTGTCGGCCATCGTGAACTCGCCGATCACCGGACGGGTGCCGATAGGAGCCGGGAACGTCCACTGAGCGCGGGGCTGCTCGCCCTCGCGGAACTGTAGCCTACGGCCGGTGTAGGCAATCCGTCGTCCATTCCGCCGCTGGTCGGAAACGCGGCCTGTCGCCCTGGTGCCGGGTGTCGGGCGCCAACTGCTGAGGGCGTACGCGACGGTGAGATGATCGGCCGCCGGCCGGTCTCTCATCGCCGCGGTGGCGAGCAGGTCCCCGAGGCCGCCATAGAACGCAGCGGCCGGCACGATCGGGATGCTGGCTCCGGCATAGGCGGCGAAGGTGTCAGTCACGACCTCGATTTCGGCGGTGACGTCGAGATAGGGGATCCCGGCGCGGATCGCGGTCTCGATCACCTGCCCGGCCGTATCGGCGAACGGCCCCGCACAGTTGATCACTGCGTGGGCGTTCCGGAACGCCAGGTCCAGGTCAGTAGCGCGACCGCACGGAATGGGCGTCATGCCCCGGCGTGCCAGCTCGGCGACGACGAACTTGCCAGTGTGGCCCCCGGCGCCGGTGACCGCGATTTGCTGCTTCATGGCGTTTAGCTTCGCCTGGAAGGCCGGCCACCACCAGTGTCCGTAACGACATATCACATACAGTTTCGGACATGCCCTCAGTTGCCCTGGCCGTCGTGGACGGCACGCCGCTGTTCGAACTCGCCCTGGCGTGCGAGGTCTTCGGCGTCGACCGGGGCCTCACCCGCACGTGGTACGACTTCACCATCTGCGGTCAGGACGACGCCGAGGTCGGCGGGTGGCTGAAGACCGGCCTGGATCGCGGCCTGGAGGCGCTGGCCGATGCCGGCACAGTGGTCGTTCCCTCCTGTCGGGATGTTGCCGAACCGCCACCGCCGGCGCTGGTCGACGCGGTCCGTGCAGCCCATCGGCGTGGCGCCCGGGTGGCGTCGCTGTGTACCGGTGCGTTCGTGCTCGCCGAGGCGGGCCTGCTGGACGGCCGGCGCGCGACCACGCACTGGGCGCACACGACGGTGCTGCACGACCGGTACCCCGCGGTGCGCGTCGACGCGAACGTGCTTTACGTCGACGAGGGTGACGTGCTGACCTCGGCGGGCAAGGCGGCCGCCCTGGACCTCTGCCTGCACCTCGTACGGACCGACCACGGCACTGCGGTGGCCAATGCGCTGGCACGTACCCTGGTGGTGCCCCCGCACCGCCAGGGCGGACAGGCTCAGTTCATCCCGGCCGCGGTCGCGCACGGCCGGACCAATGTCCTCGCCGACCTGATGGCGTGGGCACTGGGACGCCTCGAGCAGCCGTTGACGGTACTCGACCTCGCCCGCGAGGCCGGGATGAGCTCGCGCAACCTCGCCCGGCACTTCAACGCGGTAGCCGGGACGAGCCCGCTGCGCTGGCTGCTGACCGAGCGGGTGCGACGAGCGCAGGAACTGCTGGAGACGTCGGACCTGAGCGTCGAGCAGATCGCGTCCCGGACGGGCATGGGCACCGCAACGACGCTGCGCCGTCACTTCAGCCTCAGCTCGGCGTGCCGCCCGAGACCTACCGCCGGACGTTCCGCGCCTGAGGCGCGACTAGCCGCGCCGCCGGTATGTGATGTACGCCATGTGAAATCGCTGAACGGGGGATTGGGCGCGATCCGTCTAGGTAGTGGGGCCACTGCCACTCACAAGGATGTGTGATGTTGAAACGACTTCGGTCACCTCGCCCCCTGGCCGTGCTGATCGCAGCCGCTAGTGGACTAGCCCTCGCCGCACCGACCGCGGCGCTCGCGAGTTCTGGTCACGGTCACCACCACCACGGGGATCTGAAACTGAACCAGGTCAACCTTGCCTCTGACATACCTGGCATGGCGCCGCTGACCGACCCTGACCTGAAAAATCCCTGGGGCATCTCGTTGTTGCCCACCTCTCCCCTGTGGATCTCCAATCAGGGAACGAACAGTTCCACCCTGTACACCCTCACCCCAGGTTCCAGCACCGTAACGAAGGTGCCGACGGTACCTCCGACCGGAGTGCGGGTGACCATGGGGGATTCCTTCGCGGGCCCGACGGGCCAGGTGGCGAACACGGGAAGCGGATTCGTCCTAAGTAACGGGACTAGCAGCGCCCCCGCCGCATTCATCTTCGACACACTCGACGGCCATATCGAGGCATGGAACCCGGCGATCGACCCGCACATCGGCAACACCGAGAACAAGGCCACCGTGCCGGGCGCCAGTTACACCGGGCTCGCGCTCGCCTCAACCAGTAACGGTGACGAGCTCTTCGCCGCGAACTTCGGCCAGGGCAAGGTCGATGTCTTCGATTCGGCATTCAAGCAGGTCACCACAGCTCGCTGGCAGTTCAGGGACGCGCGGCTGCCGCGGGGCTTCAAGCCCTTCAACACGCAGGCGCTGAACGGCAAGATCTTCGTGACCTTCGACAAGGCGGACCCGAGCACAGGCAGGGAGGCGGTGGGCAAGCACCTCGGCGTCGTCGATGAGTTCAGCACCAGCGGCCGCCTGATCGCGCGTATCGCCTCCCGCGGCGCGCTCAACGCGCCCTGGGGACTGGCTATCGCGCCGGCCAGCTGGGGTTCTGCAGCCGGTTCGCTCCTGATCGGCAACTTTGGTGACGGCCGGATCAACATCATCGCCAAGCGCGGCAATCACTTCGCGCACCACATCACGGGTCAGGTCGTAGTCACCTCTACTGGCAAGCCGTTTACCGAGCCGGGGCTGTGGGGTCTTCTGCCCGGCACGGCGACGAACGGGGGCACCAACGCGCTCTGGTTCACTTCGGGTATCAACCACGAGCAGGACGGCCTGCTCGGCGTACTGCGGCCATAACACCGCACGACGCAGGCATCGGCCTGCGTGGCACCGATGACTGAGTGGGGCCGGGAGCCGTCAAGGTTCCCGGCCCCACGCGCAGCAGTACCTGGTCCCCCTCGCCCTGGACCTGCGCGCCGCCTGGGCAGCCGCACCCCCTGCAGGCAAGGGAGTGCTCAGGTCCGGCCATCGTCAGGGCCCGCCATCGTCAGGGCGCGTGAGCGTGCGGCGCAGGAAATCTGCGGCCGCTTGGGCGGCTTGGCTTACGTATGGCTCGTTGTCGTAGAGGTCGGTGTGCTGGTCGGCGTTCAGCCAGAGGATCTCCTTGTTGCCAGGTTTCCGTTCATAAAGGGCTCGGGCCAGGTCGGGTGAGCAGTACGCGTCGGTTTTCCCGTGGACGATGAGCAGGGGGGTGGCGGCCAGCAGTTCGGCTGCACCGAGGGCGTCGAGGGTCATCAGGGAATGAAGTGATCCTCTGGTGACTTCGTTGCGCCAGTGCGGCGAGCGGGACCGGGGCGTGCCGTAATAGGCGTATGGCTCGTCGCCGCCCATCGCGGCCTCCCCGCCGTCCGGCGCCACGGCGGGTATGTATTCGTCGTAATGCTCCAGGGCTGCAGTGAGCGCGGCCCGGTAGGCGCCGATGCCCATCGCCTGGGTCATCTGGACGGGGCTGTTGTAGCCGCCAGCGATTGCGGCCACCGCTTTGACGCGGGGGTCTGCGGCCGCGGCGCGGATGGCATAGCCGCCGCCAAGACAGACGCCGACCAGCCCTATCCGGGCTGGATCGACCTCTGCCCGCGCTGCCAGAACGCTCACCGCAGCTCGCAGGTCGGCCAGCTTCCCCTGGCTATCCTCGTGCTGGCGGCGGCCGCCGCTTTCCCCGAAGCCACGATGATCAAATGCGAGAGTCGTGAGCCCGGCATTGCTGAGCAGTTCGGCGTAGGAGCCGGTGACTTGCTCCTTGACCCCGGTGAGCGGGCCGGTGAGCGCGACGGCGGGCCGCTGGTCGCCGCCAACGGCAAGCCGGAGGTCACCCACAAGTTCCACGCCCTCGCTGCGGAAGGTGACCCGCTCAGCTTTGATAGTGGTCATGCCAGGTCACCGATGACGCCCACCCGCTTCTCGCCGGCTTGCACAACCAGATAGCTGTGACGAACAGCCCTGGCTCTGCCGCCGTGTAAGTATGAATCTCGAGTTCTGTCATAACCGGCAGGTTAGGGATCGCGGTCCTGGCCTGCCAGAAGGCACTTTGAGGTGCCCTTCCCGGCAGGAGAATCCATGACGCTGGTGATACCCGATGTCCTGGAAGAAAGCTGCACTACCCGGCGGGCGCTTGAGCGGCTGGCCGCCAAATGGCGGATCCTGCTGATCTACGCGCTGCTGGCCGGCCCTCAACGGCACGCCGAGTTGCGCCGCAGGCTGCCCGGCATCACCCAGAAGATGCTCACCGAAACCCTGCGCAGCATGGAAAGCGACGGGCTGGTCGAACGACGAGTGCTCAAGGACACCGCTCCCCAGCACGTGGAATACGCCCTGACCGCAGTCGGCAAAACGCTGCAAGAGCCGCTGGCAGCCATCTGCGCATGGGCATCCGAGCATCCATGACGTCCGTTCTGTTGAGAACGGGAACCGGCCTGGCGTCTGGGCCGCAGTGGAATGGCTCCGGCGATCAGGTGCGAGATCTTACAGACCAAGCTGAAGCGGAGAGCTGGAACGGTGTCGTGGGCAGGAGTTGCGCGCAGCGGGTCCGCAGGGTTTCGCGCTCCGCCTGGCCAAGCTGGCTGACGTAAGCGCCGGCCGGCCCGACGCCGAGGGTGAACGGCTCCCACCAGTCGTTAAAGGTCTCGAACCGGATCTCAACAGTCTGCGACCCGGACTCGATCTGCTGCAGGCCAGCCGCGGCGCACAAGTCCGCTAGTTGGCCCTCGCGCGTGCCAGGTAGCACAGCTTCATCACGCGCGCCTGGGTCAAGGTCGTGCACAGCCTGCCAGAACGCGGCGAGGGGACCGGTGCCCCCAGCGTGATCCCACACGCAGGCGGCGACCGTGCCGCCGGGCCGGGTTACCCGTGCCATCTCCGCGAGCCCGCGCACGGCATCGGTCATGAAATGCACAACCAGCTGGGCCAGCGCGGCATCGAAAGTGCGGTCAGCAAACGGAAGCCGTTCGGCAACCCCGCGCACGACGCCGACCTGCGGGAAGCGGTCGCGGATCGCCGCGACGAACGAGGCGGACGGATCGATCGACGAAACAGTGCCGCTACCGACCCGCCGTACGAGTTGCGCCGTTAGCGCCCCCGGCCCGCAGCCCACATCCAGCACCCGCTGATCAGCCTGTACTCCGGCCAGCTGAGCGAACTGGACGGCCAGCGGTTCGGAGAACCGACCCATGAACCGGGCGTACGAATCTGGTCCGACGTCAAATACCACCGCGCCAGGGTACGCCCGGGCCACGAGAACGCCCGATTAGCACGGAGGGTGGGCTCGGAGCTCAGTACACAGCGCCAACTTAGAGTGCGTGACTCGGTGGCGGGCTGGCAGCCGGGGGGCAAGGTAGTGATGACAGTTCGGGCCGCCCACGGTTCGCTGAGGCTTGGGAGAGGCCATGGATGTTGGCGTGAACTACCCCTGGTTCAGCTACGGCTGGGACTTCGGGGCCGCCCCGCCGGGCTGGCGCAGTGGCGATGACCCGGCTTGGTTCGCGCATCTCGGCCGGCACCTGCAGCACCTGTCCGCGATCGGGATTAGCGTCGTCCGCTGGTTCATCCTCGGGGACGGTCTCACCTACGGCACGGGCCCCGATGCGCCGACGGTGGATCGAGTCGCGAGCGGCGAAAGCGCCGGGTGGCGGTTTGATCCGCCAGCCCTGGCCCGGGAGTTCCAGGAACACTACGAGGCAGTGCTCCGGAGCTTCGCAGCGCAGAGCACGCGGTCACGTCCTGTCCGGCTGCTTCCCGTGCTTGCTGACTATAAATTCTGCGAGCCGGGGATCTGGCCGGTGAGCAGACAAGACACTGCCCTGGGGCACGGCGTTCCGGACGAGGGGTGGGTGAAGGGCGGACGCGCGGAGGCTATTACCGCCAACTGCCGGGTATTCATCGAACAAGTGCTGCGGCCGCTTCTGCGGCTGTCCTCCGGTTACCGGGACGCTGTCTACGCTTGGGACGTCTTCAACGAGCCAGAGTGGGTTACTAGCGGCTGGCATCCCGACCGCACGAACGACCACCCGGTGGGTGAAACCGAAATGCGGGCGTTTCTGGAGGCCAGCATCGCCGCCGTCCGCGAGGCCGGCTTCAAGTCGACCATTGGTTTCGGCATGATCGAGACGATCCGCCAGACAGGCCTATATGCCGACATCAACCAGTTTCATCATTACACGGACGGCAGCCGTTTCCTTGACCGGGATCCCTTTGATCCGCGCCATCCCGGCATCGTCGGCGAGTTCGCTACATCAACCGCCGAGGACATCTGGCCCGAGTTGCGCCAGCGGAGCCAGCGCGTCCTTGAGCGCCTCAAGTTCGCCGAAAGCCAGGGCTATGCCCTCGCCCTTGCCTGGTCATTCCGCGCTGAGGACCGGCACACTTCCTGGACCCGCCAGGCCGAGGATGACATCGAGTGCTTCACCCAGGGACGGAATTGTCCATAACCGGTCAAACAGCGCTGTTCGCTGCCAATGAATGCGGCTCTACTGGTGCTATATCCCCAGCAGATTCACATCCATAAACGATCATCTAGCGCAGCGTGCCCGTGCTGGCCGCCGGGTTCACGCCGGCGTATCTAAGAACCGGGCATATAGGTCCATAAGGTCACCGCGGAGGTCGTCAGTCTGGCAACCGGAACGACTCGTCCGGGGTCAGCTCGGTGATGTCCATCTGCGCCTTCTGCAGCGTGCCGGAGTAGTCCCAGTTCATCGACTGCCACCGGGTGAACTGATCGAGCACCCACATCCCGGACTGGCGGGATCCGTTGCCCGATTTGCCGTTCCCCCCGAACGGCAGGTGCGCTTCGGCACCTGAGGTCGAGTTGTTGACGCTGACCATGCCTGCTGAGATGCCGCGGCGGAACCGGAAGGCATCGGCCGCCTCCCGGGTGTAGATCGACGACGACAGGCCGTAGCCGGGGGCGTTAGCCAGCCTGATTGCATCGGCCAGGCTCCGGTAAGTGGTCAGGCCGACGATCGGGCCGAACGTCTCCTGGTTGAACAGCGCGTCGTCCTCGCGTACGCCCGCCGCCACCACAGGGTGGTAGTAAAGTCCGGTTCCGGGATCGCCCACGAAGCCGGACCGCGGGTTTTGTGCCGTGATCCGGCCGGTGCCGTCCGAGCCGAGCAGCCGGTGATGCGGCTCGATCCAGGTCAGGTATTCCTCGAACCGGTCGGCGAAGCGCTGGTTCAGCATCGGCCCGTAGACGACATCGGCGAACGGGTCGCCAACTGGCGCGGCCCGGACCGCCTTGTCCAGCCGCAGCGTGAACTCCTCGGCGACGTCCTCGTGCACGATCACGGTGCCGAGCGAGGTGCAGCGCTGTCCGGCCGTGCCGAAACCGGAGAACAGGGCCGCCGACACGGCAAGGTCGATGTCGGCGCTGGGCGTGATCACCATCGGGTTCTTGCCGCCCAGCTCCAGGCAAGGCGACTGCAGGTGGCGCCCGGCCAGTTCGCCGATGCGGGCGCCGACGGCACTGGAACCGGTGAACCCGATCTTGTCCAGACTGCCCTCGGCAAGCGCGCGGGTGAGGCCGGCGAAGGTCTGCTCGCCGTCGGCGAGCACCAGGTTCAGCACGCCGTCCGGCAGTCCGCCGCCGCGGGTGAGCAGGTCGAAAAGAGCGCGGGCGCTGGCTGAGGCATAGTCCGCCGGCTTCCAGACCACCGTGTTGCCGCAGAGCAGGGCGGGAACGAGGTACCACGAGGGAACTGCTACCGGGAAGTTCCCGGCCGTGATCACTGAGGCGACACCCACCGGGTTGCGGAACGTGAACAGCTGCTTGTCCGGCATCTCGCTCGGCACTGTCTGGCCGTACAGCCGACGGCCCTCGCCGAGGAAGAAGTCGCAGGTATCGACGATCTCCCGCACCTCGCCGAGCGCCTCAGCGTAGGGCTTGCCAATCTCCTCCGTCACCAGGCGCGCCAGGCGCTCAGCATTGGCCTCCACCAGCCGGCCGATATGGGCGATCGCGCGGCCGCGAATCGGAGCAGGCACATCCGCCCAGGACGGCTGTGCGGCACGGGCGGCACGCGCCGCGGCCGCGAACGTACCGGCATCACCGAGCGCTATCTCGGCGACCACCTCGGCCGTGCTGGCCGGGTTTACCGAGCGCAGCCGGCCGCCGGGCGCTCCGGGTACCTCCCGTCCGGCGATGACCGACGTGATGCTAGTGCTCATCATGCCTCTCCCAATCCGTCCTGCCCGAACTTCCGTACCTGCCCGGATAAGCCTGGTCGGCTGCGCGATCCGGCGCTTGGGCCGCAGTTAGACCATCGTGATCGATGCTATTTGCGGCCCTGAATCAGCCCAGAAGCGGCCTTGCCGAGCTACCCGATGGCGGCCAACGCGATTGCTGCGGGTGACTGATGTCCATCAGGGGAGGCGCGCATGTAGCGGTCGACATGGGCGGCCACCAGGGGTGGCGGCATGGCCGCTTGCGCCGCGCCGAACGGGGTGATCTGTGACCGGCCACGCGCGTGGCCGGCACGGCTGAGGGGCGCCCGATTCTGCACGAGCGCTTGCTGTCCTGGTGCTGTTCGCTGCCACGTTGGTGGTTGATGTGCGGATTCCTGCTGCTGGTGGCGGCGTCGCCGGCGTCGTCGACGTCCGCGACCGCCTCAGCTACCCGCTTGGGGGAGTAGCCCGAAGGTTTCCGTGAGCTGGGAGGGCCCGCCTGCGGCGTGACCCTCCCAGCATCGGTCTGCGGACCGGTCAGAAGTTGCCGCGCGCGGTGACGACGTCTTCCTGGTTGATCAGCGTCGGCACGAACTGCAGGCCGTAGAACCAGGTCACGTCCTGCTTGTTGTTGGTGTCCGTCCAGAACGCGTGGAAGGTGTTGTCGGACCCGACGGCGAGGTCGGTGTAGTCACCGATGAAGCCACCGCCGAACCCGTTCCGCGTGTTGATTGGATGAGTGCTGACCACCTTCGGCGCCGCGTTCGTGGACAGGTCCGTGACGTCGTAGTCGAGCCTGGCGTTGTTGATGTAGTTGCCGAGCGTAGTGCAGTTGATCCGCCCCTCGGGAGCGGGCGGCCCGGCGGCGCACGTCTGCCAGGGCGAGACGATATCGGCCGCGTAGGCGGACATGTATACCCGGCCGGACGGTGAGATCGCCACGCCAGGCCAGAGTGTGTCGACCGGGCGAGCGGCCGGAGCGTTCAGCGTGGTGCCGTCCGGCTGCGTCACCGGGTAGCCAATCGCCGTCCGGCTGGAGGCGTCGACGCTGGGGAAGATCGGCGCCGCCGCCGACCAGGTCGCGCCGCCGTCAGTGGACTTGCTGAACATGGCGGTCACGTGGCAGCCGCTGTTGGTCGCTGTCGGGCATAGCCCACCGGAGTTGCTCTGCTGCGACGACCAGGCCACGTACAGGTCACCGTTCGGCGCGGCCGCGCCGGCCGGGAAGCTGTTGACCCGGAAGGCCGTGTTCGCCGGCGGGATGATGTCTTGGACGTCGGCGATCTTCACGGGCTTACTGAAGCTGGCTCCGCCATCGGTCGACTTGACGATCCACTCGCTGTTCAGGGCGGCAAGCCGGGTGGAGCCTTCGAAGATCACGTACAGCGTCCCGTCCGGCCCGACGATCGGGCGCGAGCCCTGGTCGTAGAGGACGTTGCCGCCGATGTTGACCGGCGTGCTGAAGGTCGCGCCGCCGTCGGCCGAGTAGGCGAACTGGATGGGCGCCTGGACGAAGCTTCCGGTATGAGCGTTGAAGATGAACCTGGTGTAGGTCACGTAGACGCGATCGCGGAACGGGCTTGACGGGTTCGAGTCGGCGGCGATCCATTCCTTGTCGTTCAGGACAGCAGGTGACGTTGTCTGGTCGACGAAGGTCGGCGGTCCCCAGGTGAGGTTCCCGCTGCTGTCGAACGTCCCCTTGTTGACCGCCACCGTGTTCGGCGCGCTCGTGCGATTGAAGCCGAGTCCGGCGTAGTAGACGTTGCCCTTGCTGTCGAAGGCGACTGAGGGGTCACCGCCAGCGTCGTACTGGCCGCCGGTCAGGCGCTCGACTCCGGGTATGAGCGTGCCGAGGTGGGAGGGGTCGCTGGATAGCCCGGCCCAGGTGGTGCCGCCGTTGTTAGAGAAATAGGTGCCAGAGTAGCCGTCACCGAGCGCGCTGCACGGCGTGCCCCCGACCGTGCACGACCAGGTGCGGGGGGCATAGTCGTTCGCGGCCGCGACGACCCGATTCGGGTTATTGGGGTCTACGGCGATCGCGGTCTCGTTCTGCGGAGCCGCGGCGGTGTCCTGGTTGACGGTCACGTCTGGCGCTGCCACGGTGTTGCCGTCCAGCGGGCTGGACTGGACGAACGACGGCGTGATCGGTGAGGTCGGGGTCTGCGTTGCCGACGGGTCCTGCGCCTCCTCCTGCAGGAACGCCGAGAAGCGGATCTGCAGGCCAGCCGTCCCGTTCAGCGAGGCGAGCTTGCCTGCCAGGGTGTTGATGTCGTAGTGCGTCGTTGCGCTGGCCGGGGCCACGCTGGCGATCAGGCCTGCCACCAGGCCGGACGTGGCGATGAAGCCGACCACGCGAGCGCGGTGCTTTAAAGACGGCAATGTCATCCTCCGCATTCTCCGGTGCGCAGGAGTGCGCTTTGCCGCCATTTCCAGGAGGCTCCCGGATCGAGCGCACGCTAGCACTTGGCCGGCGGCCCGGCAAGCAGTTGCCCGGTTGGGCCAAGGGGTTCGACCCGATCTCGTGCCTCGCCAGGGGCGGGGCTGACCGGACTGGGCGGGGAGAAGGCAGCCGGCTGGAACAGGGCGCAGGAATGGGCGAGGCGGATGCTCGGCATTCCCGCAGCCTGATCAAAGCGCTGGCTCAAAGGCAGCATGAGCACCTGATATTCAGGGAACCGAGGTTTGCATTAGTCAACCTTTCCCGCGTTGTTTGCAAGCAGTGAGTTCGGCCGCATCGGCCAGGCCCGCATGCCTTCGGCGCCCTGTCCAAGGGCCTGCGCCAGCGGCTCTACCTGGCCAGGGCGCTGCTCAGCGACCCCGAGGTGCTGTTTCTCGACCAGCCGACCGCCGGCCCGGACCCGGCCGCCGCCCGCGACGTCTACGAGCTGATCGACAAGCTGCGCGGGCGCGGCGTCACGATCTTCGTTACCACCCACCGCCTCGAGGAGGCCGAGCGCCTCTGCGACCGCGCCGCTATCTTGAGCACGACTTTGCGCAGGATCTGCCGGCCCGACGAGCTCCGCGACGAGCTGTTCGCCAGGACGCTCACGGTCGCGACCCTCGTCCCGCTCCCCGACCCGGGCCGCGTTTTCGTCGGTCTCCCAGCCGCCGAGGGCTGGCGCCAAGACGCCCCGCCGGCTACGTCCTCGTCGTCTCCGACCCGACGGTTGCCGCGCCGGCCGTCACCCAGGCTCTGGTGGCGGCCGGCGCCGATGTCGCTCAGGGCCGGAAAACCGCCACCCGATGGCCAACCCGAGCGCCAAGTCGAAGACTGCGAGGCCGAGCCCTGACCACGGCCCGGACCGGCCGCTTAGCGGCCGGTGATCCCAGGCGTTCCGGTGCAGAGGACCGCGGCCGACCGCACTTGCTCGGACGCGCGGATCTGCATGAGATGAGGATGTTTTTGGAGGCAACGCTCGCTGGCATCGAGAGGCTCGCTGTGCCTCGCTGCTAATGGTTCATGCCGGAGGCGTTGCTGCTGTCGCTGCTCGGGGGCGGATGCGGCGTGGCAGCACCCGGCCGGGCCCTGGCCTGGGCGGCAGGCGATCCACAAGCCAGGTATACAACCTCTGCGATGACGCTGAGCCGGGCGCCGAACTGGACGTTCTGCGATGCGAGCTCAGTGGTCGGGCTGTGGCGGCTCGGCAGCCCTGCGCGGCAGCTGCGCCGCCCCCTTCCGCCGCCGGGAGGAGGTAACGACGGGTGAGTCCGAAACTGTGCCAGGGGGAATACCCCTGGTGACTGCAGCGGACAGAGGTCCGCCCGGTCGGGAGGAGCCTCATGGACATCGGCATCGGCCTGCCGGTCCTATGCCCGGCCCCGGAAATGCCGGTCACGGCCTGGGCCCGGCGCGCTGAGGAGCGTGGCTTCACCAGCCTGGGCACGATCGACCGTTTGGTCTACGACAGCTACGAGCCGTTCACCGAGCTGGCCGTGGCGGCCGGTGCGACCTCCCGCATCCGGCTGACCACCGTCGTCTTGCTGGCTCCGTTGCGTGCCAACCACGCGCTGTTCGCCAAGTCCGCGGCCACACTGGACCGTCTCAGCGGCGGCCGGCTCGTCCTGGGGCTCGCCCCTGGCCCCCGGGAAGACGACTACACCGTCGGCGGCATCGACTTCCGGCGCCGCGGAAAGCTGTTCGACGCCCTGGTGGAGCGGGCCGTCCGGCAATGGGACCGGCCCGGTGACGGCACCGGCCCGGCCCCGGCCACGCCCGGCGGCCCGCCGCTGCTGTTCGGCGGGACCAGCGAAGCCACCCTGCGCCGGATGACCGCCCACGGAGTGGGCTGCGTCGGCGGTGCATCCGGTGTGGCCGACTTCTGCGCCTTCCTTCCCAAAGTCAGAAAGGCCTGGCAGGACGCGGGCAGGGCCGGGACCCCCCGCCTGATAGGCACTGCCAACTTCGCCCTGGGGCCGGACGCCGAACAGCGCCTACGCGGCCGCCTCCTGGACTACTACGCCTTCGCTGGCCCGTACGCCCAGCACAGCGTGGCGGCCGGCCTGACCACTCCCGAGCAGGTGGCCCGTGAGGTCGCCGCCTACGCCGAGGCGGGCTGCGACGAACTCATCCTCCTCCCCAACGGCGGCGGGGTGGAACAAGTGGACCTGCTCGCCGACGCGGCAGGGCTTTGACCACCTGGACTGGTCATGCAGATGCGCTCCGCGAGGCTAGCTGACGCCGGCCTGTAGAACCACAGCACATCTGGCCTGTGATGGGCGTGACCGTATGAAAGACCTGGGCCCCCTTCGTAGCCAGCGCAATACCGGCCGCGCCGGCTCGCGGACCGCCGACCGTGCACATATCGCCATGTTCTGCACACTGAACTGACCACGGGCTGTGCCGCTGGCTTTACCGCGACCGGGCGTTGCCGGGGGTGGGGCGATGGGAGAGGTCGGGGTCGATCAGCGCACGGCGGACGTCGGTGATGTCCGGCATGCCGACCGGGCCGGGTCGCCGGTTGCCGCCCGTTCAGGCATGCAGCACTGCCGCCGCGAGGCTGTCGGACAGCCATAGGTTGAAGTCGGCGGTGCTCCAGCTGCGCTGAGCGACCAGCAGCCGGTAGAGGTGGCCGTCTGTGAGCGCCCAGCAGAGTTCCGCGGCATGTTGCTCGGTTATGCCGACGGCCAGTCCGTCCAGGGACGCGAGATACCGGATGAACGCGCTAGCGCCCGTCATCCGGTTGCGGCTCGCCTCAGCGAGCAGCTGTGCCGCCGCCGGGTCGATATCGGCCGCGGCGATGAGAACTTCGCCGAGCGGCGTGGTGCGAGCGGCGACGTCGGTCACAGTCTGCACCCAGAGTGTGAGTGCCTTCCGCGGGTCGGACTCGGCCAGGATCGCCTTGATCGCCGGGCGGTCGGCCAGGGCTATCGGCTCGTCGTCGCCGACGATGGCCCAATCCCAGGCCAGCTTAAGCAGGGCCACCTTGCCGCCCACCGAGTTGAACACGGTACGCCGGCTCACGTGCGCGGCGTCCGCGATCCCGTCGATCGTCGTGGCCGCATAACCCTGGGCCAAGAAGAGGTCGTGAGCCGCGGTGACGATCGCCCGCCGGGTACGGCGGGCCTGCTCGTCGCGCACCTGCGACGCGTACCGCTTCGGCGGCTGGCTCGTTCGGTCAGGCGGCTGGGTCGTCGCATCGGGCTGGCTCGTTGCGTCCGGTGGGGCGCTCATCGTGACCCGCCCGGAGCCTTGACGTTCGTCCAAATCCGCTGCACTATTAGTGCAGTAATCACATCACCAGTATACCAAACTTCAGGCGTATGCAATAACGACAGAGAAAGAAGTAGTGAGTCCCATGTCTGACGTCACCTTAGTCAGCAGCACCTGGAACCGGCGGCGGTGGCTCATCCTGGGCGTGATCGGACTGGCGCAGTTGATGGTGGTGCTGGATCTGACGGTGATGAACGTCGCGCTGCCGTCCGCTCAGCGGGCGCTGCACTTCACGACCGTGGACCGGCAGTGGGTGGTCACGGCCTACAGCCTGGCGTTCGGCAGCCTGCTGCTGCTCGGCGGCAGGCTGGCCGACCTGCTGGGCCGGAAGGTCACGTTCCTGGCCGGCCTCGCCGGTTTCGCCGGCGTCTCGGCGGTCGGCGGTGCCTCGGTCAACTTCGCGATGCTGGTGACCGCGCGGGCCTGCCAGGGCGCGTTCGCGGCGTTGCTGGTGCCGTCGGCGCTGTCGCTGCTGACCACCACGTTCAGCGAGCCGAAGGACCGCGGCAGGGCGTTCGCCGTCTACGGAGCGATCGCCGGGGCCGGCGGCGCGGTGGGCCTGCTGCTCGGCGGTGCGTTGACCGAGTACCTGTCCTGGCGGTGGACGATGTATGTGAACCTGGTCTTCGCCGGGGTGGCCTTTGCCGGGGGAGCGCTGCTGCTGAAGCGCCAGCGGTCCCCAGTTAAGCCCAGGCTGGACATCCCGGGCGCGCTCCTGGTCTCCGGCGCCGTGTTCTGCCTGGTCTACGGCTTCTCGAACGCGGCCACGCGCGGCTGGCACGCGCCGTCCACCTGGGGGTTCCTCGCCGCTGGCGTGGCGCTGCTGGCGGCCTTCGCGTTGTGGATGAGCCGGGCGGCCCACCCGCTGCTGCCGCCCCGGGTGGTGCTGGACCGCAACCGAGGCAGCGCCTACCTGTCGATGTTCATCGCCTCGGCCGGGCTGTTCGGGATCTTCTTGTTCCTGACCTACTACCTGCAGCAGACGCTCGGGTATTCGCCGCTGTTGACCGGCCTGGCGTTCCTGCCAATCAGCGCCGGCCTCATCATCGCGTCCAATCTGTCCACGATCGTGCTGATGCCCAGGGTGGGGCCCAGGCCACTGGTCGCTGTCGGGATGCTGGCCGCCGCGGCCGGGGCAGCGTGGCTGGCCCAACTGGGCCCGCACACCGCCTATGCCGCGGGTGTGCTCGGCCCGATCATCCTGGCCGGAATCGGCCTAGGCATGGTGATCGCACCGGTGATCAACACCGGCACCTTCGGCGTGGCCCCGCAGGAGGCCGGCGTCGCCTCCGCCACCGTCACCGTCGGCCAGCAACTCGGAGCCTCGGTCGGTACGTCCTTGCTGAACACCATCTTTGCCGCCGCCGTCACCGCCTACCTCACCGCGCACTTCGCCGCGGCCCGGCTCATCGGCCGCCCGGCCCTGACCGGGCTGGCGCTGGCGCACGGCTACGACACCGCCTTCTGGTGGACCGCCGGCATCTTCGCAGTCGGCGCAGTCACCGCCAGCGCCCTGCTCCGCCCTGGGCCACTTCGCCCAGCGAGCACGCCGCCCACGTCACACGCCGAAATGAGAACTGCACAAGCCAAGGCCGACCCCGTTCCTCCCGCGTGATGTCGCTGATGCAGATCGTCGGTGTCCGCGAAGAAGGTAATTGATGGCCTTAGGGGATATTCATCCTACTACTAGACATATCTCCTGAGTTTGATGCTCGCGGCGGCGCGGGCATGATTTGCGGTGCGGACCACCCTCGGGGCTCCTGCGGCATTGGTGCCGGGCCGCCTGGGGGTGAGCGGCGCCGGCAGGAGGCTGGTGCAGACCCGGCACCGCGCAGCGGCGCTACAAATCTTCTATCCGGGCAGATTCGGCGACGCAGCACTTACGCGACCACAGAGCACCGAGGTCGCATGTACTGGCGTCCGTGGTGAACATCTCGGGCACAGCGTCACCCGCGCAGAACCGCATAATCTGCGCACGCTCACAGCGGGGACTGAATCGCAGACGCAGCGCGCCGAGGCGACGATCTGGCCGCGCGCTGCGTCGGCGATCAGCTCACGCTGAGTGACTTGCGCTGGTCCGCGCCCGTGCGCAAGATCCGCCGATCTGGCGCTAAATCGAACCGATCAGTGCGGTACGCAGTGTGGTGCCGAACTGGACTTTCGGCGCGGTCTGTCAGACAGCCCCGACGCCCAATCGACTCGAGACCTGCAACACGCGATGATCGCCGTTATGCACGAGGAGGAGCTACTGGATCAGCTTCGGAGGGAGTTCGCCGCCGCGGAAGGCACGTTCCTTCTGAACCTGCGCGCTGACCGGATCGAGTGGGACAGGCCAGCCTTCAGCCGCCTGGAGAAGACCATGCGTTGGGCCTGTCAGCGCTTCCGTGAGCACGATCAGCTCGATCGCTGGATGGCCGACGGGTTCTATGAGGTCTCCCGTTTCGTCCGCAACTGGACCTTCCACCCGAATTTCCCGCGACCTGGAACGGAGCAGTACTACAACGACTGCATCGAGCGCCTAGACGACCTCGCGGACTGGTTCTTCCGCGGCTACCACGGCTACGTAGAGCCGCACCAATGGCCCGACCTATAAAGCCTCAAGCAATCAGCATGACGCGCACGGTGCCGCCGTTCGGTGCTGCTGACGGCTCCTCGCTAATCATCAGCCAGGGCACACCGATCAGGTCGTCCTGTTCGCTGACGTCGTCCGGATCCGCCGATGAGCGGTCGCATGACTCGTCATCGGCGGTCTCCGTGATACTTGCCGAATGTCTGTTTCACAGCGGTCCGCGCCGGTGATCCGGGTCCAACGGCTCATCATCGTCAGCGGGGAGGAAGGCGCTGGCAAGTCAACGATCGTGCGCGCGTCCTCGCGTGTGCTCATGACGGCAGACTACAGCGGCTCTCGTCGGGGAACTCGGCAGCGCCGGGCGCGTCAGTCGCGCCGATGTCGTCGTGCCATGGACAGCACCGCTTCGCGGTCGTAAGTCATTCGCATACAACGCATGGTGACAGAGCAGAGTGCGCTCATCTGCCGCATCGAGGTCCCCCCGCACTCGACATGAGCGCCACACCCGGTCAGCGCGATAGGCCGAAGATCGCGGGGGTGCTCCATCGTTCAAGACGGTTTCCGCGTCTACGGGTAGCGTCTGGGAGTGTGACCGGAAGCGAGCTAGAACGGGCAGGGATGCTGACGGAGTTCGGCGGCCTTTCCACGCCACTGGTGGCCGATGCCTGCATCCGCGCGGGAGTGCCGCTGCGGGTCGCGCCGCCGGGGATCTGCGCGGTCATCCCGCGCCAGCGGATCGCCGGACGGGTGCTGCCGGCCCGCCACTACGGCAGCGTTGATGTGTTCTTGGAAGCGTTCTCCGGAGCCGCGGATGGTGACGTCCTGGTCGTCGACAACGGCGGGCGCGAAGATGAGGCGTGCGTTGGCGATCTGGTCGTGCTGGAGGCACAAGCGGCGGGGGTCGGCGGGGTGGTGGTGTGGGGACGGCACCGCGATACGGCGGAACTGACCCAGATCGCCCTGCCGGTATTCAGCTACGGCCGCTGTCCGGCCGGCCCTGTCCGCCTCGATGAGCAAGAGCCAGCCGCGCTGGTCAGCGCACGGTTCGGGGAATGCATAGTCACCCGCGACGACATCGTAGTCGGCGACGACGACGGCGTGGTGTTCGTCGGGGCCAGCCAGGCCGGGGAGGTCCTGGATGCAGCCCGGCAGATCGGGGAGGTCGAGCGGAATCAGGCCCGCAAGATCCAGGCGGGCCAGACCCTGCGCCAGCAGACAGCCTTCACTGAATACCTGACGCGGCGGGCAGCCGAACCGTCCTACACCTTCCGGCGGCACCTGCGGCGGATCGGCGGTGCCATCGAGGAGTAGGCGGCCCATGACGGCCAGCCGCCACTAGCGACTCGCCCGGACTGGTGGTCACCCCCAACCACCTCGCGCGCCGACCATGCCGCCGAGCGGGCTAACGAGGTCAGAGCTCCCGCATTCGCGTATTGACGAGCTTCTTCACCGGACCACGAGTCAGTGGCTCACCGGCCGCAAAGTGCAGAGAGCCTTTCGTGCTCTGGTAGCCGGCGAGGTCCTCGCCCAACTTCTGAAGTACGGATCCGCTGTGCGGCAGGTAGCTCAGATGGTTCTTGAACGCAGCGAAGCCAGCGACGGTCTTGCCCCCCACTTTGAACGCTGGCATCCCATATGAGATGCACTGCTCGGCGTCGGGAATGACCGCCAGGATGGCACGCCGCAGGTCCTCCAATGTGGTCCGCTCCGGCTCGCCGAGGGCAGCGAGGTAACTATCAACCTCCTGCGGTGCCATGGGCGAAGTCTCTCACCATCCGTCGGCAACCCAGCCGGCCGACCTAGAACCAGGTCCCCGCATCCGAAACCCACTGCGGCCGTCATCCAGCGATCTTGAGACTCATCCTGTTCCGCCGCTGACGGCGTGCCTTGTGACGGTCGGCCCACACGCCTGAACCAGCCACTCGCCCAGGGAACGCGCCACTCCACCAGGGCCTAGCTGGGCTAGGGTGCCCACCATGCGCACGTTGCACGTCGGCCTGCGGGTGAGCGATCTGGAGCCGTCACTCGCGTTCTACCGCGCCGTCGGCTACACGGTCATCGGGACCGTCGAGGGGACATCGTTCGGTAGCCTGACCATGCTCCAGCTGCCGGGCGATCCCTTCGTCACCATCGAACTGGTCCACGACCCGGCGAAAGGCACAGCAGATCTCGGCACCGGTATCAATCATCTCGTCATCCAGGTCGAGGCACTGGATGCAACCCTCGCCGATCTTGCCGTTAAGGGCATTGCGGCCGATCCGGCTGCCGACCCTGGCCACGCGGACGCACCGCGGACCAGTTGGATCACCGACCCGGACGGCTATCGAATCGAACTGGTCCAGTGGCCGACCGGCCACGCCGACGGAATCACCAAGGCCGACTTCCCCTGAGCCGACGGACTCGGCTCGGCTGCCAGCCGCTCCTTGCCAGCCAACCCGCTGGGCCAGTTGCTGAAGCGCGCTTGCCACAAGACGGTGCGGCCAGCAGGTGACCCGCACTGCGGCTGGGCCAGCGGCGGACCTGGCAGTGGTCGAGGCCGCTGGTCTTGGCGGCCCGGAAGCACTTCTCGCGCCTAAGGCGTTCCGACGAGCGGATCAGCTCCTTGCCCCTGGATACGCAATGGTGCGCCGCACAGGTAACTAGGTCAGCTCAAACTGGCCCCTGGCCCCTGGCCTCTCGCGTGAGCGTATTCGCACCGGCCCTCGACGCGATCGGACAATGGCGCGCCAGGACCGTACTCAAGTGAACGCTTGACTATTCCCAGAGCGGTCGCCATGCTCAAGCATGTGCTTAACAATGTGCTGGATCCGGAACTGAACCTGGACCGGATCTTCCGTGCACTCGCCGACCCTGGCCGTCGGCGCATGCTCGAGCGGCTCAGCGAGGGACCCGCGTCGGTCAGCGAGCTCGGGAAGCCGATGGCCATGTCGCTGGCCGCCGTGCTGCAGCACGTGCAGATCCTCGAGGGGAGCGGTCTTGTGCAGTCACGCAAGCTCGGCCGCACCCGAACCTGCAGCCTCAACGCACAGACCCTGCGGTCGGCCGAGCGCTGGATCTCCGAGCGCCGCACATTCGTCGAACGGCGGCTCGACAGGCTCGGCGAGTACCTGGCCGACACCGCCGACCAACCGGACACCGGGGACGCCGGGCCGGCCGCACCACATGCTCCAGCCTGAGACCAAGGAGGAAGACCCATGACAGAGCGTTCCATCATCCACGACACGTTCGTGCTCGAGCGGACCTACCCAGCCAGCCCGTCACGCGTGTTCGCGGCGTTCGCATCCAAGGAGGCCAAGTACGCCTGGGCCGACACAGGCGACATAGCCGAGGCCGAGCCGGCCACCGACCCGGCCGAGTTCGACTTCCGGGTTAGCGGGCACGAGCGATTCGGGTTTGTTTACCAGGGCGTCAACTACACCTACGACGCTTTCTACTACGACATCGTGCCCGGCCAGCGGCTCGTCTACAGCTACGAGATGTACGCCGACGGCGTGCGCTTCTCGGTCTCCGTCGCCACCATCGAGCTCGGCAAGACGGATGACGGCACCACGCTGACCTGGACCGAGCAGGGCGCGTACCTCGATGGCTTCGACGGGGCGGACGCACCGCGGCTGCGCCAGGGAGGCACCAGCGAGATGCTCGACGGCCTCGCCAAATACCTAGCCTAGGCACCCCGGCCCGCTCGCCATCGGCGACTCTTCACCGACCACTTCAAGGAGCAATCGCATGCGCACCGTGATCGCGCGGATCTTCGACTACTCCATCGACGGGGTGATCGCAACCGAGGACACCCCCTTCTTCGACTTCTGCCGCGAACTGCCCGACGAACCGGCGGTGGAAGAGCGCACCCGCGCGCTGTATGCCAGCGCCGACCTGCACGTCATGGGCCGGGTGGCCTATCTGGGCGGGGCGGGGTATTTCCCGACCGCCACCGACCATCCTTACGCCGACCTCATGAACGCGGCGCGCAAGGTCGTCTTCAGCCGCACGCTGGCCAGCGCCGACTGGGCAAACTCGACAGTCGCGAGCGGCAGCCTGGACACGGAGATCGACGCGCTCAGGCAGGGCGGCGACGGCGCAATCGTCGCGCACGGCGGCGTCGGCTTCTGGAAGTCGCTTATCGAGCGTGACCTCATCGACGAGTACCGCATCACGGTCTTCCCCTATCTGGCCGGCACCGGCACGCGACTGTTCGACGACATCACCAAGTCGCCTCGCCTCGAACTCGTATCCGCCATCCCGTTCAAGAACGGGTGTCTGGAGGTCACCTACCGACGGACTCGCTGAGCCGGGCGTTTATGGACGCGGGGAATGCCTACCCGGGCCCGGCTGAGCTTGTTCCATAGCCAGTCCATCTAGCACGCCTCGCGGTCGATCGAGGCGCCGGACCGGTAAATCCCGCAGTCGTTGGGACATGCCTGGCCAGTTCACGCAGCTCACGAGCGTGCCCTAGCTTCTTGGGCGCAGCGCAACTGTTCACCGAAGCCCTGAACGCGGCCCGCAGCGCGCAGGACCGGATCACCATCCTCGTCTCGCTCTACGACCTGGCGCTCAGCAGCCAGGCACAGGGCGATCTGACCGGCGCGGCGGAACGCCTGCAGGAAGGGGTGTCGCAGTCGGCCGAGGCCGCGGACGAACCAAGCGTCGCCTACTACCTGGAGGCGCTCGCCGCGGTCGCCATCCGGCAGGACAACCTGGAGCGCGCCGTGCATCTGCTCGCCGCCGCAGGCGCGCTCATGCAAGCCAAGGGCAGCGGCTGGCTGCACGCGCTCGTGCCCCGCGCCGCCCACCACGATGGTCTCCTGGCCGCGCTGCGCTCCCGCATGGGAGATGCGGCATTCGAGCATGCCTAGACACGGGGCCAGTCCCTGGGAGGCAGCCGCGCCGTTGAGTACGCGCTAGCGGAAGCATCACCTGAACCCACCCGCCCAGCCGGCCCGCCGAGAGCCGGCGATACCGGAGCCATCAGCTAGGGCCCAAACCCGCCGCCCAGCGCGCGTCCCGCGGCTACCAGGCAGGGACAGGCACCAGCGAACCGATACGCCCAGCCGGACCTGGGCCGCTCCGAAATGGCTGATCTGTACACGCAAGCGCATTGAGACCAAAGCGAAGGGAGCCTCACATAGTCGGCGATCTGGCACCACGCCTGACTCGAATCCAAGTCACGCTAGGTGACCAGGCTGGTCGGCGGGGCGGCATGAGATATCCGTCGTTCGGATCGCCCTCAGAACCGTCGCAGGCGATGTTCTGCGTGCGCGTTCGGCATGTCCCCGATCGGCACCTCGGGGTCATGCCCTCCGCCGATATGTCCGCGCGTACGGGGACGCCCATCGCCCGCCGATCGCGCAAACTGAACCGTCGTCCCGGGGCACTTCAGGTCCGAGTGATACCGGATGGGTCTCGAGCCCGTCCAAGCCCGGGTCCGAAACGCTCGGAAACGGCACTTATGCGACTGCCGGCCGGGGTGGGGGGCTAAGGCACGCCCGAGGGTACGCTCCTCCACGCTCATCGCAGAGGTTGGTTAGCGCGACATGCCAGCCGCTTCAGGTGAGTCGGAGCTCTGCCGAGAGAACTCCAGTCCCCGAGCGGGGCCGCCGGACTACGACGACAGTTCAGCCCGGCGCGACCACCAGGCCTCGGCGGCGGTCATTGCGCTCTCGGCCTCGCTGATGCCGCCGCCCGCGAGTCCCGCGGTGGCAGCCCAGTGCAGGGGTACAAGGGCTAGAGCGCCGGGGAGCCAACGGTGCTCGTCGCGAGTCAGCGGTTCCGCAGCCGTGCCTTCGTAGGCGTCGAGCAGTCGTCGCGGCTCGAGCAAGTCGACGGCGGGGAGCCTCACCAGGCCGCCTTGGAATGCGCCGCTCTGTGCTACGTGGTTCAGGCTGGCCGCGATGTCGTACAGCCGCTCCCTGACCCTCGCAAAATCCAGGTCGAAGGTGGCCCATGAGCCGTCTGACAGTTCTCCCGCGTTGCCCAATTTGTAGTCCCCATGAATCGGAGTGCATGGCAGTTCGACCTCCTTCCGGAGCTTGGAGAGCTCGCCAGTCAGTTGGCGCATCCGACGCACGACCGGCTCGCTGCGGGGTCCGAGCCTGCGGCGTGTGAAGCCGACCGAGTAACGCAGTTGCCCGAGTGTTCTGTGGTCGTCGAGGGGTTCGGGCGGACTGGGCTCCCAGACTGCTTTGAGCGCAGTGTGCAGGCGTCCGAGCTCCTCGAATAGGCGGACGTAGGAGTCCTCGTCCGCCCGTGGCTGGACGTGTTCGATGAACTCCTCAATCTCAGCCCAACGATCACCGACCCTCAGGGGGTCGCAGCCGGAAATCCGGATCGGCCGAGCGACGCGGACTTGCGTCCGCTGGAGCCGCTCCCGCAGGCGCCGCAGTCCCGCTACCCGCC
>DASXIA010000189.1:0-17774 GCA_036488155.1 Streptosporangiaceae bacterium | reverse complement strand
ACGAGTGGGGACCTGCCATCGGGACTGGCTACACCGCGCCATTCCCGTTCCCGGGCACGATCCGCCGAGCTGTGGTCAGGACTACTGGCCCGGTCGTCCGGGACCCGCTCGCCGAACTCGAGGCGATTCTGTCCGAACAGTAGCCGCGCCCGACACCGAGTAGGTCGCGTCGTGGGCATTCTTCGCCAGGCATCCGGGCGCACATAGAGGCTGGCGCGAGGCAGTATCAGCAAGGTCTCGCTTTGGTACCCTAACCGTGTCGCTGGCCCGCCTTCCTGCCCTGCGGATACCGCCGGAGACCGAGCGCCGCGGACCTTCACGGCCCGCGAGCAGGGACGGACCAGTTGACGGTAGACATCCCCCGCCGCACGCTCGCCGCCAGGCTCGAGGACCGGGACCGGGTGCGCTTCACCGGCCGGGGCACCGAGATCGCCTTCCTGGACCAGTGCCTGGATTCCGATGACCCGCCCGCTAGCGTCGTGCACATCTGCGGGCCCGGCGGGATCGGCAAGAGTGCGCTGCTTCGTGAGGCCGCCAGGCATGCGCGAGATCGCGGCATCAGTGTCGTGGCCATCGACGCACGCGAGCTCGGCCCGGGGCCGGGGGCACTAGAGACGGCACTGCACCAGGCATGCCAGCACGACCGGCTGCTGGTACTGCTCGACTCCTATGAGCGGATGACCGCGCTGGACTCACAGCTCCGGCATGAGCTGCTGCCCAAGTTGCCTGACCAGGCGGTGGTCGTGATCGCCGGGCGCGGGGCCCCCGATCCGGGCTGGTTCACCGGAGGCTGGGAAGGACTGACCGCGCGCCTTGACCTCGGCGGGCTGGCACCGCGGGAAGCACGGCGCCTGCTAGCCGCGCGAGGTCTCACCGATGATCGCGTCTCGGCGATCGTCGACTGGGCAGCGGGATCGCCGCTGGCTCTGGCACTGGCCGCCGACGCCGCGATCGCCGATCCCGGCTGGAACGCGGCCACCGCTCCGGACCGGCCTGACATCTTGCGGTCGCTACTCAACCGGCTGGTAGAGACCGAGCTGCACGAAGTCCGGCCGTCCGCGCTCGGCATCGCTATCGTCGCCCGGACGACCACGCCCGAACTCCTTCGCGCCGTGCTGCCGGCAGAGGACGCGGATCTGAGCTACCGCCAGTTGTCCGAGCTGACTATTACTGAAGAGCTTGGCACCGGCATCGCCCTGCATGACCTCGCGCGCAAAGCGCTGCTGGCCGACCTCCGGCTCCGCAATCCCGAACTGGAACGCGATACGAGGCGGCGCATCGCCGACTACCTCTACTCGCGCGGCATGGCGGGCGACCTGACGATGATGATCGACCTGGCGCACCTGGTCGAGAACCCGCTGCTGCGCTGGGGATTCGGCTGGGACGGCAATGTCAGCTTCCGGATCGACTCGGTTCGCCCTGGCGACGCGGAGCGCATCGAGAGCCTCACGAACAGTCACGCTCGCGAATGGTGGAAGCTGACCCGGAGGTACTTCACCGAGGCGCCCGACCGGGTAGCGGTCGCGAGGGACCTCTCCGACCACATCTGCGGCTTCCTCGTGAGCATGAGTCTGGCGACGGCTCCGGCGTTCGCCGATGACGACCCCATCGCCGGGCCGTGGCTGGCCCATGCCCGCAGGAACGCGGCAGCCGGGGAGTCGGTGATGTGGCACGCGGCTATCGACTTCACCCAGGGTCAGGTGCAGGCGATGCTCGGCATCGCCGGCATGCTGCGCTGCGGCGCCGCCCGCCCGAGGTTCGCCTACCTCCCGATCGACCCCGCGCTTCCGGGCGCGCTCGAGTTCGCCGGCGCTCTGGGCGCCTCGCATCTGGCTGACCTTGACGTCCAGATCGGTGAGGCCGCCGTGCAATGCCATCGGCTCGACTACGGCCCGGGCGGCGTGTTCACGTTCTTGCGGGCGCAGATCTACGCCGAGCTTGGCCTGCCGGTCCCTCAGTCCCCGCAGCAGTCCGCCGCCGACCCGGAGGCGGTGCGCGAAATCCTGAGGAACTTCCGGGTGCCGCGCGAACTGGCGCGCAGTCCGCTGGCCCAGGGCACTACGGTCCAGGAACGGGCAGAGTCGGTGCAGCGGATGGTCTGGCAGGCCGCCGGCGAGGCATTCGGCGATAGCGAGTCCGAGAGGCTGATGCGCAGCGTGCTGATCGCTGGCTACCTGGAGCCGTTGCGCAGCCACGAGGAGGCGGCAAGCAAACTTCTGCTGAGCCGGGCAGCATATTTCCGCCGGCTGCGAACCGCAGTCGAGCGGCTTGCCGAGCACATGGCGGGCGCGATGCCGCCAGCCGGATCCGGATAAGCCCTCATCTGCCCGCGAGCCACCCGGCGACACCGTCTCGCGCGTCGCGGACTCGGCCATGCCATAGCTGCCGGCCAGATGCGCGGCGTGCGCCGTCGGCGTACGCCGCTGCTGCGGCGTCGCGGCGGCCTGATCGCCGTGCAGAGCCGTCATCAGGTGCACTTCGGCGTCGGGCGCCAGTGAGGTCCGCAGCACGGTGCCTCCGTAGCGCCAGATGCCCTCGAAAAACCTGTCCGGGGCCGCCTTGCGCAGCACTACGAATATCGCGGAGGTTCCCGGCTGCACCAGATCCTGCGCGCGGTTCTTGAAGTCCTGCTTTATGTCGAGATCTCCGGCGACACCAAGAGCACTCCCCATCAGGCCACCCGCCACGCTAAACAGCGGGGCAAACGGGAGCAAGATCAGGCCGATGACGGTGCCCCAGAAGAATCCGCTCAGGGTGCCCGTGGCCGCGCCGTGGTGAGCGGGTGTCGTCACGTGCAGCTTGCCGTTACTGTCCCGGCGGATGACCGCCGCATCGTCCAGGTCAACGAGGAAGTCGCGCTGCAGCTTGACTAGTTCGTGCCAGACACCCCGCGCGGTGTGCTCGGTTGGATAGCTGATAACGATGAGGTCGCTCATTCGGTCCCGGTCCTCCCCTGGGCTGGCCTGCAACCACCTGTCAACACTGGCCGCCGCCGGGCGCGCGCGCATCATCAGATCGTGCAGCATTCAGGTCCGCGGCCGGGCCCCCAGGGCGCATATGCGGCCCATTGCCGCCGATAGTGGCCCGTAGTAGCGTCGCAGAGCGCGGGGCCAGTGCGGGACAACGGTGGCCGCCCCTCACTCGGCGCTCCTACCAGCGCTTCCGCCAGGCCGACGGTCCGGGTTACTCAGCGCTCGACGCGCAGCGGAGGCAGCAATGGCGATCGATGAAGCGACGGCAGGTTTCCTCAGTCAGCTAGCAGAGAGCGGCGCCAAGCCGCTGCACGAGATGACGCCGGAGGAAGCTCGCGGCTTCACCGCGGCGCTGCCCGACTTGTTCGGACCCGGGCCCGAGGTGCGGAAGGCCTACGACGAGCAGGTCGCGACCCCGGACGGCGGGCACATCACGGTTCGAGTCCTGGTGCCCGAGGGCGACATCCGCGCGCTGGTGGTGTACTACCACGGCGGCGGTTGGGTGATCGGCAACATCGAGGAATCCGACCACCTCACTCGCAAGCTCGCGAACGCGCTGCACGCTGCGGTGGTCAACGTCGATTACCGGCTGGCTCCCGAGCACCGCTATCCGGCGGCGGCAAACGACGCCTGGACGGCTCTGCAATGGGCCAGCGAGCATATGACCGAGATCGCCGGGACCGTCGTTCCCCTCGTGGTGATGGGTGACAGCGCCGGCGGGAACCTGTCCGCCGTCGTCGCGCAGAAGGCGCGGGCGGCGGGCGGGCCGGAACTGGCCAGCCAGGTGCTCATCTACCCGGTCACCGACGCCGACCTGGATAACGACACGTACACCGACCCGGAGAACCAGCTGCTGCTGACCCGCGATTCGATGGTGTGGTTCTGGGATCACTACGCGCCCGACCCGGCGAGCCGGCAGAGCCCGGACGCCTCGCCGAACCGCGCCGCCGACCTGACCGGACTCGCGCCGGCCATCGTGCTGACGGCGGAGCATGATCCGCTGCGCGCGGAGGGCGAGGCCTACGCCCGGCGGCTGCGGGACGCCGGCGTGCCGGTCGAGCTGCGCCGGTTCCCCGGCCAGATGCACGGCTTCTTCACCATGGTCGGCGTCCTGCCGGGCAGCGCGGCAGGCATCGCCTACATCACCGAGCAATTGAACCGCGTTCTGAGCGAGCAGGCGGGGCGTGACGCAGATGCCTGATCAGCCGGACCTGGATGCCATCGTCGTCGGAGCCGGCCTGGCCGGCCTGTACCAGCTGTACCGGCTGCGCGAGCTCGGCTTTCGCGCCCGGGTTATCGAGGCTGGCGACGACATCGGCGGCACCTGGTACTGGAACCGCTACCCCGGCGCCCGGTGCGATGTGCAGAGCCTGTCCTACTCCTACTCGTTCTCCCCGGAGCTTGAGCAGGACTGGGAGTGGACCGAGAAGTACCCCACTCAGCCGGAGATTCTGCGCTACATCAATCACGTCGCAGACCGGTTCGACCTGCGCAAGGACATCACGTTCGGCAGCCGGGTGATGAGCGCCCGCTATGCCGGCGACGCGGCCCGCTGGACAGTCACCACGGACAGCGGCCAGGAGATCAGCGCTCAGTTCCTGATCATGGCGACAGGCTGCCTGTCGGCGTCCAAGCTCCCGGAGGTACCGGGCCTGCAGCGGTACCGCGGCCGCACGCACCGCACCGCTTGCTGGGGCACCGAGGAGATCCGCTTCGACGGGCTTCGCGTCGCGGTGATCGGCACCGGGTCATCGGGCATCCAGTCGATCCCGATCATCGCCGAGCAGGCCGCCGACCTGACGGTGTTCCAGCGCACGCCGAACTTTTCCATGCCGGCAGGAAACCGCCCGCTCGGGCAGGACGAGGTCGCCGAGATGAAGGCGAACTACCGGGCGTGGCGGGAGTTGCAGCGGACCTCCCGCGCTGGCATCCCGGCGCCGGAGGCCACCGAGTTCGCACTCGCGGCTTCCGCCGGCGAACGCGCCGCGCGGTACCAGGCAGCGTGGGAGAAGGGCGACCTGGTCTCGCTCGGTGGCTGTTACCTCGACATCTTGCTCGACCCCGCCGCGAACGAGACTGCCGCGGAGTTCATCCGTGCCAAGATCCGGGAAATCGTGCACGATCCGGAGGTTGCCGAGACGCTGTCGCCGCGCAGCTTCCCGTTCGGGACGAAGCGGCCGTGCCTCGACACCGGCTATTACGCCACGTTCAACCGGCCGAACGTGCACCTCGTGGACCTCCGCAAGACCCCGCTGGTCGAGTTCACGGAGGCGGGGCTTCGGACGTCCGCGGCGGACTTCGACTTCGACGCCATCGTCTTCGCTACCGGATTCGACGCTATGACCGGCGCGCTGACCACCATCGAGATCGTGGGACGGAACGCCCATTCGCTGGCCGCGCAGTGGACTGCCGGGCCGCGGACATACCTGGGACTCGCGATGGCCGGTTTCCCCAACCTGTTCACCATCACCGGGCCGGGCAGTCCGTCGGTGCTCAGCAACATGGTGGTGTCGATCGAGCAGCACGTCGAGTGGATCAGCGACTGCATCAGGTACCTGCGCGAGCACGGGTACGCCTCGATCGAGGCAACGGAGGCGGCCCAGGTGCAGTGGGTGCAGCACGTGGCCGAGGTGGGCTCGCTCACCCTGTTCCCGAGAGCGAACTCCTGGTACATGGGCGCGAACGTGCCCGGAAAGCCGCGGGTATTCCTGCCTTACGTCGGAGGCGTCGGCGTCTACCGGCAGAAATGCGACGAAGTCGCGGCGAGCGGCTACGAGGGTTTCACGCTGCGACCGGCGGGCGAACTGGCCGCCGTCTGATCCTCTGCCCGGCTTGGGGCCAGGCGTCCCCGGATGCCGCTGGCTCCGGGCCCAGGCCGTGAGCTGCCGCGCGATGTCGTTGAGCCGTGTTGCGTCCGTCACATACCTGCTGACGCGCCGCTCGGCCGGGAGTACGTTCCGTAACCGGACAATCACCGCGACGACACCGCGTGGCCTGCACGGATGCGGTTCGCTCGGCGCCCGCCGCCGGAGTCAACTCGAATGTCACGTTGAGGTAACGGCCATCTCCGACGCTTGCGACCTTCCGCGCACCGCCATACACTCCTCGCAGTTGCTTCAAGTAAGCGCTTTCTTCTAGGCCCTCAGCCCCGGCTCCCCTCGCCGGGGCAATTAAAGGCACGTCCGGTAAGCGCTTACTTGGGCTGCCGCACAAGCGCGACTGGCGGAGGATAGGTGAGCTCAGAGGTCGGCCCTGCGAGCCAGCCCCCCACGATCTATGACGTGGCGAGGGCAGCCGGGGTATCCATTGCCTCGGTATCGCGCGTCCTCAACGCCCAGGGCAACCCGCGCGCCGACACCAGGGACCGGGTGCTGCAGGCGGTAGCCGAGCTTGGCTTCGTGCCTGACGGCGCGGCCAGGGCGCTCAGCGCACGGCTCAAGGAAGTCGTGGGCGTGGTCGTCCGGCGCCCGCCCTGGCATGAGGCCAGCATGTTCACCGACGAGGACGAGAACCTCCAGTTTCCCGACATGATCAACCGCGGCATGGAGATCGTCGCGCAGCGGCACGGCTTTGACCTGCTGGTCAGGACAGTCGACCTGCAGGAGCCGGACGCGGGCAGCCGGATCTTCGCGCTCGCCCGCAAGAGCGACGGGATCATCCTGCACGACCGGGTGCTCGACCCGGATCAGCTTGACCGGCTCGCGCGGCAGCTTCCCGTCGTCACGCTGGCCGGGCGGCCCACCCCGTCAACAGCCAATGTCCACGGTGACAACGACGGCGGCATGCGGGCTGTGGCCAGGCACCTGATCGCTGACCATGGCTATCGCACGCTGGCTTACCTCGCCGGACATGAGGGCAGCCCGGACAGCCTCGCCCGCGGTAGCGCCCTCGCGGACGAAGCCCGCGCCGCAGGCGTAACCCTGCTGGAAGGTGAGGACTGGCGGGGCGGCTACCAGGCGGAAGGCGGGGCGGCGGCGATCGAGCGGCTGATCGCGGCCGGCGCAAGGCTCCCCCGCGCCATCGTCTGCGCGAACGACCAGTCCGCGATCGGCGTGCTGCACGCGCTGGCCCACCACGGCGTCGCAGTTCCGGATGACGTCGCCGTTACCGGGTTCGACGACATTCCGGTGGCGCGGCACCTGCGCCCGCAGCTCACCAGCGTCCGGCAGTCGATTCAGGATCTCGGCGCCACCGCATTCGAGACGCTCTACTCGATGATCGGCGGAGCCGGCTCCGCAGTCCGCGGCCGGGACATCGCCCTGCCGACCCAGCTCGTCCGGCGCCAGAGCTGCGGTTGCGATCCGCAGTCCGCGGCCCCCCGTAAGGCAGAGGAGGCCGGATAAATGCTAGTGGTAGCCCGGCGGCTCTTTTTCTATCTGGTAACCGCAGCCGTCGCGATCAGCCTGGACTTCCTGATTCCCCGGCTGATTCCCGGCAATCCGGTCGATGCGATCATCGCCAAGATGCAGGGCGTGACCATCACGCCGGCCGTCATCCACGCCCTGGACCTTCAGTTCGGCGTCAATACCAGCGCGAGCCTGTGGGGTCAGTACACCCACTTCTGGAACAACGTCCTGCACGGCAACTTCGGCGTTTCCTCCGCTAACGGATTCGAGCCGGTCAGCACCGTCATCCGGCAGGCACTGCCGTACACGCTCGGCTTGATTGGCGTTGCCACGCTGATCAGCTTCCTGGTGGGCACCGCCATCGGCGCGATCGTCGCCTGGAGGCGCGGCAGCTGGCTCGACAACCTGCTGCCGGTCGTCACGTTCTTCCAGGCAGCGCCGTACTTCTTCCTCGCGTTCCTCGCGATCGACGTGTTCGCTATCACGCTCGGCTGGTTCCCGCCCTCGCGTGCGGCCAACGCCACCGACTTCCCGGCGTTTACCTGGACCTACCTCAGCGACGTGCTCGACCACGCGGTGCTGCCCGCGCTGACGATCGTGGTCGCCTCAGCGGCCGGCTGGATCGTGGGCATGCGCAACGTGATGCTCACCACGATGGACGAGGACTACGTGCTGATTGCCGCCGCGAAGGGCCTGCGGAAGGGCCGGGTGATCTGGTACGCGGCTCGTAACGCGATCCTGCCCAGTGTCTCCGGCTTTGCGCTGGCGATCGGCTTCATCATGTCCGGCGCGCTGCTCACCGAGATCGTGTTCAGCTATCCGGGGCTCGGCTCACTGCTGCTGCAGGCGGTGTCGAATAACGACTACGAGCTGATGCAGGGTCTCTTCCTGATCATCACCTTCACAGTGCTGGCGGCCAACCTCATCGCCGACTTCGTCTACGTCTTCCTCGACCCCCGCACCCGGCAGGAGGCCTGAGCCATGGCCGCAAGCGTCAGCACCGAGCAGGTCATGGGGGGCGGGCCCGTGCCAGGCAGCACACTGCCCAGCGCACCTCCTCGCCGGCAACGAGCCCTGCGGCTGCCCCGCTCACCGAAGATCATCGCAGGCCTGGCCATGCTGGCGTTCTTCGTGCTGTTGTCGATCATCGGGCCGCTGGTCGCTCCGTACAGCCCGGACCAGATTTTCGCCAACTCACCGGTGCCGCTGCCGCCCTCGGGCGCGCACTGGCTCGGCACCACGAACCTGCAGCAGGACGTGTTCTCACAGGTACTGGTCGGCGGCGGTGACATGCTGCTGGTGTCGTTGATCGCCGGGGTCATCGCCACCGCGCTGTCGGTGGTGATCGGCGTGACGGCTGGCTACCTGGGCGGACTAGCGGACGATCTGCTGTCCATGCTCGCCAACATCTTCCTGGTGATGCCCGCGCTGCCGCTGCTTGTCATCCTGTTTGGCTTCCTCGGCAAGACCGGCAGCAACGACCTGTTCCTGATCGGCTTCATCATTTCGATAACGGGCTGGGCTTGGGGCGCCCGCGTGCTGCGCGCCCAGACGCTTTCGCTGCGCAACCGGGACTACGTCGACTCGGCCCGGATCATCGGCGAGCGACGGTCCCGGATCATCTTCTCGGAGATCCTGCCGAACCTGACTCCGATCGTAGCGAGCTCGTTCCTGTTCACCGTGCTGTATGCGGTCGGGACCTACACCGCGATGGCGTTCCTCGGTCTCGTCAACCCCAACTGGAGCTGGGGCGGCATTCTGTACTACGCCCAGGGCGCCAACGCGGAACTGACCGGGTACTGGTGGTGGTACATCCCGCCCGGCATCGCTGTCGCCCTGCTCGGTACCTCGCTTGTCCTGCTGAACTTCGGCATCGACGAGTTCATCAATCCGCGGTTGCGGGCGGCCGGGCTGGCCCGCCGCTCCGGTGGCCGGCGCGGGACTCGCTCGCGGCGCAGCCAGCAGTTCGCGCTTACCCCGGTGACCGGGCTCTCGCAAGCACGAGGGGCGACCCCCGCAACAATCGGTGAGGGAGGCCAGGCGTGACCGGCGAGCGGCTACTGGAGATCCGCGGCCTGTGCGTGGACTACGGGGAGGGCCCCGGTGCCGTGCACGCAGTGACCGGGGCCGACCTGGTCCTGCACCGCGGCGAGGTGCTGGGCCTGGCCGGGGAGAGCGGCAGCGGCAAGTCCACCCTGGTTATGGCCGCTACCCGGCTGCTGCGCGCGCCGGGCGTCATCACCGGCGGCGAGGTGCGTTTCTACCCCGCTGACTCACCGGCGGTGGACCTGCTGGCGGCCGACTACGGGGATTTGCGGGTGCTGCGCTGGTCGCAGATTTCCCTGGTGCTGCAGAGCGCGATGAACGCGCTCAACCCGGTGATGACGATCCGGACTCAGCTCACCGACGCGCTCGCCGCGCACTCGGCCCGAATGCCCCGGCGCGAGCGGCAAGCCCGTGCCGTCGAGCTGCTGCAAATGGTCGGCATCAGCAGCGACCGGCTGACCAGCCATCCGCATGAACTCTCGGGCGGTATGCGGCAGCGGGTCATGATCGCCATGGCGCTGGCACTGCGGCCGCAAGTGGTCATCATGGATGAGCCGACGACCGCGCTGGACGTGGTTACCCAGCGGGAGATCCTCGAAGAGCTGAAGGACCTGCGGGACCAGTTCGGGTTCGCCATCGTGTTCATCACGCACGATCTGTCGCTGCTCATCGAGATCGCGGACTCCATAGCGGTGATGTACGCGGGCCGCCTGGTCGAACGGGCACCGGCGGGCGCGCTGTTCCACGCGCCGCGGCATCCGTACACGCTGGGCCTGCTCAGCTCGTTCCCGCCACTGCACGGTCCGCGCGTGCCGATGACCGGGATCCCCGGCTCGCCCCCTGATCTGCGGATGCTGCCCTCTGGTTGCGTGTTCCATCCGCGCTGCAGGTTTGCCTTCGACCGGTGTGCCGAACAGACCCCGCCGCTTGAGATTGCTGGCGGCCGCCCCGGACGCCTCGCCGCGTGCTGGCTGCAGCTGGATGACACGCCCGTTCCGGCGGAACTAGCGGCCAGTGAGCCGGACCAGACCGAGCCTCCGGCCAGCGCCAACGGGAGTCGCCCTGCCCCGGACCGGGCCGGTCTGCGCCAGCAGGCCGACGTGTCGAGGCAGGCACCGGGTTCCGAAGAGCCGGTCGAGCAAGGGAGTACGGCATGACCGCGCCGGTAGTAGCAGCGCCCGACACGACCACGGCCGTGCTGGAGGCGCGCGACGTTACCAAGCACTTCCCCGTGCATGGCCACGTGCCCGGCGCCGGCCGGCGCCTGGTCCGCGGCGGCCGACGCGCGGCGGTGGTGCATGCGGTCGACGACGTGTCGCTCGCGCTGAGCCCCGGAACGGTCGCGGCGGTGGTCGGCGAGAGCGGTTCAGGCAAGTCCACGCTGTCCAGGCTGCTGGCCGGGCTGATCGCGCCGACGTCTGGCGAGCTGCTGCTGCATGGCCGCCCGGTCCCCCGCACCCAGCGGCGGCAGCTGGACTACGCCAAGACCGTGCAGATGGTGCTACAGGACCCGTTCGCGTCGCTGAACCCGATCCACGACGTGCACTACCACCTCAGCCGTCCGTTCAAAGTGCATGGCCTGGCGCGGTCCGGCGCTGACCTCGACGAGAAGATTGCGGCGGTGCTCGAGCGAGTGTCGCTGAGCCCGGCTGAGGCCTTCATGCGCAAGTTCCCGCATGAACTATCCGGCGGGCAGCGCCAGCGGGTGGCGATTGCCAGGGCACTGGCCGTGCAGCCCAGGGTCCTGCTGGCCGACGAACCGGTCTCGATGCTCGACGTATCGATTCGCCTCGGTGTCCTCAACCTGCTTGCCGACCTGCGGGATCGTGACCAGCTGGCCATCTTGTACATCACCCACGACATCGCGTCCGCCAGGTACCTGGCCGACAGGATCATCGTCATGTACGCGGGTCAGGTGGTGGAGTCCGGCCCGGCTGTCGAGGTCACCGACTCGCCTGCGCATCCCTATACGCAGCTGTTGCTCAGCGCGGCGCCAGACCCGCAACGGGACACGCCGGTCACGTTGCGCGGCGCCGGTGCGCCGCCGAGCGCGGTGGCGCCGCCATCAGGCTGCCGGTTCCGGCTGCGGTGCCCCCACGCCATGGCGATCTGTGCCGAGCAAACGCCGCCGGCCTTGCCAGCCGGTGACGGGCACCTCGGCGCGTGCTGGTTGCTCACCGGAGGCCACGAGTCCTCCGCTTCGCTTGGCCAGGGCGTTACGCCCGACGCCACCACGATTGCTACCGCCGGGGCTACTCCCCATCTTCCCGCGGTACCGGGCCGGCAGTCTGCCGGGTCCGGCGCCGGTGAGGACACGCCTGGCACGGGAGAAAAGAGGTGATGAGCACCGACAGGGCCTAGGCGAGTACAGAGCTGCGACATCACCGGCGCGCGGCCAGCAGGGCCACGGGACTCTCGGGGGGCATCCCCTGGCGGCACCCACTGACCCGGCCGACCGGCGCCGCGACGAGAACAGACCCCGACACGGTCACATCACGACAGGCCGGCGCGCAGCCGACCGGGCACTCTTTGGAGTCTAGAGGCAATGAATCGCAAAATCGCAGGCAGCGTGGCTGCAGCTGCGATCCTCGGATTGGGGATCGCAGCCTGTGGCTCGTCGTCGCCTAGCTCGTCCAACTCGGGCAAACCGCTGACCATCGTCACGACGGCGCTCTCGCCGATGACTGACAACTTCAACCCGTTCCTGCCCACGTCGACCGGGTACGTGACGCACGCGGTAAATCTGTATGACGAGCCGCTGATGGTGTACAACACCCAGAACACCGCGGAGCCGCCGGCGCCCGAGCTGGCCACCGGCGCCGTGTGGACGAACGGCGGTAAGACGCTCACGATCACCACCAGGTCTGGCGTGAAGTGGAGTGACGGCAAGCCGTTCAGCGCGAGCGACGTCGCGTTCACGTTCAACCTGATCAAGAGCAACTCGGCGCTGAACGCCAACTGGACGATCCCGACTCCGGCGAGCGTGACGGCGACGAATGCCACCACGACAGTGCTGACCTTCTCGCAGCCGGAACTGGCCAGCGCGTACTACATCCTGCAGACGCCCATCGTTCCCGAGCACGTCTGGAAGAACGTTTCCAACCCGGCCACCTACCCCGACGCCAACCCCGTCGGCACCGGCCCGTTCGTGCTCGACCACTTCAGCTCGACGGGCTACACCATGAAGGCCAACCCGAACTACTACGCCAAGGCGAGCCTGCACGTGCCGGAACTCAGCTTCCCCGCGTACGCGGCCAACGCCAACCTGCTGCCGCCTTGCTCAGACGGCACGATCGACTGGTGCGGGATCTCCGTGATTGGCGTCCCGCAGAGCTACCTGGGCAAGAGCAGCAACAACAAGACCTGGACGGCGACGGCGCCCTACTTCAGTGACAACAACGTCGTCGGCCTGTGGTTCAACGTCAACAAGGCACCGCTGAACGACGCGGCCGTGCGCCAGGCGATCAGCTACGCGATCAACCGCCAGCAGCTGTCGACGGACGGTGAGTCCAACAACGAGCCAGCCGAGACCAGCACCGCCGGAATGATCCTGCCTGCCCAGGGCAGCTTCCAGCCATCGTCGCTCGCCAACAACATCCCGAAGACCGGTGACCCGTCCAAGGTCAGCTCCATCCTGACCACAGATGGGTACAAGAAGGTCGGCGCCAAATGGGAGAAGAGCGGCAAGCAGATCACGTTCAGTATCCAGGTGCCGGTCCAGTACAGCGACTACTACGCCGACGCTCAGCTGCTCGTGAAGCAGCTCAATGCGGCAGGCTTCAACGCCTCGGTCGATGGCGTTCCCGGCAGCAACGGCGGCACCGTCTGGGCCGAGAACCTCGGGAACGGCAAATTCGACACCGCCATCCACTGGGGCGCCCAGGGGCTCACCCCGTACTTCACCTACAACAACTGGATGAACTACACGCTGTCGGCACCGCCCGGCAAGACCGCTGGCGCTGACTACGGCCGGTTCAACGACCCGGCGGCGCAGACCGCACTCAGCGCCTACCAGTCGGCAACCACCCCGGCCGCGCTTAAGGCGGCGATCAACACGCTGGCGAGCATCGAGAGCACCCAGGTCCCGGTGGCGCCGCTGCTGCAGGGCGCATCGTGGGCGGAGTTCTCCACCCGCAACTACACGGGCTGGCCCAGCCAGGCCAACCCCTACACGGACCCGGGACCGAACATCCCGGAGATGCTCGCCGTGATCCAGCACCTCAAGCCAGTGTCCTGAGGGCTGCGCGGACCGTGACGACATCAGCTCACGGGCGCTGCCTGCCCGGCCGGGTTTCCGGCCGGGCAGGCACCCGGCGCCCGCAAACAACGTTGAGCAACGGACTGGATGCCTCATGACTGGCCAGCCACTGACGACCGGCAAGTTCGGCGACGCCGAGGCTATCCGCCTCGTACCCCCCGCGGACGGCGCGAGTGAGCGCAGTCTCGTCGCGAGGCTGTCGCTAGCCGAGAAAGTTCAGCTCCTGACGGGTGCTGACAGCTGGCGGACCTATGGGTCCCCGGCGATCGGCTTGCGCTCCATGGTCACCTCGGACGGGCCGGCGGGCGTGCGCGGCACCACTAAGGACGAGCGCAGCCCGTCGGCTTGCCTGCCATGCCCGTCCGCGCTCGGCGCTACCTGGGACCCTCAGCTCGTGTATCGGCTGGCGGCCGCGCTCGGCGCCGAGGCCAGGAGCAAGGGCGTGGACGTGTTGCTGGCACCGACGGTCAACCTGATGCGCTCGCCACTCGGCGGCCGCGGATTCGAGTTCTTCGCTGAAGATCCGGTGCTCACAGCCGCGCTGGCCGTCGGTTATGTACGCGGTGTCCAGTCGGCCGGCGTTGCGGCTACTGTCAAGCATTTCGTGGCGAATGACACCGAGACTGGGCGGCGGACTTATGACGCCCGGATCAACGAAAGCGTGCTGCACGAGCTCTATCTCATGCCATTCGAGGCGTGCGTGCGCGATGGCGGAGCCTGGCTGGTCATGGCCGCCTACAACACGGTGAACGGCGCCCGGATGACCGAGAGCGCGCGCCTGCTACGCGACGTTCTCAAGAACGACTGGGCCTTCGACGGAGTTGTCGTCTCCGACTGGGACGCCGCTCTCAGCACCCAGGAGACCGCACTCGCTTCTCTCGACCTGGCAATGCCGGGGCCCGACGGGCCGTGGGGCGGCGACAAGCTGGTGCGGGCAGTCGCCGACGGATTCGTCAGCGAGGACGTGATCGACGACAAGCTGGTCAGGCTGCTCCGGCTAGCCCGGCGTGTCGGTGCGCTCAGTGACAGCGGCAGCCGGACGGCTGCACCGGCAACGGCCGGCGACCGGCTCGTCAACGGGGCAGCCAGCCAGAACCATCGTGGCCCGGCGTTTGTCGACGACGGCCTGCTGCGCGAGGCCGCGGCAGCTTCATTCGTGCTGCTGCGAAACCATGGCGACGCCCTGCCCGTCGACATCGGCCCCCTCGACATCGGCACTGTGAGCAGCATGGCCATCATCGGTCCCAATGCGCTTTATCCGGTCATCCAGGGCGGCGGCAGCGCCGGTGTGATGCCCGTGTCCGTAGCGACTCCGGTGCAGGCTCTCCGGGCCGCCCTCCCGGATCATGTCAAGGTTCGGTCGGCTGTTGGCTGCAACACCTGGCATACGGTCCCGGAGCCGCCGGCCGGCTCCCTGCGTGACCCGGTCACCGGCGAGCCTGGTGTCCGCCTGGAGTTCATCGACGGCGACGGTTCGGTGATCATCGCCGAGCACCGAGCCTCGGTGGACTTGGCGTGGTGGGACGGCGTTCCGGCCGGCATCGGCTGGGGAGAGCAGGGGCGGATCGCCCTGACGGCCGTATTCCGGGCCGAGACTTCCGGGAATCACCTGTTCAGCGCCGCCGGAGTTGGCGCCCTGCTACTCGTCGCCGACGGGGTCACAGTCATCGACGGCGAAACTGCCGTCCCAGATGATCCGGTCGAGGCCATGACCAGGCCGGGCGAGCTGCGGGCCGCCCTCTGGCTGGACGCCGACACGGAAACGCGGCTGCGCCTGGAGTTCAGGCCGGCCGAGGACGGGGCGGGCCCGCTCGCCGTCCGCCTCGGCATTGTCCCGGCGGCTGACGACGAGGACTTGCTAGCCGAAGCGGTGTCGGCCGCTGGCTCAGCCGACGTTGCGGTCGTCGTCGTGGGTTCGGCGGAGCTGACCGAAAGCGAAGGTTTCGACCGGTCGACGCTCACCTTGCCAGGTCGCCAGGATGAGCTCATCACCAAGGTCACGGCGGTCAACAGCAACACCATCGTCGTCGTGAACTCGGGGATGCCGGTGCTCATGCCGTGGGCCGCGCGGGCGGCAGCCGTCCTGTTCGCCTGGCTCCCCGGACAAGCCTTCGGCACGGCTCTGGCCGATGTGCTCCTCGGTCACAGCGAGCCTGGCGGCAGGCTACCGGTCACTCTGCCGGCAGCCGAGTCTGACAGCCCGGTGCTGCACGCGATCCCCGCTGCCGACGGCTCGCTCAGCTACTCAGAAGGGCCGCTGATCGGCTACCGCGGGTATGACGCCGCGGGCGTCACGCCGAGGTACCCGTTCGGCCACGGCCTTGGATACACCGACTGGGCCTACGAGTCGATCAACTGCCCGCCGGAACTGGGCGCAGGCCGCGACCTCGAGCTGAGCGTCAGTCTCACCAACACCGGCATCCGTCCTGGCAAGGAAGTGGTGCAGGCGTACCTGACGGCGCCAGCCGGGCCAGCCACAGCTGGCCGGCCAGTCCGGGTGCTGGCCGGGTTTGCCGCGACTCGAGCTGCTGCCGGAGAGTCAGTCCGCGTTTCCCTGACGATCCCCGCCAGGCTGTTCGCACGGTACGACGAGGATCTGGCCGCCTGGATTACGCCGGACGGCACATACACGGTCCACATCGGCAGATCCTCGCGGGACCTGCGGCTGTCCGCCGCGGTGCAGGTCAGTGCCTTACATGTGACCTGCGTCCGCGGCTTGCAAGTCGTCATGCGGCCCTGCCGCCCGCATGTGAGTACGTCGATAGATTGTCTATCACCGGATTATCTTGTGACTTCCTATCCGGTACGATGGGGCTGTGACAACGCACGCGACCGACCGCACCGCACCGGACCTGAGCTTCATGCTGGCGCACTCCGCCCACGTGCTGGCGACCCGGATGACCGCCGCGTTCGCCGAGATCGGCATCACGCCGCGGGAGTACTGCGTTCTGAATCATGCTGCCGCGGGCGAGCTGACGCAGATCGAGCTGGCCAGGCTGTCCGACCTGGACAAAACCACGATGGTGGTGACCCTGGACGAGCTGGAAGAGGCGGGGTACGCGCAGCGCCGTCCGTCTCGTGCCGACCGGCGGGCACGCGTTGTCGTGGTCACCGAGGAGGGTAAGCGACTCGTCGCGGCCGGGCACGAGATCGCCGACCGGGTGCACGCCGAAGTCCTGGCAGAGCTCCCGCGCTCCGGCCGCGGTACGTTCGTCGACTCCCTTACCCGGCTTGTCAGCGGACTGCTGGCCGAGCCGGTCGCCTGCGAGCATCCGGTGCGGCGCGCACGGCAGACGGCCAGCTGACCCGCGTCTTTCCCGCTGACCTCTCGGGCCAGGTTCGCTCCGCACTCGATCCGGCGACCGGCCGGCGCGGCGCACGGCGGACCGCCAGCCGTAGGCGGAGTGCTCGCAGTGTTCGAACGCATGGCAAGCTTGAACTCATCGTGCTGCGCCAACTCCTCGATGGTCGCGATCGTCAGCACGGGGACCGGAACTGTCCACCCGGTGCCCGCCGCGCGGCTTGAAACACAGGAGGACGCGGGCTGGATCCTGTGGCTTCCCGGCGGGAACCGGCTGCTTGCAGGTGCGCTGCTCGACAGCTACGCGGTCGATGCACAGACATACGGGTCCAGGCCGTTCTTCTTCTACCCGCAAAAGGCCGAAGCCCGAATGCCGCCCCAAAACATCATGGACATGCCGGGCATCAACTTCTCCGCGGTGCTGCTGCCACAGGCCTGAGGACAGACCTGGATCCCAGGTCAGAGCGTGGCATTAGGCGCAGGGAGGGCTCCAAGTCAATCCCCCGCGGGCTGCCACTCCGGTGTCACACCACCTCTGATGTGCGCTGCGCTGGACGCCGGGGTGCCGCTGCGCGATGTGCGGGCCTGCCGCCTCGCATGCTGATCCGCGCACCACGATGCGCTACGGGGTCTGGTCATCGATACTGGAGCACGATGGGCAAAGCCGAGGTTCGGAACGGGCAGTCCGCGCCTGCCACTACAGGTTTGTATGCGGTTCGGATCATCTCGGCGCACGCCGCTGCAATCGTCGCGTTCAGCTACGCGGCAATGAGCTTGTACTGGGCGGCAGGCGGCCATGCCCTGGTTAGCACAATCGGCGGATACGTGGAGCAGCTCGCCCGCCGGGGCCG
>DASXIA010000180.1:0-3950 GCA_036488155.1 Streptosporangiaceae bacterium | reverse complement strand
GCTTGCCGATGTGCTTGAGGCCCTGCCCCAAGCCGACCGTCGTCGTGGTCTTGCCTTCGCCAAGCGGTGTCGGGGTGATCGCAGTCACGACCACGTATTTCGCCTTCGGGCGGTCCGCGAGTTCCTCGATGGCAGCCAGCTTGATCTTCTTGACGTAATCGCCGTAGGGCTCGAGCAGGCCGGGGCTCAGGCCCATCTCGGCGGCAATGTCGTCAAGCGGCTTGAGCGAAGCACTGCGGGCGATCTCCAGGTCAGTCGGGAAGGGCATGGCGGGGGCTCCTCAGACTTCAGACGGGTGGGGGGCAGGCGGCAGTCGGAACCCGTCGATCTCGATGCCGAAGTCAGCGCCAGCGCGGAGCAGGGCGCTGAACAAGTAGTCGCCGGAGGACCGTTCGCAGTGCAGCAGATAAGAGCGGGTTCCGCTGACGTCGTCGCGGACTATGTCGGTGGCAAGCGAAGCAACCGAGGTACGGAACGCGGCGCCATCGGGCGTGATCTCGTCCGACAGGTCGATGCCGCAGATCCTGGCTAGGACGATGGCCGCCGCAGATCCGGTCAGTCTCATCAACGCGCGGCCATGGGTGAGATCTACCCAGGTCACATGCTCGCCGGGGGCTTGCTCGGCAATGCTCGCCAGCCGCCAGGCCAGTTCGGGGGCCTGGCCTGGCGCGGCAAACAGCAGCCACTCCCCCGGCCCGGAGCCAACGACCAGTGTGCCGGCCCGGTCCCGTGCGGCCCGGCCGAATCGCACCCCGAGCGCAGCGGCGGCCTGGCCGCCCGCCGGAGCGCGGAGCTGCAGCTTGGCCAGCGGAGTGCAGTCGGTGATCGTCAGGTCGGTTCCGGCCGCCGTGTCCGCGCTGGCCCGCCGGCCGCTGACTTCCCAGCCCGCCACCAGGATCACCGGCGGTGCCGGTGCGATAGGGCTGCGTGCCGTTGGTTCGGACAGCCGTGGTTCGGACAGCCGTGGTTCGGACAGGCGCGGGTCAGACACGCATCCGCCCTCCCTCCGGGTCAACGTGGGCAAGCTGCGGCATGACTCGCGCCTCGATCAGCACGCCGCTGGGCAGGCGCACCGTGACCACGGTGTCTGGCTCGGCCAGGCGCGCATCGATCTGGGCGAGGCAGATCGACCTGCGCAGTGTCGGCGACATCCGGCTGGAGGTAATGCGGCCCGCGATCTGGCTGCCATCCACGATGAGGCTGGCTTCATCGGGCACTATCGATCCGTCCACCGGCTGCAGGCCGACCAGGCGCTGGGCGATCCCTCCTTCCAGCTGCCAGGCGAGCTCCGGCTTGCCGGCGAAGTCCTCCTTGTCCAGCTTGATCGCCCAGTCCAGCGCGGCGCTGAAGCCCTTCGTCAGGCCGTCGGTGTCCTGACCGACGATGAAGTGGCCTTTCTCCAGCCGCAGGATCCGCTGCGCCTCTACGCCGAATGCGGCTGCGCCCAGATCGGAACCTTGAGCTAGCAGCGTTTCCCAGACGTGCAGCCCGTAGGCCGCCGGCACGTGCAGCTCGTAGCTGAGCTCGCCGGTAAAGCCAATTCGCCACAGCACGCTACTGCCCACGCCGGCGATGGTGCCGGTGCGGACGTGCATGTAAGGAAATGCATCGTTCGAAAGGTCGGCGCCGTCGGCGACGCGCTCTATCAGCTGCCGGGATTTCGGTCCGGCCACGTTGATGCTCGCGTAGGCGGTGGTCACCGGCGTGACGTGCACTTGCCAGTCGGGATGCTCGGTCTGCAGCCAGTTCTCGACCCATTCCCAGACGGTCGCGGCACCGGATGACGTCGTGCTCATCAGGTAGTGCTCGGTACCCAGGCGCCCGGTGACCCCATCGTCGAGCACCACCCCGTCCTCAGCGCACATCACGCCGTAACGGACCCGGCCGATCTCTAGCCTGGACCACTTGTTCACGTATAGCAGGTTGAGCAGCCTGGGCACGTCGGGACCGCGGAGATCGAGTTTGCCGATCGGGGTGACGTCGATGATGCCCACGTTCTCGCGCACGTTCCGCGCCTCACTGGCAGCGTCCCCGTACCGGTCGGGCCGGATCCAGGCACCTGCTATCAGCGGAACCGCGCCGTGAGACTCATGCCAGGGCTGCATCGGCGAGTAGCGCACCGGGTCAGCCGGCGGCCCGGCTAGCGCGCCGAGCGTAACCGGTGCATAGGGTGGTCGCCAGGTGGTAGTGCCTGTCTCCGCGATCGACCGTCCGGTAGCCAGCGCCACTGCCGCCACCGTGTTGACGGTCTCCAGCTTGCCCTGAACCGGTCCCATTGTCGCGGTGGTGAAACGCTTGGCCAGCTCAGCTGAGTCGTAGCCCTCCGCAACGGCCGCCGCCAGGTCCTTGGACGAGACATCCTCGCTGAAGTCGACGAAGCCGTGCGTCCGGCCGATGAAGAGCTCGGGATGCGAGTAAACCGGCAGGCTAGGAATCCGAATAGGCCCCGCGGGGGCGCCAGCAGTGTCCTGCGCTGCCTCGTGTTCGCGGGTGGGAACGGCCAGCGCCCGCGCCCGCCCGGTCATCGCCGCGCGGCGGGCGGCCTCTGCCCCGATCGCGGTCGCGTGCTCAGTCAGCTCGTCCAGCCCGCCGTCGCCTGCGATGCCACCGGTGACAAGCACATCCTGCGGCAGCAGGCTCTGGTCGGGGAAGAACCTGGCCGCCCGCGGACTGTACACCGGCCGGTCGCCGGACATGTTGAGCAGCGATGTCGGTGCCGTCCAGCCGGTCGCTGTGACTACCAGGTCACAGCTGATCTTCGTGCCATCGGCGACCTGCACCGCCCGAACGCCACCGCGTCCCATGACAGCGGTGATGTCGCCGCCAAGCCGGGCATCCTCGACGCGGACGACCTCGACGCCCGCCCGCTTCAGGTCAGCGACCGCCGCGTCGCCGGCTGCGTTGGCGCTGAGCACGACGGCCCGCTCCCCTGGCCGCACGGCGTAGAGGTTGATCAGCCTGCGCTCGGGGATGATCAGGTTGTAACCGACTCCGCCACCAGGCAGTTCTGGCCGATGATCGCCAGGCACGGGTTCGGTTACAACCTGATCATCCCCGAGCGCGTGAAGCCGGGAGCGGCCGGAGCCCTGCGGCGCAAGTTCGGGGCGGCATGGACCCGCGAGGTTCGCGCCGCGCTCGCCTCCGGAAACCTATACGTGATCGACATGAGCCGGTTCGAGACGCTCCGCCCGCAGTCGGTCAACGGCGCTCAACGCTTCACGCCGGCAACGATCACGCTGCTGAGACGAAACCCGGGCACCAAGTCGCTCACGCCGGTGGCGATCATCGTTTCCGGATACCGGGGCGCAGGGCGGAAGCTGTACACGCGCAACAACGCGACCGACGGGGCGTGGCTGTACGCGCTACAGGCGGCCAAGGCGTCGATCACTCTGTTCGGCATCTGGCTCGGGCACGTCTACCACTGGCACATCGTCACCGCGGCGATGCAGATGACGATGCTCAACACGCTGCCCACGACACATCCCGTGTACAAGTTGCTGGCGCCCCAGTCGAAGTACGCGATCCCGTTCGATGACGTGCTCCTGAAGCTGTGGTCGGCGGTCGCGCCGCCGACGTCGCTGGTCACCGCGGACGACTTCCTCGCGCTTATCAACAACTTCGCCGCCGGCCGGTCGTACTTCGACGACGACCCCAAGACCACGCTGACCAAGCTGGGTCTTCGACAAGGCGACTTCACCCGTACGACGGCGTGGGACCAGTACCCGGTGGTGCAACGGTTGCTCTCGATCTGGGACCTCGTCGTCCCCTACGTCGACACCTTTGTCGCCACCACGTACCGCTCCGACGCCGCGGTCGCAGGCGACCGGAGCCTGCAGACGTGGATCGCCACCGCGGGATCGGCGAACGCTGTCAGCGGTGGCAACGTGCGAGGCCTTCCGAGAGTGAGCAGCCGGGCGGCGCTCCGGAAGGTGCTCACGAGCCTGCTCTAC
>DASXIA010000168.1:0-6381 GCA_036488155.1 Streptosporangiaceae bacterium | reverse complement strand
GTTGTCTTGCTATCCGTGCCAGGCCCGCTGATTACCGGCGTGATCGGCGGGCCGGTCAGCGCTCGTATTCGCGCGGTCGCTCGCGTGCTGGGTGCCCGTCAGCTCGCCCAGGGGACGATCAGCTGCCTTGCGCCGACGAGCGGGCTGATCCGGGCAGGGGCTGCAGCTGACGGGATCCATGCCGCGTCGATGCTGGCGCTGGCGGGGACGGAACCAGGGCTACGGCGAGCGCTGCTAGCGGAGACTGCGATCGCTGCCGCGTTCGGGTCGGCAGCCACGGCCGCCCTCTGTCGCATCACCGGTGCAACCGGTGACGCTGACCGACGGCGCTAGCCCGTAAGCAAGCCCGGGATTTCGCTGAGGCGTGCCGCTGACTCCAGCAGCAGGGCATGAACGAAGGCTTGCGGGAGGTTGCCGCGCAGCTGTCGCTGGGCGACGTCGAATTCCTCGGTGAACAAGCCCGGCGGGCCGCAGGCGGACCTGGTGCGCTCGAAGAACCGGACAGCCTCGATCAGGTTTCCCTGCTGGAGCAGCGCCAGCGACAGGATGAAGCTGCACAGCAGGAACGCACCCTCGGCTTCGCCCAGCGGGCGGTCGCCGTCCCGGAAGCGGTAGGCGTACCCGGCATCGACCAGATCCCGGAGATATGCGTGGAGCGTGGCCGTGGTACGTGGATCGTCGGCAGGAACAGCTCCGCGCACTGCTGCGAGGAGCAGCGCGCCGTCGAGTCCGCTGTCGCCAGGTGATCGCTGCCATCGTCCGGACGGATGCACGGCATGGGCCGCGGTATCGGCGATGATTGTCTCAGCGAGGCTACTCCAGCGTGGCGCCCGCGAAGCCGGAGCGCAGGTCGCAGCGGCAGCGCGAAGGCCGGCGGCACAGATCAGCCTGCTGTGGGTCCAGGGCTCATTGTCGATCTCCCAGATCCCGGCGTCAGGCTCGTTCCAGCGCTGCGCGATGGCATCAGCCGCGATCTGAGCAGCGGCAGCCGCGTCGGAGTCGAGGTGGTCGAGCCTGGCGGCGCTAGCGAACAGCAGCAGAGCCTCGCCGAATGCGTCGAGCTGGAACTGCTTGTTCACCCGGTTACCTGTCAGATCAAAGCCGCCCGGATAGCCCGGTAGTTCCAGTCGGCTTTGGTCAGGAACCGCGCCGCCGTCCGCCGTATAGGCGGGCTTCAGCCCCGGCCCGTCGCAGTGGAGTCGTGCGGTAACGAACCGGACTGCCTGATCGAGCAGGCCACCTCCGCCAGCTGCGGCCACGGCCGAGCCGGCGTAGCACTGGTCCCTGATCCAGGCGTACCGGTAGTCGTAGTTGCGCCCGGCTTCGGCGCGCTCGGGGAGGCTGGTGGTCGCTGCAGCGACCATGCCATCGGCGGAGCTGGTGAGGCCGCGCATGACGGAGTAAGCCTGACGAGCATCCCGGCCGGCGGTCAGGTTGCCAATCTCGGGCACGGCTTGGTGCCAGCAGCGTTCGGTCGCCCGCCAGGTCTCGTCAGCGCCTGGCGGGGCATCGACGAGCGGCTGCTCGGAAATTTCCAGCACGAGGTCTCTAGTCTGGCCAGCCGCTATTCGCAGGTCGAGCTCAAGTCGGATGCCGCCGGCGCTGTCCACCCTTCGCGCGCCGGTCACGGCCCCGGTCCAGCGCAGGTAGAGCTTGCCTAGGCGGCCAGTCCAGAAACCGTCTGCCTCGGTCTGGAGGGCGCTGAGTGGCAGCTGGTCATATTCGGCGCGGGGCTCCAGCGTCACATGAACGCTGGCCGGACCCTTCTCGGCGACCACGCGGCGCAGCAAAGTGAGCCGGTGCCGCTCGCCGGGGAAAGCCAGCGCTTCCCGGCACTCAGTGATGCTGTCGGTATCGGTGACCCACCGGCTACGCCAGATGAGGGACCGGTTCTCGTAGAACCCGCCCCACACGAACCGATCGACCGGGCAGATCGCGTAGACGCCCCTCCCGCCTATCAGCGAGGAGAAGACCGAACCTGACTGCCAGGCAGGCGCGCACAGCCACGCAAGCTCGCCCCGCGGGCCGATGATCGCGCCGCGCTCGCCATCGGCCAGCAGGGCGTAGTCGCGCAGAGCGTGCGGCGGGAACCCCTCGCCCTCGAGAGACGCTGTGTCGGCGCTTGTCTTCGTGCGCCTGGTCATTGATCGCCGTCCTGGCTGCTCGGCTTTCGGGCTTTCTCGCGGCGCGTCAGCGGCAGTACGAACCAGAGGCCGGCGAACAATGCTCCGACAGCGATCGTGAGAACTGGCGTCGGCACACCGGGCTGGACGTAGCTCGTCACCAGCAGAACGACTCCGGTAACTGCGAGGGCGACGGTGACCAGGCCCGCGATAGCCATGGCGTTGGCCGCTCGGAGCAGGCTGCCTAGCTGATGGCGCCGGAAGAGCAGCCGGTGATAGGCGACCGGCGCAACGAGCAGGACGATCGAGATGCTGGAGAGCAGGACAATCGCGAGGTACAGCCATCGCTGCCAGGCTTCCAGGCGGCTGAACCGGACCGTGAAGGGCAGGCCAAGGAGGAACCCGAACAGAACCTGCACGCCCAGAGTACCGACTCGCAGTTCCTGCAACAGGTCTATGAGGTTCCGGTCGTCACGCTGCTCCGGTGTCTCGCCGGGGCGTCCAGGCGCCGTCACCGGTGCACGGGCTTGCAGCCATGACGGACTCGCATCGGCGGGGCCTACCCGGATCAGCGATGGCCAAACTTAGCGTGGGCGACTGCAGCGTCCCGGCGGATGGTTGAGCCTTGGCGCAACCCCGCGCGGTATAGAAAGGGGCGAGTACAGGTCTGTCAGGAAGCTGACTTCAAGGCATCCCGCACCGCATCGCGTGCCCGGTCCATGACCGCCGCGAACGGCCCCGCGAGCATGTTGGCAGCGGGTGTGTTCGGCGTGGACGGATGGGGTCGCGTCGGGGCCGCCCGCTTGGCCGCCTCGTAGGCTCGGCCCATCTGCTTCAGGCGCTCCGGGGTTTCCTTCTTGACCACTCTCGGAAATTCTTTGGTTTCCTCGGCTTCGGCGTGGCGTTCTACCTCGCGCCGGAGTTTGGCCAGCTTTGAGGTGAACTCGGCCGAGCCGGGGTCGACCTTTTCCATCTCCTTGAGCAGATCCTCGGCCTGGCTTTCTTCCTTGATCCTGGCGTTTGCGATCGCCTTGCCTGCGTCGCGCTTGCTCACCGGCCGCAGGATCTCCTCTTCTGCGACCTCATGACGGACCAGCTCACCCACGAGCTGTTGGAACAAGTCTCTGCGCCGCTCGCCGGTAGCGCGCTCCAACCGGGCGAACATCCGCCGGACCTGGTCGTGATCGTGACGCAACGCGTCGATAATTCCCTGGGCCACCGTTTCTCCTTCCATGCGCTGACGTAGTCGCCGGGTGGCGGCATGACGCCCCCTTACCCACGGCCACAGGTGGCAAGCGTGCCAACAGTGCTCGTTAGGTGCCTAGGCGGCAGAACCTGAGCCTGTGGCTGATCTGGAGCCTGGCGCACGAGCCGGTGTGGTACGGCGGGTTATTCGCCGTTATTGCTGGCTTCCTGCTTCACACCGCCGCTGACCCCTGCGGGGCCTTTACGGCGCTCACGCATCTGACTCATCGCGGTCGCTGAGTCGCTCCCGCTGCGGAACGACCGTGTACTTCGGATCGGCGGCCGAGGCCAGACCAGCGTGGAAGATGCCCCACCGTGTCGCTGCAGACGAGGCGAGCAGGGCAGTACCGGAGAGCGCGGCGACCACACGATTCCGGCGACCAAGAACTGCTCCGGCGGCACCGGCGATGGCCAGGGCCTCACCAGCCTTGATGTATCCGCCGCTCCGGCCGTGGGAGTAGGGGTTCAGCGTGCAACCGGAGACCAGCCACCGTGAGCCACGTGCTGGAAAATCCGTGCGGAGATGTCGTAACGCTGTAAGAAGAGGCGTCCACGTGCACACCCGGCCCGCCGCCGGCCGACCGGGCGCCTCTCCCTTCTCGGACATCTCTCCTCGGCGGATCAGCCCTTCCGGCCCCGCCCGCTGATGGCATCGCGCAGGCGGTCAACCAGCGCCATTGCCGGCCCAGCAGCCTTCTGCAGGCCCGGGCTGGGCGGCGTGTGCGGGTGCGGACGGGTCGGGCCCTTATCCTCAGCTTTCTGGATCTTCTCGCCGAGTTCTTCGGACTCGGCTGTGCTGAGGGCTTCGCGCAGGCTAGGCCATACACGCGTCTCCTCGAACGCGATGTGCTGCCGTGCGGCAGGGATGAACTTGACGAGGAGTTCGTCGAATTCCTCGTCCCGGCTTGACAGCTTGTCCAGCCTGGCCAGGATTTCCTTGGCCTTAGTTTCCTGGCTGATAGCCTTATCGGCGAGTTCGTTCCCGTTCGCTACTCGCGCCCGTACGGCCGGCCAGAAGTACTGCTCTTCGGCCGCCTCGTGGCGTGACGAGTCCATGACCAGGTAATCGACAACGTCCTGGCGGGCCGCCTGGAGTGTCTCATCCTGGTCGGAATGATCGGGACTTTCGGCCAGAACCATGAGCATGCCCTTCACGTCGGCATGATCTGCTCCGAGTACCTCGAACACGTCAGGCATGGCACTTCCCCCTCCGCCGGATGCCTCGATTGCGTCGTCCCGCGCGCCGTACCCGGGCGGCCGGCAGCTAAAACGCCTGACTCGAATGCCGAGAGACCAGCGGGAAGGTTCATGAAGCTATGCATCGTGAGATGAGTCGGGCGCGCTGTTTCAGCAGCCTCAGGACTGCGGCCTCGGCGTCACCCTGGGTCGCCAGCTCCCCGTACTCTGCGCTGGCGCCGAGCTGGTCCAGGACCTGCGCGATCGTCTTGCCCGCCTGATAGCGGACGAAGATTGCCGGATCGATATAGGCGCTGCGGGCCACGGCGGGGGTGTTGCCGAGGTAACCGGCAACTTCCTGGGCTACCCTCGCCGCTGCCCGCTTGTGTGTCCGCTGTCGGGCACGGCTGCGGATACTGCAAGTCCGACCGCGGCCAGGACCGTCGCGTGCCAGGTCCGGAAGTCCTTGACGGTGAAATCCGCCCCGGATATCTCCTGGAGGTAGGCGTTGATGTCGGCGGCGGTCACGTCGTGCACCCGGCGTCCAATCCGGTAGGCGAGCAGTTCATCGCCGCCCCATCGCCGGGCCTTGAGTGCACGAACGACCGAGCGAATCCGCACGTCAGCGATCGCGCGCTCGTGCCGCTGACTGCCCTTGCCGATGTAGTCAAAGATGATCTCCGCACGGCTGCAGGTCACGTGGTCGCGGCGGATGGTCGCCAGGCCGAAGGTGTCATTGTCCTCGGCGTACTCCTCCCCGCCGGGTCGGAAGAAGCCGAGGTCGATCAGCCTGATCGCTGCAGACAAGACCCGGTCGCGGGTCAGCCCGCCCTCATCCAGGTGAGCGTCTACGATCTGGCGGATTCGCGGCAGCGCCGCTCCGAACCTCAGCATCCGGGCGTGCTTGGCTTTGTCCTGCCGCTCACGCCACAGCTGGTGGTAGATGTACTGCCGACGGCCGGCGTCGTCAGTCCCGGCAGCCTGGATGTGCCCATACGGGTCGGGGCAGATCCATACGTCCGTCCAGGCCGGCGGGATGACCAGGCCTTGCGCCCTGGCCCGGTCCCCGGCCCCGGCGGGCGCGTGATCCGGAGTGAGGTACCGGAAGCCGCGCCCGTACCGCAGCCTTGTGATGCCCGGCGCGTCCAGGTCGCTACGGACCAGCGCGCCACAAACCTTGCTGGTCATTGATCGCGGCGAGCGGCACCATGCGTCGCGACATTGCCGGCCGGATGCAGGAGAACCTTAGTCCAGCCGTCTTCGCGCTTGTCGAAATCACGGCGCGGAAATTCGTGTCGTTATCCGAGCGCGGGCAGGCCTGCGGGTGATGCAAGTTCTCGGCGTTGATCAGGTGCTACGCATCTACGGCAGCATGGCGAGGCGCTGTCGAATCGCCCGCCTTCTCCTGCAGGATCAAACTGAGGTCACGCCAGAGCCGGCGAGTGACGAGGCCGGTGCCAGATAGCCGAGCAACCGGTCCGTTGGCGTCGGGCGGGCGCTGGCGTTGCTGTACTTTGCTCCGCAGGCGGCAATGTCATCGCCTTGGCACAACCCGCCAGGCATGCCGACCTGATCGGCGTCCTCTTCTCCGCGGCGCCCCAGGCGTCAGCGAGCCAGGGCGCGTTCCAATTGGCTCTTGCTCATGCTGGAGCGGCCCTTGATGTTACGTTGCCGGGCTTCGTTGTACAGCTGCTCCTTAGTCGGGCCGCCCGCGCCCGAGTGCGACCGCAGCCCGCCCCGCCTGCTCGAGGAGATGTCACGGGTAGACGTCTTGCTCGCAGTGCGGGACTCACCAGACCGGGCACGTTCCTTGTTCACCGTCCTGGCCGCGATCTCC
>DASXIA010000144.1:0-18499 GCA_036488155.1 Streptosporangiaceae bacterium | reverse complement strand
AGAAGCGGGCGGCGGCTACTGGATCGGACTGGTTGGTGTCGACCCAGCACGGCACCCCGGCCGGGTAGTCCTCGCGTGTGCTCATGACGGCAGACTACAGCGGCTCTAGTCAGGGAACTCGGCAGCGCCGGCCGCGTCAGTCGCGCCGATCTCGTCGTGGCACCGGACGGCATCGCTGCGGAATCGTAGGTCATTCGCACACAACGTATGGTGACGGAGCAGCGTGCACTCATCTGCCGCGGGTCGCGCGGTGACCGCTGGCCGGGCATCCTGGCTCGCCAATGGCAGGATGCGCGCGTGGCTGATCTGGTGCACGAAGACGCTGAGGCCGCCGTACGCGCGGCGTGAACGCTCGATACCTGTGACCCCGTCGACGCGGCTCCAGGCCGATAAGTCGACGGGCAAGACCGCCGCGTGCCGTCACGAGGGCTGGCCGATAACCGGCTTGACGTCCACCACTGGCGTCCCGTCGATTGCCTCCAGGGCGTCGACTTCAATCCGGAGCCCGTCGCGCGCCATGATCCGGGCACGGTGCAGGCCGATCGGGTTCGGCCGATTGGGCGAACAGGTGCTGAACACGCCGGTAAGCGGCCGGCTCATGTCGTTCTCGGGGTGCGTGCTCAGTTCGTCGCGGGGCGACAGGTGGAGCCAGGTGAGCACCACGATCTCGTCGCCTGTTCGCAGGTCCTTGGTACCCTCGGCGACCTGTTCATCGAAGCTGATCCACGCCCGAGGCGCGCCTTCGCGCTGGTTCGGCGCGTTGTCGAGGACCCTTATGGCCGACTGCACCCACCCGATCGGCACGAGGCTGTAGCTCGTCTGCACAAGAACAGTCTGCTCGTCGGCCGCGGGCACGGCCCATAGGGCTGGCATATCGATCCATTCGGACTCGCCGGTGTTGGGGTAGCGAGGCTCGAGCAGGCCGAGCTGAGACTGCGACTGTCGTCCAGATCGGCGGTAGGCGCGCGTTTCATTGTCAACTCGCGCCGTCGACTACCATGCGCAGCGGGTAGCGAACCTTGCTGCAGACTGTGTAAATGTGCGCTCCCGCCACCCTCTGGCAACGCCCGCACAGCCGCGCAGCGCGTTGCACCATCGCGAGCCACCATCGCGCCGACCACTGTCCTGAACCTATCGTCTTCCTATGACGTCCAAGATCAGCTCGGGCGCGTCGGGAGCCATCCGTCGATTTGCTGGCTGGGTCGCCAGAGGTTCGGTCGGCCAACCGATGCTCGAAGGTATCGACTACTGGGACGAGCTCAGGGACTCCCCAAGCCAGATGGAGATCTGCTTCGCGATCTTTGTGAACGTCCTCGAGCTTGACGACTCAGGTCAGCCGGCTAATGAGAAGTACGCGGAGACCCGGGCCGCAACGTGGATCTACAAGTACCACATGGGTGAACTTCCGCCTGGCCAGCCGGACCTGGAGCCGTGGGAGGTAGAGCTCTATTGACACACCTAACTGCTGCCGCGGGCGCTTCCGCGGCTTTCGGCTCATCGGGCAGACCTCGTATCCGCATCTGCCGCTGGCCGAGCCTTCGAAGTCTTGTCGGGTAGCGCACTGCCATCTGCGAGGCTTCCAGTGACCTGACTGACCTGGCCTGGCAGAACGGAAGTGGGCGATGGTGCTGTTGGCGCTCGTGGGCGCTGTTCAGCTCGGAATCGTGGTCTTGTTGGCCAGGGCCTGGAAACGGCGAATTGGGCGTGCCTGGGTCGTCGCAGGCATGCTCCTGAGCACCGTCGCCTCGCAAGCTGGCTGGTATGGCGTAGACCATAACTGGCCGACCAGCCGCCATCGCGTTGCGCTAAACATAATCGCGCCGAGCATCGGGCTGGTGTGCTACTTCGTCGGCATTCTGGTGTCTGCGAGCGCGAAGCCGCCAGGGCCTGTCGCTGTCACAAAGCGTTAGGCGGCAGCGCGCAAGAACTAAGCCCTCCAGCGACGTGACAGACCAACCCGGATTGCGCGCCAAGCGGAGCTCGGATCTCACTCTCATGCCGCTCGCAGGGCACATTTAGGCCCGTCGGGTCACAAGGTAGACCGTCGGCGAGGTCGCGTATACGAAGGCGCCCCCTCCCGGTGAGAATCCCTGTGCCCGGTACTCCTCCGAGTCCTCGATCCTAAAATCCCGTTCGCCCTCAGCGCTGAGCACCGTTCCTCCGTCGACCCGATGGGAGGTCCAACCATCCGTGGTCGACTGGTCAAGGTCGCCGCCCCACAGCCCGGCGGCACGAACAAGACGCACCCCGCCAGCGGCCGAATATCTGATCAAGGGCGGGTCGTCCTGGTACCAGTTGTAATCCTCGTCGTGCATCCGCTCGATTCTTCCCCGGTGTGAACGTCGAAGACACCAACGCCGCTGTGAGAGCCAACGATGACCCGGTCCTCGTCCATGAAGCCGACTGCCGCCACTCCGCCGATCGCCACTGGGATCGCGCGCCACTGCTGCATGCTGCGACGGTAATCCGCCCGGCGTTACCGACACGGAAGATCGTGACGAGATGACCAGGGCCTCCACTGGAGCAACGCGCGTATCTGAGCTAGCGCAAGTTTCCGCTTCTGCGGCGTTTCGCCTGCGCCTATCAGTTGGCGGTTCGGCGTGAACGCAGCCACTGGTCATGATGCCGGTCTTGATCGTCGACCGTGCCTACATGGCTTACCGGGACGGACCCGAGTGTGCTGACCTGCTCAGGCCGACCAGCTTTCCCTTTGACCAGGAGATAGACGACGCGACCCTCGCCCATGTCGCATTGCATCCCCGATGCCCATGCATCCGGGCGCGCACCATTGACTGCCAACCGGATACCCAAGGGGTCCAAGACGCGACGCAGCGCCCGCAGCGCTTTGAACAGGTCCGGTCCCTCGGCTGTCCAGCTCTCGCCGTCCGGGTTGGTGATCGTGAGCAGCCAGTCCCGACCGCGACGGCTCGTCGTCAGGGGCCACCGCTGTTCGCCAGCGCTGGACCGCACTCCCCATAGCCGCCTGGGAGTTCTCCCTCGGCGTCTGGCTAGTCGTCAAGGGCTTCAACCCTCCCCGATCACGGCCGGAATGACCGCAACCGACAACGCAGCCGCCTACCAGGACGTCACCGTCTAGCCCTCGAACCCGGCAACACGGTCACGCTGGGTGGATCAACCGCTGTCGTGCGAGGGCAGCGGGTCGAAGGAACTACCAGAGGTGGCCGGTCCCGAGTCATCAGCATCGACCGGGAGACCGTGGCCGCGGTTCGAGAACACCACCGCCGCCAGGCCGAAGAACGCCTTGCGGCGGGCTCTGCCTGGACAGGCAATGACGGTCTTGTCTTCGTCACCAGATGGGGCGAGCCGCTTTATCCGATACTGTCACCGCGCTGATGACCAAGCTGATCAACAGCCACAACAAGGTGGTCGCTCTGCCCGTTCAACCGTCGCCGCATGCCCGGCTTCACGATCTTCGTCACCTGCACGCCACTACTCTGCTGCTGGCCGGAGTCCTGCGGCGGCGGGCCGCAAGCCCGATCGCAGTGATCGTGACGCTGCGCGTGCTGCTGCTCAGCTGGCTCGGCCTTGGCGGCATGGGCGCGGCGTAACTTCCGCCGCACCCGGTCACCGCGGCACGTGAGCGGCTGCATCCCCGGCGCGGCAATGGCGCGAGCTCGGCGCGGTGACGTCCCGCCTACACCGGTGCATGCATCGACGGGCGCGATAGCGCACACCTGACCCTTGACGCCATAGCGACGCAGAGTCAAGCTTGTTTCGTTTTCGTTAATTGGAAGCGGTTCCATGACGAAGCGCAACGCTCGGGAAAGAGCACTATGCGGACTTCGCGACGCGCGACCATCGCGGACGTAGCAGCCGCATCAGGGGTCGGCGTCGGGACGGTTTCGCGTGTCATAAACGGCGCAGTAAACGTACGTGATGCGACTCGCGTGCGCGTGCTCAGGGTGATAGATCAGCTCGGATACCGGCCCAGCCACCTGGCCGCTGCGCTGTCGCGCGGGACGCAGCGCAGCGTCGCTGTCGTGGTGCCGCACCTTACCCGCCCGTCCGCCGTCGAGCGGCTGGCCGGGGCGCTCTCGGTGCTGGCCGCCGAGGGCTATGACACAGTCGTCTACAACGCCGACTCGCCCACCCGCCGCGATCACTTCCTGGCTGCGCTGACCAGCAAGGACCGTACCGACGGCATCATCATCATGTCGCTGCCGATCAGCCAGCATCAGTTGGCCGCCGTCCGCCGTGCCGGCGTGCCGGTGGTGGCTGTCGACGTGACCGTGCGCGGCGTTCCGCACACTGTCATCGATGACACGGCCGGCGGGCTCCTTGCGACCGAGCAGCTGCTCGCACTGGGGCACCAGCGAATCGGTTTCGTCGGCGATCTGGGCGGCCGCATGACGAAGTCCACGTTCGGCTTCACCGCTTCCGGGCGGCGGCTGGCGGGGTACCGGCAGGCGCTTGCGGCCGCCGGCCTCGCCCCGTGCCAGAGCCTGATACGGCTCGGCCCGTACGGCGCGGCGAACGCCGAGGCACTGACGACCGAACTGCTCGGGCTTCCGGACCCGCCGACGGCCATCTTCGCCACGTCGGACACCCAGGCGATGGGCGTGCTCGCGGCTGCCGACCGCATGGGCGTGCGGGTGCCGGGCGAACTATCGGTTGTCGGCTTCGACGACATCGAGCTTGCCGCGCTGATCGGCCTGAGTACGGTGCGCCAGCCGCTCGAGCAAAGCGGCGTGGAAGGCGCCAGGCGGCTGTCGGCTCTGCTGCGCGGCGAGAAGGTCAGACCGCTGCGGCAGGTGCTCGACCTGCAGCTCGTGCAGCGGAACACTTCGGCGCAACCTCGGCCAACGGGCCAGGCCAGCTCGGGTCGCGGCGTAGCGCGCGAGACGGTCGCCGCCGCGGAACGCCACTACCGCGCCGATGGCTGGGGCATGCCGCGCACCGGATGCCTGGCCAGCGGTTACCGTGCCGACCGCGCGGAACTCAGGAGGCAGTCATGACCGGCGACCGGCCTGGCAAGCCAGCCGCGTTAGCCAGCCCAGCTGGCCGCTGCGGCCATGCGTTGCGCACCCCGCAGGTGCCGCCGGGCGTGCCGGCAGCTCAACACCATGCTGGAGGGAAGATGATGGCAGGCAGAGACCGTCCGCCCATGCGACCGCAGCGTCCAGCGAAGTGCAGGCGACTGCTGCCCGGCGGCAGGCGGCGCCGGACAGTAGCGGGGCTCGCGACCGCCGGCCTGCTCGCTGCGGGACTTGCCGCGTGTGGCACGAGCGGCGCGAGCACGGGCCCTGTCACACTGAATTTCTACCTCTATCCAGATAACTCCGGCGCGACCCAGACGGCCATCAAGAACTGCGACCACCAGAGCGGTGGCAAGTACACGATCTCCTACCAGAAGCTGCCCAACGGGTCTGACGGCCAGCGGCAGCAGTTGGTCCGGCGGATGGCCGCGCACGACCCGACGATTGACATCATGGGCCTCGACGTCACGTGGGAGGCTGAGTTCGCCCAGGCAGGCTGGGCCGCGCCGTGGACGGGCGCGAACAAGGCGCAGGCCGAGAACGGCACGCTCAAGCCCTCCTTGCAGACCGCGATCTGGCACAACCAGCTGTATGCGGTGCCTGACAACACCAACACCCAGCTGCTCTGGTATCGCTCCGACCTCGTGCCGAAGCCGCCGGCAACCTGGGCGCAGATGATCGCCGACGCGGAGCAGCTGGCCAAACAGGGCAAGCCGCACCTCATCGAGATTCAGGGCGCGCAGTACGAAGGCACGACCGTCTGGTTCAACACCATGGTGGCCAGCGCCGGCGGCTCGGTGCTGAATGCGGACGCCACGAAGGTGACACTCAGCACGCCCGCCATCAAGGCGCTGTCGATCATGAAGCAGCTCGCCACCTCGTCCGCAGCGGATCCGTCGCTGCCAGTGCAGATGGAGAACGACAACCGGCTCGCGATGGAAGGCGGAACGGCTGCGTTCCAGCTGAACTACCCGTTCGTGTATCCCGCCATGAAGGCCGACAACCCCAAGCTGTTCAAGCACTTCAAGTGGGCGCTCTACCCGGAGGTCATCCCGGGCGTGCCGGCCAAGGTGACGATCGGCGGGATAGACCTCGCGGTGAGCGCCTATTCGCAGCACCAAGCGCTCGCCTTCCAGGCAGCCCTGTGCCTGCGCGACGCGCAGAACCAGCTCATCGCAGCCAACGTTGGTGGTGTGCCACCGACGATCGCCAGCCTGTACAGCAATCCCGCGCTCTTCGCCAACTACCCCTTCCATGCCGACATCCTGAAGGAACTCGAGAACGCAAGCGTCCGGCCGAAGACGCCGGTCTACCAGGTGGTGTCCATCGACATCTCGCACCTGATCTCCCCGCCTAGCGGAATTAACCCGACAGGTACGGAGCGGTCCATGATCAGCCAGCTCAACAATGCCCTGCAATCAAAGGGCCTGGTCCCGTGAGGCGCCGTACGCACTGCAGCCGGCCGCTAGGAAAGGCCGTTAGGAAAGGAAAGCGCCGATGAGCAGCAACACCGAGGCGGTCACGGTCGCCGCCCAAGGCGAAGCAAAGGTCAGGAAAGGCCGAAAGCAGCTTTCCGAGGGCGCGCGGGCCGAGCGCAGGCTTGGCTGGATGCTGTGTGCCCCGGCGGTCATCGTGATGATCGCGGTCACTGCTTACCCGGTGGGCTATGCCATCTGGCTCTCGCTGGAGCGCTACAACCTGGAACTCCCGCAGGCCATCAAGTTCGTCGGGCTGAGCAACTATGGCGCGATCCTCAGCTCGCCGTACTGGTGGCAGGCGCTGAAGGTAACAGTGATCATCACGATCTTCTCGGTCGCCATCACACTGGTGCTCGGGATGCTGCTGGCGCTGCTCATGCACCGGACGCTGTTCGGCCGGGGCACCCTCCGCACCGCCGCGCTCATTCCGTACGGGATCGTGACGGTCGCCGCCGCCTACGGCTGGCAGTATGCCTGGACGCCTGGGCAGGGCTACCTGTCCGCGGCATTCAACCACAGCGCGCCGCTGACCTCAGAAGTCAAGGCAATCATCGTCATCATCCTGGCGGAGATCTGGAAGACCACGCCCTTCGTAGCGCTGCTGCTGCTCGCCGGGCTGTCGCTGGTGCCCGAGGACCTGCAGAAGGCAGCGAAGGTGGACGGCGCAACCGCCTGGCAGCGCTTCATCAGGATCACGCTGCCGCTCATGAAGCCGGCGATCCTCGTCGCCCTGCTGTTCCGGACGCTGGACTCGTTCCGGATCTTCGACAACATCTACATCCTGACCGCGGGGAACAACGGCACAGGGTCGGTCTCAAATCTCGGCTACGACAACCTGTTCAACGCGCTGAACCTGGGGATCGGCTCCGCGATCTCGATCCTCATTTTCATCTGCGTGGCCATCATCGCCGTCCTGTTCATCAAGGGCTTCGGCACCGCAGCCCCCGGTACCGACATCGGAAAGAGGTGACCCGCTCATGGCCACTGTGAAAACGACGCCGCGCCAGAAGGTCGGCTGGGGCACGGCGAACCTCGTCGTCATAGCGCTGGCACTGATCCCGGTGCTCTGGCTGCTCTCGCTGTCCTTCAAGACTCCCACGGCGGTCCTCGACCCCAGCTTCTGGCCCAAGCAGTGGACCTGGTCGAACTACTTCAGGAGCACCGGGATACTCAGCACCTCACAGTTCATCCGGCCGTTGCTCAACTCCATCGGGATCGGCCTGATCGCGACCTTCATCGCGGTCGTACTGGCATCGATGGCGGCCTACGCGGTCGCCCGGCTGCGGTTCCCCGGCAAGGGCCTGCTGATCGGCATGGCGCTGCTGATCGCGATGTTCCCGGTGATCTCGCTGGTCACCCCCATGTTCAGCATCGAGCGGGCGCTGGGCCTGTTCAACACGTGGCCGGGTCTCATCATCCCGTACGTGGCCTTCGGACTGCCGCTCGGTATCTACACGCTGTCCGCGTTCTTCCGCGAGATCCCGTGGGAACTGGAGAAGGCCGCCAAGGTCGACGGCGCGACCCCGTTCCAGGCGTTCACCAAGGTCATCGCCCCGCTGGCCGCGCCAGGAATGGTCACCACGTCGATCCTGGTGTTCCTGCTCTGCTGGAACGAGTTCCTGCTCGCGATATCGCTGACCTCGACGACCGCATCCCGGACGGCGCCAGCCTCCATCGCGTACTTCAGCGGCAGCTCGCAGTTCACCGTTCCCACCGGGCCGATCGCGGCCGCTGCGGTCGTCATCACCATACCGATCATCATCTTCGTCGTGTTCTTCCAGCGCCGCATCGTCGCTGGGCTGACGTCGGGCGCGGTCAAGGGCTAGCCGGGACACCGGCAGGAGTAGAGGAGAGACAGTGGCTGAAATAGTTCTGGACCACGTTACGAAGCGCTTCCCGGACGGAGCGCTTGCAGTCAGCAACATCAGCCTGGACATCGCGGACGGCGAGTTCGTGATTCTCGTTGGCCCTTCGGGCTGCGGGAAGTCCACCACGCTGAACATGATCGCCGGGCTTGAGGACATCACGGAAGGCGAGCTGCGCATCGGCGGGCAGGTCGTCAACAACAAGGCGCCCAAGGACCGCGACATCGCCATGGTGTTCCAGAGTTACGCGCTCTACCCGCATATGACGGTCCGGGAAAACATGGGCTTCGCGCTGAAGCTGGCGAAGACGGACCCGGCCGTCATCAAGCAGAAGGTCGAGGACGCCGCCCGGATCCTCGACCTGACTGAGCATCTGGACCGCAAACCCGCCAACTTGTCTGGCGGCCAGCGGCAGCGGGTAGCGATGGGGCGGGCAATCGTCCGCGATCCGGCGGTGTTCCTGATGGACGAGCCCCTCTCCAACCTGGACGCGAAGCTCCGGGTGCAGACCCGTACCGAGGTGTCCAGGCTGCAGCGGCGGCTCGGCACCACGATGGTGTACGTCACGCACGACCAGACCGAGGCCATGACGCTCGGCGACCGGCTCGCCGTCATGCGCAGCGGCCTGCTGCAGCAGGTCGGCACGCCAGCTGAGCTCTACGCGAATCCGGTGAACCTATTCGTGGCCGGCTTCATAGGCTCTCCCGCGATGAACTTCATGGCCGGGACTCTTACTGACGGCAGCCTGCACACGGCGATCGGCAGCCTGCCGCTGACTCCTGCGCTGCGGCAGGCACTGGAACGCGCGAACGTCGGCCGCGATGTCATCGTCGGCATCCGGCCGGAGAACTTCCAGGACGCCGCGCTGGTCCAGCCCGACTCGCGGGACAAGGGCATCGTCTTCCGCACGACCATCGACGTAGTGGAATCGATGGGATCGGACGTCTACGTCTACTTCACGCAGCAGAGCGGGCTGACCGCCCAGGTCGACCAGCTGGCCGACCTGGCAGCGGACTCGGGCAAGGCTGACACGGCAGCCGCCGAGGAGTCCGTCACCGCCCGGCTGGACGCGTCCACGCGAGTACGTGAGGGCGACAATGCCGAGCTGTGGGCAGATGTCCGGGCGATGCACGTCTTCGATCCGGAGTCAGGCCGGAACCTGACGCTGGAGGCAGGCCCCGCCGCCGCTCCGCCAGCGACCGCGTCCGCCTGACAATCAAGCCGGATTATTTCCGGTGGGCCCGTCCGCCGAGTCCGCGGCGGGCGGGGCTCGCGGCATGCCGCAGCCGGGCCGTATGCGGGGGCCCGCCCGGCTAGCCGATCTCGCCCCTTAGCCTCTCGATGTTCTCGTCGCTCCAATCGTGCGTGCGCATGTGCCGGTGCCGCTCCCGGGCGATCCGCAGGTACGCCTCCGCATCTGTGCGGCGGCCGATCAGATCGTGGCGCCGAGCATCCGGACGACCGGAGTCAACTCCTCTGCGAACCAGCACCTGGCGATCTCCTCGCGGTCCATGAACCGCCGCTCCGCCTGAATGCACCGGTCTCCCCACGCTTCGACGCCCTCGCCCAGCTCGGCAAGCACCACGGATTAGTGAATGCGGTCTTGGCCTGGGAGGCCGGCGGCAGCGGGACGCGGGCCTGGAAGATCCGTTCGCAGCCCTTCATCAGCTGGTCGTCGCGGCGCCGGATGCCATCTGCCGGGATCGACGTGATCACCTCGGTCACGTAGCCCTCGATGCTCTGCTGCCCGGTCGCCATCGCGATCGACACCCGGTGGTGGCTGTCCCGGACGAAATGCAGGTCACCGATCCGGTACACGTCGATCGGCGGGATCGGCTCGCCGCGCTGAGCTAGCGCCCAGCCGCTCCCAGCCTTCGGCCGTTAGGGATTCACTGCGCGGCCATTTCCCGAACGTCCAGGCCGCGCTGCCGCAGCGCTGCCTCAACCCGGTAGATATCGGCCTGCCGTAGATCCGTGCCAGCACCGGGCGGCGGGATATCCAGGCGCCTGCATGCATCCGCCAGCACGTCGGCGTATGCGCCGCGCAGCGCCCGGACCCGAAGATTCTTGGCGGGCAGCCCGGAGGTCACCTCGGTTGCCTCCAGCTGTGCCCGCAGCCGCCGCAGCCGGGCCTCGAGCCGCTCGATGGGCTCCGCGGCAGACGGTCGGCGCCGGGTCTCGGCCAGCCGGTGACTGCCGCGCCAGATGCCGATCAGCAGGTACCCGGCCACGGTCGGAATTGCGATCACGACTGCCAGCAGGGCCACCGATGCCATATTCCAGTGTCAGCCGGACGGCCGGCCAAAGGCAAGGCGCGCCTTAGCAGAGCTTCGCGAACTCCCCGATCCAATCTACTTCCCAGGTTGCTGCAGGCGCGCCTCTCGGCTCCCGGCCCAGTGCATTGACTATTCCTTCCGTTCGCCTGGGATGCTCATGCTGGACAACCTCTACCAGCAGGGCTTGTCGTCCAATGTCGTTACTGCCGCAGTCGAGCGGATCGCGTCGGCGAGCAACTTGGTACAGGGCAGTGGCCGACGGAGCGGTACGCCTGTCGGGCGCCGTCTGGTCCTCGGCCGCAGCCTCGCGGTAGGGCTGCCACGGCTAGCTGCTCTGCCAGTTGACTCGTCGTTGGTACATCTCAGCTCATTTCTAGCTGTTGATGCCAGCGCCCGCCCATACCAGAGCAGCCGCAGTCACGCCATGACAGCCATAAGCCCAGTTCAGAGGCGGTGGGGCGGGTGGGGCTCGAACCCACGACCGGCGGATTATGAGTCCGCTGCTCTGACCGGCTGAGCTACCGCCCCCAGGACTACTTGATCAATTACAGCAGACCGCGAGCGATGCCGGCCACACAAGGTCTGCCGCTGCCAGGCCAGCGCTGGGCCATTTGCTTACCTCGCGCTGAGCTGCATCGCCATCGCGTGCTCGACCAGCGCGATCAGCGTGGCCTTGGTCGAGTTTCGGCCGCGGGCATCGCACTGCATGATCGGCACCCGCGGACTGATGGACAGCGCCTCCTGGACGTCGGACAGCGCGTGCGGGTAGGAGCCGTTGAAGCCATTCACCGCAACGATGAACGGCAGGCCCGCCGACTCGAAGTAGTCGACCGCCGGGAATGAGTCAGCCAGCCTGCGGGTATCCACCAGAACCACTGCCCCGATGGCGCCCTGGATCAAGTCGTCCCACATGAACCAGAACCGGTGCTGCCCCGGAGTGCCGAACAGGTAGAGGATCAGGCCAGCATCGAGGGTCACGCGGCCGAAGTCCATCGCCACGGTCGTCGTGGTCTTGTCCGGAGTGTGGCTCAGGTCGTCCAGCCCGTCGCTGGCCGTCGTCATCACTGCCTCGGTCGTTAGCGGCGTGATCTCGGAGACTGAGCCCACGAACGTGGTCTTGCCGACACCGAAGCCGCCAGCGACGACGATCTTCACCGACGTCATCGCGCTATCTGCGGTCATCGCAGGGACGGCCCTAGAGCTTGCGAAGTCCACTGAGTACCCTTTCGAGCAGGTTGATGTCCGGCCGACCCTGTGCGTGGTCGGTCTGATGAACCCGGACCAGTCCTTCCATTGCCATGTCGGCGATCAGCACCCTGGCCACGCCCAAGGGCATCCTCAGCACCGCCGAGACCTCCGCGACCGATCGCCAGTCACGGCAGAAGCTGAGGATGGCCTGGCACTCGGGGCTGAGCACCGAGAGGTCTCTTGCCTCGTAGTGCGAGGCGGCCACCATCGCCTCGATCTGCAGCTGAGTTCGGGGCTTGGTGCGCCCGCCGGTAACAGCGTACGGACGGACCAGCGCGCTGGATTCATCGGATGTTCCGCGCGCGCCAGTGTCATGCTGCCATGGGTCACGTGGTGCGGAGGAATGCCCGGGGACGTAAGCGAACTCCGACCCGTTGAGGTCATCACGATTATCCGGGTACAGGCGGTCGCCTGTATCCCAGTCATCGCGGCCGTGACCAAACACGGCAGCCTCCTGTCACTATCGACCGCCCCCAGCCCAACCGGGCTGGCCACCACGAATCTCAGGCGTTAGGGCGCTGCCCACTCGCTCGACGAGCAGCGCCATCTCGTAGGCAACCAATCCCATATCGCAATCGGCCGCGGCGAGGACTGCCAGGCTGGAACCGTCGCTGATGGCCATAATGACCAGCAGCCCCCGTTGCATCTCCACGACAGTCTGGGTGACGGCACCGCCCTCGAAGACGCGAGCCGCACCCTGGGTGAGGCTAGTAAGTCCCGAGGTCACGGCAGCAAGCTGATCCACGCGGTCGGCTGGGAAGCCACGCGAGAACGCCATCGGCAGGCCATCCGCGGAGACCACGATCGCGTGCGCCACCGAGGGAACCCGCTCAACGAAGTTCGTGATCAGCCAGTTCAGGTCTTGAGCCGGACGCACAAGCGGACTCACAGGCGCACCTTCCTCTCGCGGCGTGCATCCGGTCCGGCCGGACGCGGCGCCGCCATGGCTACACGCGGAGCGACCGTCCGGCGCATCCACGTTCTCAGGCTAAGCATGACCAGTTCTGCAAGATCGTGTCACCCTCATCGAGAACCGTCACCCTCACCGGAGTTTCCCTCATCTCCGGATGCTGCCGCACGCCCTTCCCGTACTCCGCGCTGGAAGCTTGCAAAACGCTCCCTCGTCGCCGAGGCCGACCGCGTCGGAATGGGAGCGACCGACTCCGGCGGTGCCGTGCCGGGAACGAGGTTCGCCTGGGGGACTCGCTTGGGCAAGCCGGCCTGGGTCGTACCGCCAGTCGCTGGTGCGTTGGCCGCCGCCGCTGCTTCCCAGCCCTGGTCGGCCGCGGATGCTGCCCAGGCAACCTCGGTCTCGGGCGCCCCGGCGGCTTGGGCCGGCCAGCCGCCCGCGGAGCCTGGCCCGCCGCCGCTGCCCATGCCACTCGCGGGACCAGTTCCGAATCCGCCCCGGCTCCCGGTACCGCCGTTCCGGCCACCACCGATGCCTGCAGAGGCGGCCGGGCTCGCAGCGCCGCCGACGGCCCCTAGGCCGGCCGGAGCTGAGGCGGCCGGTACGCCGCTGCGGCCACGGCGGAACCAGTCGGACTCGACTGCTTCGAAGATCGGCAGCCTGTTCCCATGCGCAACGTTCTCGGCGGGCGGCACGACTACGCCACCAGCAGCGGTGCCGCCTGCGCCGGCGGACGCCCCGGCACCGACGAACCCGCTGTCCCATCCGAAGCCGTCGCGCTGACGAGCGGCCAAAGCGTCATCGGCCTCAGGGCCGGCTAGCCCTGTCTGGCTCGGGACAAGACGCCGGCTACCCGTTTCTGGTTGTCCCGCCTGGCTGCTGCGACCCGCCACGGTGGGCTGCCCGAGGGCCAGCGGCTGGACCGGGGATTCAGGCTGCGGCGGCGAGGCGAAGTCGAACCCGGGCCCGGCATCGTCGGCCACTTGACCGGAACGCAGGCGCTCAGCCGCAGTAGCCGCCAGGTCAGCCTCGGCGGCATTCGATCCGATGGCGGGCAGCGGGCTCGTTGTGGCAGCGCCGCCAAAGCCGGCGTGGCCCGGATGCAGGCCGGCCCCCGGCACGCGGCGCGGGCCGAGTCCGCTGGCGTCGCCGGCCATCTCCGCCTGCGACGAGGAGAACTTCGGCATCCGAGCCGCATTGATCTCCTGCTCGGCAGGCGAGCCGACGCGATCGTCGCCGTTCGGTCCGACCGGCAGCGCGGCCATCGCGCCCGCAACAAGTCCGCCCGCCTGCGCGCCAGCAGCGCTCAGGCCTCCCGGTGCCCCAGGGAACTCAAAGTTGCGCATGCCTGGCGCGCCACCATCGACACTGTGGCTGACAACCTCATCCGGCAGCCAGACCAGAGCAGTGAGGCCGCCGGCCGGAGCGGGCCGCAGGCGGACCCGGATTCCATGCCGCGCGGCCAGCCGCGCGACCACGAACAGGCCCATCCGGCGGGAGACGGCGACGTCCACGACAGGCGGGTTGTCGAGGCGCCAGTTAGCGTGGGCCATTTCCTCAGCGCCCATGCCCACGCCCTGGTCGGTGATGTCCAGCAGCACCCCGCCACTGCTGAGCAAGTGACCGGCGACGACTACCGGGGTATCCGCCGACGAAAACGACGTTGCATTCTCCGCCAGCTCGGCCAGTAGGTGCACCACGTCGTTGACGGCATGCCCACGGACCGCGATGCCAGGCTGCACGTTCAGCGTTACACGCTCGTACTGCTCGATCTCCGATACCGCCGCCCGGAGCACGTCAACAAGCGCGACCGGCTGGTTCCACCGGCGGCTGGCGTCATGACCAGCCAGAACCAGCAGGTTTTCAGAGTTGCGGCGCATCCGGGTGGCCAGGTGGTCCATCTGGAAGAGGCTGGAGAGCCGATCCGAGTCCTGCTCACCTTGCTCGAGGTCGTCGATCAGCCGGATCTGCCGTTCGACCAGGGACTGGCTGCGCCGGGACAAGTTGACGAACATGGCGTTGACGTTGCCCCGCAGCGCGGCCTCGTTCGAAGCCAGCCGCAGCGCTTCCCGGTGAACCTGGTCGAATGCCCGCGCGACTTCGCCGATCTCGTCGGAAGAGTCCACGTCGATCGGCTCTACTTCGAGCGGCACGCCCGCGCCATCGGAGTCGCTCATGCGGCGCACGGTTTCGGGCAGCCGGACGCCGGCGACCTCGAGTGCGCCGGACCGCAGGCGCCGCAGCGGCCGGACCATCGACCGGCCGACGACAGTGGTCAGGATCAGCGCAAGCAGCAGGACGATCAGCACAGCAGCGCCGATAGCGGAAGCCGTGATGATCGCGTTCTGGCGCAGCGCAGTGGCCCTGTTAACGGTGGCGGTCACCAGGGACTGCTCGACAGTCCTGATGTCCTGGATAGTGCCGGTCGACATGTCGCCATTCCACTGACCAGGCGTTGCAAAGTCGTTCGGGTTCAGCTTCTGCTTGAGCACGCCGAACTCGATCGCCTCCTGCTCATACTGGCTGGCCTGGCCGACCAGGAAGCCGGACACTGTGTTGTTATAGAGCGAGACCTGCTGCGGCGTGGCGACTCGGTCGTACTCGGCCAGGTTTGCGTTTTGCTCTTCCTGGGCGGTCTGCACAGCGCTCAGCACGACCGGGTCGAAGGAGCTGGCTCTGGGAAACGTGCTGTCCTGGGCAAGGGTGTAATCCAGCAGTCCCCGTTGCTCCGAGGCCTCTTCCGCGACCAGCGAGACCAGGTTGAGCGAGCGCACGTCACTGGTCAGCGCCGGGTCGCCACTGCCCAGCGCGATGTTGTCGTCGATCGCCAGCAGCTCGTTGACGATCGCGGTGTATTTGGTCATCACGGTGACGACCGGCAGGTGCGTCGTTACGGCGGCAGTCCGCAGCGGTCGGACCAGTTTGAGGACGTCGCCGATGTTGGCGGCATCCTGCTGGACCTGAGCGGGGTAGCCGGCGCCGATGGACGCGCTGTCCGACTCGACCTTCCGAATCCACGGATCGGTCAGACCCTGCTCCTGAGTGACCAGGTCCTTCGGCTCCGGCGAGTTGTTCTGGCAGTTCGCGCCCTGAGCCACCGCAACGCCGGAAACGCTCGCGCCGACGCACCACATCGTCTGGTCCCGCTCGTTCTCGAGGAAGGCGGCCAGTGTGGTCACGTCCTGGCTGAGACTCGCCAGGTGCTCGACCCGCTGATAGGCAAGCGCGTTCTGAACGGCGGACACGATGTAGGTGCCGCCCAGCACGACGGCGGTCACCGTCGGGATGATGATCAGCAACAGCAGTCTGGAGCGGACACGCCAGTTCTTCAGCGATCGCCATGGCAGTCGCCTGCTCTGCCGCGGCTGGCCGGGCGCGGCGCTTTCGCTCGCCGCAGGACTGCCCGCTAGTGGCCCGCCGCCGGCCGCTGCACCGCCCTGGGCAGCGCCGTTCGCCGGCGCTCGGCCTGCCGGCGCAGCGCTGTCCTGGCGACGTTCAGAGCGGCTGGCAGCCGGAGCGGCGGTGCGGACCTTGTTGTCTCGGGACGGCACAGTCTCTGAACCCCTCACCTGTCGCCGCGATACGGGCACGCCGATCGGCCACCGGGCACTACCGACACGGCGATCCTCCCAGATAGCGACTCATCATCGGGTGCAGTCACAGCCACGGCAACTCTAGCCGTTAACCGGGTCACGTTACGTCAATACATACACGAATCGGAAAAACCACTGTAACGTGATGTTTGACGGGCCTCCTGGCAGCATTAGGGTACTCTCTGCCGCAGCGCCCGTGTTCAGAAAACTCTCCGGTTCGCATGACTGATGACCGGATGAGTGGCGATAAGTCCCAGACTGTGCGAGGAGAGTCATGAGGCTTGACCCAGCCGGACTACGGCTGCTGAACCGGAGCCGGCGTGCCGTCAGGGCCCGCTGCGTGCTGGCGGCGGTCTCCGGACTCGCTCTCCTGCTGGCCGCGGGCTGCGGCAACTCGGGCAGTCCCGGCGGTGCTGTGTCAAGCACAGTGGTCATCGCTGCCGTACCCGGTGTCAGCGACGCCGCCATTTACCTGGCGCAAAAAGATGGCTTGTTCGCTGCCGAGGGCCTGCAGCACGTGCGTATCCAAAATGAGCCGAACCAGGCCGCGGTACTGGACGCCCTGCAGAACTCTCACGCCGACATCGCGGCCAGCGACTATGGCACCATCTTTTACGCGCAGTCCCAGTCGCCCCACGACCTGCGGATCCTTGCTGACGGCTACGATGCCACAGCAGGCTCCCTCGAGATTCTCACCCTGCCGGGCTCGGCCATCAAGTCGCCAGCAGGCCTGGCTAACCCGAACGTGACGATCGGCATGCCCAGTGATGACCTAGTGACTGGCATCAAGAGTTCTTCGGGCACCGGCACACCGCAAAGCCTGGACCAGGCCGCGGCAACTCAGGTGCTCAAAAACTTCGTGGGCAACGCAGCCACTTCGGTGAAGTGGAAATCGGAGTCGCAACAGCAAGAGGTCAAAGACCTCGGCAGCCACAAGCTCCAGGCGATCCTTGTCAGCGAGCCATACATCTACCAGGCGGAGAGCACGCTGGGCGCCACCGAAGTACTCGACGCGTTCAGCGGCGAAACCGCCGGCTTGCCGCTACTCGGCTACGTGGCGTTGAACGCGTGGGTCGGGCAGAACTCCGGCGCGGTCGCCGACTTCCAGGCTGCCATCGCGAAGGCCCAGGCTGACGCCTCACTGGCGGGTCAGGTCCAGGGCGTGCTTCCCAGCGCCGCCGGAATGAGCGTTCAGGACGCTGACCTGATCACCGTTGGTACCTACCCGACGTCCACCAGCATCGAGAAGCTTCAGAGCGTCGTCCTGCTGATGAACGACCTGCACATAGTCAATACGCAGAATGCAGCTACAGCCCAGAGGCTGAACATTAATCCGATGCTGGTGAAGTCCCGGACCTGACCGGCCGGATCAGCTGCGGTCGGCGCCGAGCCCCAGTTGCCGGGCGATAACCATTCGCTGCACTTCTGAGGTTCCCTCGCCGATCTCCAGGACCTTGGCATCCCGGTAGAACCTGGCGACCGGGAACTCGTTCATGAATCCGTAGCCGCCGAAGATCTGCGTGGCGTCCCGTGCGTTATCCATCGCCGCATTCGAGCAGGTCAGTTTCGCGATCGCGGCCTGAGACTTGAACGGCTGGCCGGCCACGAGCCGGGCTGCCGAGTCGTACCAGGCGAGCCGCGCCACGTGTGCCCTGGCTGCCATATCCGCGATCTTGAACTGAATGGCCTGGTAATGCGCTAGCTCATGCCCGAAAGCGGTCCGCTCGGCGGCGTAGCGCAAGCACTCATCGACGCAGCCCTGAGCCAGGCCAGCCGACAGCGCAGCGATCGCCACGCGGCCTTCATCCAGTGTCTGCAGGAACTGCGCATACCCGCGGCCGCGGCCGCCGAGCAGGTGGCCGGCCGGCACCCGGCAGTCGGAGAACGCCAGTTCCCTGGTGTCCGAGCAGCGCCAGCCGACCTTGGAGTACTCCGGCCCGACGATGAAGCCCGGCGTCCCGGACGGCACCATGATCGCCGAAATCTCCGGTCTTCCGTCGGTCCGGCCAGTGATCGCCAGGGCAGTCACTACCGAGGTGATCGAGGTGCCCGAGTTGGTGATGAATGCCTTGGCGCCGTTGATCACCCACTCGTCGCCGTCCAGCCGCGCCGTCGTGCGCATCCCGCCAGGG
>DASXIA010000187.1:0-11280 GCA_036488155.1 Streptosporangiaceae bacterium | reverse complement strand
CAGCGCCCACCAGGCAGGACGCGGATCCGGTGGGCTTCACCGCCAGATTGCCGAGTGGCTGGGCCCACGGCCGCGCGGCTACGCTGGCGAACGCGCGGCCCGAGTGACACCACTGATCGACGACTTGCAGGCCGACATCTTCGGTGGCGCGCAACAGCGCAGGCATCCCCATGCGAGCCCAGGGGAAGACCGGGCCGCGCCGGCCGTCGGCGTGCTCGAGCCATGCGGTCAGCTGCTCGTCGACATTGCCGGGCTCGGCTTCGATCAGCATGCGGCCGCTTGGTGCCAGCAGCTGTGCACAGCGGTGCAGGAGGCAGGCAGGCAGACCGCCGATGCCGATATTGCCGTCCGCCAGCAGAACGGTAGCCCACCGGCCCTGCCCAGGTAGCGGATCGAACACCGAACGGTGCAGGGCGGCCGCCCCGGCCTCGCGCACCCGGACTACTGCGGCCCGCGAGATGTCCACCCCCAGCGCTGGGATGCCCTGCTCCGCAAGGGCCACGGTCAGCCGCCCCGGGCCGCAGCCCACGTCGAGGACCGGGCCACGGCAGTGCCGGAGCAGTTCCTCGTCCGCGGTATCTGGCGGCCCGCACCACCGGGATACCTGGAGCGGCAGCGAACGGCCGTCAGCGGTTCGCATGACCAGCGCCGCCGTCTGTTCGCGCAGCGCCTCTTCATACAGGGCGATCGCCCCTGCCCTCATGCCGTTTCCCCGACGGCGCTATCGGCGAAGGCGCTCTCCCCGCTGCCGGCCGGGCACAGGACCGCGGCTAGCTTCCGCGCCCGTGCGGCGAAACGGCTCTGCGGCGCCTCGCGGGCCACGGCCACGGCGTCCGCTGCCGTGTCCACGTCACGCAACTGCGGCAGGTCGGCGACGCGGAGGCCGGCCGTGAGCAGCCGGGCACGCTGGACGGCGCCGGTACCCGGAGTCGACATAGGGACGCCGCGCAGCAGCGCTGGATCAGGCACGCGCAGGCCGAGGGCCCAGAAACCGCCGTCGGCGGCTGGGCCGAACCATGCGTCGGCAGCCTGCCAGTCCACGGTAAGCAGATCAGGGGTGACCTGCGGCGTGTCCATTCCGATCAGCAGCGCGGGGCCGCTTACCGCGGCGAACGCGCTGGCGAGGCGCTCGTCCAGCGGGCCGCCGCACTGCCGCACGATCTCGAATCCGGAGGGCAGCCACGGGCCTGGCTCGCCCTCGAGGACCAGTACCCGCCGGCTGGCCGGAACCATCAGCATGGTGTCCAGCGTGTCGGCGAGCGCGGCCTCGGCGAGTGCGGCCGCCTGCTCATGCGTGCATGGCGGCACCAGGCGCGTCTTGACCCGGCCGGGCACTGGCTGCTTCGCGATGACGAGCAGCGTGGGAGCCGGTTGCGGCGGGGGAGCCGTCATCTTGCGAGTACCTGGCTCATGTCGCGCACAGTGCGCACGCAGCCTTGCACGGTGCCGGTGACCTTGGACTTCCCGATGCGGGGCAGGTAGGTCACCTCGACCTCAGACACCCGCCAGCCGGCGGCCGCCGCGTTCATGACCATCTCCAGCGGATATCCGAACCTCCGGTCAGCGAGGTTCAGGCTGAGCAGCGCCTCGCGGCCCGCCGCCCGCATTGGCCCCAGGTCACGGATGCCGAGTCCGGTGCGACGGCGGACCCGGCGCGCGAGCTCCCAGTTGGCCAGCTGCGCCGGCAGTGGCCATGCGTTCCTCTGCTCGGCGCGCCGGCGTCCGAGAACCAGGTCGGCCTGGCCGGCGAGGAGCGGCGCGGTCAGAAGGGGAAACTGCCGCGGGTCGAGGCTGCCGTCGCAGTCGCAGAAGCACACCAGGTCGCTGGTCGCCGCCAGCAGGCCGGCGTGAGCGGCCGCCCCGAAGCCCCGGGCCGGCTCGGCCACGACCGTCGCGCCGAGCGACCTCGCGACCTCACCCGAACCGTCGGTGGAATTGTTGTCCACGATGATCGGGCGGAAGCCGGCCGGCATCCTTTCGAGAATCCAAGGCAATGCCGGTGCCTCGTTCAGGCACGGCAAGATCACATCAACAATCACGAATGCGACGCTATTACCAGTCAGTGCTAGCAGCTGACGATAAAGCCTTACAAAACGGAGAAGTCCAGCTCAGAGGGTCGTGGGCGATTCCAGATATACGATTATTGAATTATTACAATCTGAAGAAATATCTTGTGATGCCGGACTGAGCGCACGATTGTCCCGGGTGAGCTCTGGGTTACTTAGACTCGGCTCGTGGACGCACACATTCTTGTTGTCGAAGATGACCTGACCGTGGCGGAGGTCGTCGTGGACTACCTGAACCACGCTGGCCTCGAGTCCCGGCACGCGGTGGACGGGGCGGCCGCGCTGGAGATCGCCGCGACGTGGCCGCCCGATCTGGTGGTGCTCGACCTGATGCTGCCGGGTGTCAGCGGTCTCGAAGTGTGCCGGCGCTTGCGCGAGGGACGGAACACCCGTGCGCCGCTGCCGGTGATCATGCTGACCGCGCTCGGTGAGGAGAGCGACCGCGTGCTCGGACTCGAGAGCGGCGCCGACGATTACGTGACCAAGCCGTTCAGCCCTCGGGAGCTCACCCTGCGGGTGCAGGCAGTCCTCCGCCGTGCGCACGCAGACGAGACGACAGCGGCCGCGCCGGAGCCGGTGCGCTCGGGGCCGCTGGAGGTCGACGTGGCGGCGCGGCGCGCCCGCCTCGACGGCCGGGAGCTGGAACTGACGGTGCGCGAGTTTGACCTACTCGCCTTCTTCGTCTCTCACCCAGGCCGGGCGTTCACCCGCGCGGAGCTGCTTGAGCAGGTATGGGGCTGGTCGTTCGGCGACCTGTCGACCATCACTGTGTATGTTCGCCGGCTGCGTGACAAGGTCGAGCCGGAGCCCGCCTTGCCGGCCCAGCTTCAGACGGTCTGGGGCGTCGGCTACCGCTGGGATGCGAGCCCGTCATGACCCCCCAGATGCAGATTGTCCTGATCGCGGTAGGGTGCACGAGCGCCGTGGGGCTGGCGGGCATGGGCATCATCCGGCTGCTGCGTCGGGCCTCGCTCCGCATGTCCGTCCAGGCGAGCGGCCTTGTGCTCGTGCTCGCTATCGTGGCAGGCACGCTCGGCACCGCAAGGGCGATGTTCCTGTCCCAGCACGATCTCGGCGTCGTAGTGATGGTGTGCGTCGTCGCCGGCATCGAGGCGGCAGTCTTCAGCTGGTTGCTCGGACGGCAGATCTCCTCCAGCAGCAGCGCGCTGCGGCAGGCAGCCCGGGCACTGGGCGACGAGGCGGGCCCTTTCCGGCCCCCCGCGCTGCCGCTGGCGGCGGAATTCGCGGCCCTGTCCCAGGAGCTGACGAACACCAGCGCCAAGCTGGCGAAATCACGGGCGCGGGAGCGCGCGCTCGAGCAGTCCCGGCGGCAGCTGGTGGCCTGGATCTCACATGACCTGCGCACCCCGCTGGCCGGCCTGCGCGCGATGGCCGAGGCGCTGGAGGACGGCCTGGCCGCCGATCCGCCGCGTTACCACAAGCAGATGCGGGCCGAGGCTGAGCGGCTGGCGATCATGGTTGATGACCTGTTCGAGCTGTCCCGCATCCATTCGGGTACCTTGCAGCTGTCCACTGACGAGATCGCGCTTGACGACCTGGTCAGCGACGTGCTGGCCAGCACGGAGGCGCTGGCGCAGGAGCGCGGTGTGCGGCTGGCCGGCAAGGCGGCCGGGCAGCTCGCTGTCCGCGCCGATCCGCGCGAGCTCTCCCGCGCACTCACCAACCTGCTGACCAACGCCATCCGGTACACGCCGGAGGGAGGCAGCGTGTACGTCGAGGCGAGGCCGGAGCGTGAGGACGCTCTCCTGACTGTCGCCGATGGCTGCGGCGGCATCCCGGAAGCCGACCTGCCATACGTGTTCGACCTGGCCTGGCGCGGCACCGACGCGCGGAGCCCTGCACCCGACAGCGGCGCGGGCCTCGGCCTCGCGATCGTGCGCGGCGTCGTGGAAGCCCACCGCGGCAGCGTGCGCGTCGCGAATACCCTGGACGGCTGCCGCTTCGAAATGCGGCTGCCCGCCTGCGGGTAAGCCGCCCGTCAGGCTTTCCGGCCCGCGGGCACTGCGGCGAACTCCGCGAGCCCCTCGGCGAACGGCACAGTTGCCCGCCATCCCAGTTCCCGCGAGATGCGCTCGCTGGACGCGGCGACATGCCGGACGTCGCCGAGCCGGTATTCGCCGGTGACCACGGGGCTTGGCCCGCCGTAGGCAGCGGCTAGCGCGGACGCCAGCTGGCCCACGGTGCGCGGGATACCGCTGCCCACGTTGTAGGCGCGCAGGGTGCCCTGCCCGCCCGGCACACCGGCTCCGCCGACCGCCTCGATCGCGGCGACGGTGGCGGCGGCCACGTCCCGGACGTGGACGAAGTCCCGGCGCTGTGCCCCGTCCTCGAAGACGCGTGGCGCGCGCCCGGCCTCCAGGGCGGAGCGGAAGAACGACGCCACCCCCGCGTAGGGGGTATCGCGCGGCATCCCGGGGCCGTACACGTTGTGGTAACGCAGCGCCACTGCGTGCCCCCGGGTGGACCTGACCCAGGATCCGGCGAGGTGCTCTTGCGCGACCTTGGTGTCGGCGTAGACGTTGCGCGGCCCGAGCGGGGCTTCCTCGGGGATCAGCTCCGGTGACAGCGGCCCGCCGCACCGCCCGCAGCGCGGCTCGAACCTGCCCGCCTCGAGGTCAGCGGCCTGCCGCGGCGGCGGCGTCGCCGCAAGCCCGTCCTCGGCGCATGAGTAGGCGCCTTCGCCGTAGACGACCATCGACGAGGCCAGCACGAGCCGGCTGACACCCGCCCGGGCCATTCCGGCCAGCAGGACCGCGGTGCCCAGGTCGTTGCAGCCCGCGTACAACGGCGCGTCGGTGAAGTCGACGCCGAGCCCGACCATCGCCGCCAGGTGACAGACCACGTCGATGCCGAGCAGCGCGCCGTCGACCACCTGAGCGTCGCGGACATCGCCGCGCACGAACTCGAAGCCGGGGTCTCCGGAGAAGGGCGGGATGCCGCCGGGGTGCACGCACGACAGCAACGCGTCGAGCGCCCGCACCTCATGACCCGCGCTCGTGAGCGCGTTGGCGACATGGGACCCGATGAAGCCGGCACCGCCGGTGACAAGGACTCGCATGGTGCGAGACTACGCACAGTCACGCCTGGGTCCCGTCCGCAACGGCGCGTTATCACCAGTTTGTAAGGAGAGAAACCCTTGTCGCGCCATGGGGCAGGTGTGTGCAATACACAGCGTGACCTTTAGCAGCAGTACGGAGATCAAGCCACGTCTATGGGATGCGATCCAGGTGGCCCCGGACGGGCTGGGCTGGCGCCAGCGCGTCCCGCGCGCTGTGCGGCTGGCCGCGGCGCTGGCTGGCCTGGTCGCAGTCGGCGCCTACCTGGTGATTGCACTGAGCAGGCTGACCTACCCGTTCACTGTCGAGTGGCTGGAGAGCAACTCGCTGGTCGAAGTGCACCGCATCCTGGCCGGCCAGCCGCTGTACACGGCGCCCACCGCCGGGTACGTGCCCGACGGCTACCCGCCGCTCTATTTCGCTGTGTCGGCTGCAGCGGCCAGCGTGCTCGGCGTCTCCTACCTCCCGTTGCGGCTGGTCTCCCTGGTGTCCTCGCTCGTCTGCTTCGTGCTGCTGGGCCGCCTCGTCCAGCGCGAAACGGGGAGCGTCGCGGCCGGAGTCGGCGCCGCAGGCCTGTTTGCCGCGACCTACTTCGCCACGGACACGTGGTTCGACGTGGGCCGGGTCGACTCACTTTTCCTCGCGCTGAGTATCGGAGGCCTCTACGCCGCCCGGTGGATGCGCGGCAGGCGCGGCGCCATCGCCGCCGGGGTGCTGCTCGCCGCCGCAGTCCTCACCAAGCAGACCGGGCTTGCCGAGGGGGTGGCGGTGATCGCCGCGCTGCTGACCGGCCCGCGCCGCGGGCTCGCCTGCGTCGCCGCGCTGGCTGAGGTCACGGTTCTCGGCATCAGCACGCTCCTGCTCGGGCTCACCAGTGGCGGCTGGTACGTCTTCTATGTTTTCCAGTTGCTGAGCGAGCACTCGCTGAGCGTTAGCGGCTTCGGTTTGTTCTGGACAGCCCTGCTGAGCACGCTTGGAGTGGCCGCGTGCGCGGCCCTGATCGGCGCGCGTCGGGTGCCCTCCGTGCTGCTTGCCGGCTGCGGCGCGCTCGTGGTCGAAGGCTGTGCGGCCCTGGTGCACAGCGGCGGCGCCAGCAACGACATGCTGCCCGCTTACCTCGCCGTGGCACTGCTCGCTGGCCTGGCGCTTGGCGGGAAATCCTCGAGGTGGGCCAGCGCTGCGTCGGCCGTGCTTGTCCTGGCACAGACGGCCCTGCTGCTCAGTGGCTTTCATCCGTCCCAAGCGATTCCCACGAGTGCTGACCGCGCCGTCGGCGAGCGGCTGACCGCCGGCCTGCGAGCGTTTGGCGGGACCGTCGCGATCCCCGCGGACCCCGGCCTGAGCGTACTCGCGGGGATGGCGCCGGCCGCGCACCAGGACGCGGCGCACGACGTGCTGCGAGCCTCGGACAAGGCTGCGATCGCGAGCTTCATGTCCAGTGCCGCGAACGCGGTCGCCGCACGCCGGTTCAGCGCGATCATCACCGACGGCCCCCTTCCGCCGCCGGGCTACCCGCCCTCGGTCAGCCGGTACTACCACCTGTGCCCCCAGCCGCTGCTTGCTGCCGTCCCGTCCGCAGTGTTCCGTCCTGTCGCGGGGATCGGCGCCCGCCCCGCCTGGCTATGGCTTCCCCAGGGCCGCGGGTCCTGCCGGGTCGCTGTCAGCGTCGTTGACGGAGCCGGTAAGGAGAATCACCAATGAAACTGCCCGCGTCGCCGCCTCCCGGACCGTTCCGGCGGTCGTTCTGGCGCAGTCCGATCCGTGGCCCGTGGCTGACCTCGGTGTTCGGCCTGGTGCTGCTGGTGTCCATCCCCGTGCTGTTCGTGACCGGCCTGCTGTCTTACGCGGCCTATAACCCGGACCTCAGCTCGGTCAACGACTTGACTCCCGGCAAGGGGCTGCTCGGCTTCTACCTGTTCTCCTGGCCCACGCATCCTGTCTGGCTCTACCGGCTCAACCAGGGCGTCCACGTCACCCTGGGGCTGGCGCTGGTATCGATCCTGCTGTTCAAGCTGTGGTCGGTGCTGCCGAAGCTGTTCGAATGGCCGCCGCTGCGGTCACCGGCGCACGCCCTGGAACGGCTGTCGCTCTTCCTGCTCGTGGGCGGGGCGGTGTTTGAGTTCGTGACGGGCATCTTGAACATCCAGACGTGGTACAAGTTCCCCGGCTCCTTCTACCCGCTGCATTTCTACGGCGCCTGGGTGTTCATGGCGGGCTTCGTCGTCCACGTGGCACTGAAGCTGCCGACCATGATCAGGGCGCTGCGCAGCCGCAGCATGATCGGTGAGCTGCGCACGAATCTCGCCAGGACGCGGCCGGAGCCGCCGGAAGCTGGGCCCCTGGTCGCTGCAGCGCCCGCCGAGCCGACGATCTCCCGGCGCGGCGTGCTGGCGTTCGCCGGCGGGGGCGCTGCGCTGATCGCGCTCCTGTCCGTGGGCCAGTCCGTGGGCGGGCCGCTGCGGCGGACCGCGTTGCTTGCGCCACATGGCCAGGACGTCAGTAGCGGCCCTGGCGACTTCCAGATCAATCAGACGGCGGCGAGCGCCAGGATCAGGCCGGCCGAAACCGGAGCGGCCTGGCGGCTCACTCTCCGCAGCGACAGCCCGCTCGGCACCGCGCCCGTTGTGCTGAGCCGGGCCGGCCTGCTTCGCATGGAGCAGCACACCGCCAGCCTTCCGATCGCGTGCGTCGAGGGCTGGTCCACAGATGACCAGGCCTGGACCGGGGTCCGGCTACGCGACCTCGCCCGGCTGGCCGGCGTTCCCCGGCCGTCGAGCGTTCTGGTGCAGTCGCTAGAACGCGGCGGCGCGTTCAGCAAGGCGGTCCTGTCCGAGGGGCAGATCATGAACCCGGACTCCCTGCTGGCGCTGCAGGTCAACGGGACGGACCTCTCGCCCGACCATGGCTACCCGGCCCGGGTGATCGTGCCCGCCAACCCCGGCGTGCACAACACCAAGTGGGTCGCCAGCCTGACCTTTCGGAGGTAACGATGCGGCGGTTCTTTCGCTGGTACGGTGCCAGCCCGCTAAACCTGCTCACCATGCTCGGCTGCTTCGCGCTTGCCGGTTACGCCGCGGCCGAGCTCCTGCCGACCAACGCCGTCGGCATCCTGGTCTGGCTCGCTGGTGCGGTCATCGGCCACGACCTGATCCTGGTGCCGCTGTACACGCTAGCCGACCGATCTGCCATGGCAGTCTTCAGGCACCGCCCGCCGAGCCTGCCCGCCGTGCCGTGGATCAACCACCTGCGCGTCCCCACGGCACTGTCCGGCATGCTGCTGCTGATCTGGTTCCCGCTCATCTTCCGGCTGCCCGGTCATTTCCCCGTCACGACGACATTGTCTCTGGACCCGTATCTGTGGCACTGGCTCGCTGTGACCGGCGCCCTGTACCTGCTATCCGCTGCGGTGCTCGCCATGCGGCTGCGGGCACGCCGTCGCGGAACGCGGAAGGCAGCGGCACGCGGAACTAAGTTCCGCCGATATCTGCCAAAACCCTGGCATCTGGGAGATAGCGCAGACCGTTAATCAGGCGCTCGGCGGCATGAGCCTGTGCCGTCATCCACCGCATCACCGGTTACTCACCGACGCGGGAGGCTTCCAGCGGCTGTGGGTTACTTCTTCTGACGACGACTTCCGCCATGCCAGTCCTCTTCGATTCCGGCTTCGCCGGGGTCGGTGCCGAAGCTTCGCAGTTGGGGTCGTTCGCGCAGGCTCCGCTTCAGCTCGGCAAATCCCGGGAACGCTGCAAGCCCGACCACGTGGTCCCACAGGCGGACGGCGTCGTGGTCGCCCGGCAGCCGGCTGATCACCGGCCCGAAGAAGGCCGTGCCAGCCGGGGGCTGGAAGTGGATGATCGGTGTGCCGACGTCCTTGCCGGTCAGCGACAGCGCGTGTTCGGTCTCGGCTCGTAGCTCAGCGTCCCAGCTGGTGTCATCGAGCGCATCTGCCAGGCTGGCCGGCAGTCCGGCCCGAGCCAGGAGAGGCTCGACAAAGCCGCGACTGCCCCGGACCGATGCTGTCAGCTCCGCGGCTCGCGGCGAGTCGAACACCTCGCTGCTGATGGCCTCATAGAGCGGGCCGACGACACCGCTGCCGTGCTCGGCCCGCGCACGGGCCGCGACGCGCAGGAGACGGAGCCCAGAGGTGTGCCCAGCCTCATACTCAGCGGGGAACTGCGCGTCGTAGTCAACGTTAGCGTTGAGCAACCGCAGCGAGATGAACCGCCACTCGACGGTGTAGTCCCGCTGGGCCGCGACGCTGCGAACCCACTTGCTAGTGAGCCAGGCGAACGGGCAGACCGGGTCAAAGTAGAAGTGAATATCTGCCTTACGGGCGGCTTGATCTGTCACGGTTCATCCCTCCGATTGCAGGTCGAGATGGCAGCTCGACGCGATGTCGCCGCAGGGACGGCGGTGCGCCTCCAGGGATCAGGTCCGGCCCGTCAGGGAACATCCACGGTCGGCCACGGTGAGCGTGACCAGGGTCATAAGGCCGCACGGATCCTCCTGGCGTTACGGGCTAGGAACGCCATCAGCTCCGTTAGCGTCGGCCGCGGCCCCATTCTTACCAGCCTTGTCAGCTTCGCCGCATGGGGCGATCGCGGCACGCGACGTCGCAGCCGCATGTGCCGCAAACGGGTCGCGGAACGTGAACGCCAGCGGCGACGGGCCGTTAGCGCGCAGCAGGTCAAGCCGGGACAGCCCTTCGCCCACGTCGGGAATATGACCGGCCGGCACCCACCACAGCACGAGGTGCTCCTCGGCCATCCGGTGGAACCATTCCCGGCGCCTGCGCATGAAGTCGAGGTGCGGGCCGTTCCGGTACACGAAGTCCCGCAGCGCTTCCAGGGTCTCCCAGACCGACATGTTGACCATCAGATCGGGACCGCGGGGTCGCAGCGCGGTGGCACCGGGACCGTCCCCGTCCTGAAGCCGCCACACAAAGCCCGGCTCGGCGTCGGCCATCGCGTTGACCGGGGCGATCCCGGCCATGAAATCCGCCAGTTCCGGGGAGTCAGCGGGAGCGCGCACCAGGCCGACGTTGAGCTGCGCGAGGTGGTATCTGGCCACGGCGCCATCAGACCATCCCGGCGGCTGGAATGTCAACGCTTGTTATTTTTAGAATGCACCGCCGACGTCACGGACCACAACGCAGCAGTCCCCGGCGCGCGGATCCAGCCGGGCCTCCAGCGTCTTTGCGGCGGCGCCTTCCAGCAGCCCCTCCAGCATGGCCAGGTTCATGCCGCAGATCAGCGGCGGGTAGCGGTCGGCCAGCACCTGGAACGGGCAGTTCCGCATGCGGATGTCCGCGCCGTCACGGTAGGGCTGGTAACCCTGGCCGGTCAGCGCCGCGGCAACCAGGTCGCCCTCGGTCTGTCCGGGAGCCTCCCGGCGCGCCACGCGGCCCGCTGCTGCGCCCCGGCTCCGGGCCGAACGCTGGAGCTGCGGCTCAGCGCCGGTGATGTCCACGACCTCGGCCAGCAGTTCGGCGGCGCGGCGGTAATCCCTGGGCGGCACGCTGACCTGGTGTTCGGTCATCGCGCGCTGGTAGCGCTTGGCGGGCCGCCCAGCTCCTGGCCCGGTCCGCCCCGCTGGCCGGCGGAAGGTCACGGTCACCAGCCCGGCCTCGGCGAGCCGGTCGAGGTGGAAAGCGGCGAGCGTGCGCTGGATGCCCACGGCCTGCGCGGCCTCGCTCCTGCTCACCCCCTCCGGCTGCTGGGCGACATAGTCATAGAGCCTGCGCCGCACCGGGTCGTCCAGGACCGCGACCACGCTGATCTCACTCACCTGCAGAATTCTAAAACCAGCAGCACCTGACGCACAGCACCTGACGCACAGCACGCGTCGTGACACCCGCATCAGCACCAGCGAAGTCCGCGCCACACAGCCGGCGCAACCGACGAGCGCACCCTGGCCCGGCCTTACTCCGGACAGCCGGTGATCGCCATGCCGATTTCAGCGACAACCTGCAGAAGAGCCACATCCAACCGAAATCGCCTTGACGGCCGGCGGGCTGGTCGGTCATGATCAGCGACGTTCATCCAGAGGATCTGAGGGACCTGGCCCTATGACGGTCCGGCAACCTGCCACGGCAAGGTGCCCTGCTGGACCAGGCCACCTGCGCCGCCGGGCAGTTT
>DASXIA010000100.1:0-8105 GCA_036488155.1 Streptosporangiaceae bacterium | reverse complement strand
ATTAGCTAGATAACCCGAGCCTACGGCCTTCACTTAGCCGCGGCACGTAGCGGCCGGCCCGCCGCGCTGACACGGTCCCGTTAGGCCCCACGAGATCGTGATACAGCTAGATCGGGCACTGCAGATCAGGATCCGTCAAGTTCCTGGATTATCCGGCCGCCGAGTTCGCGCTCGATGAGGTCGGTGCCGGTCAGTATGTCCGGTGCGGGCAGGTCTGAGGGCTCTGGATCGCCGCCCCCCGCCGCCGATGCCTGATTCAGCGGATAGTCCTGCCGCTCACTCGCCCCCGCTCGCGGCCGGCTCGCGGGGCGGGACTGGCTCGCCCCGCCGGCACCAGGTCGTTCGTCTCGGTCGTGATCCCGGCTTTCACCCCGGTCGCCCTCTCGCCGCTCGCCCCGCCGCGGCGGCTGCGATGAAGACGGCGCCGTTCCCGCCGTTATGCCTGGCCGCGAGCCGCCAGCAGGCCCGTCGCCAGCGAGCACAGTAGCCTTGATCTGCGGGGACTTCCCGAACATCGCGGACAGCACCTGGCTCAGATCCTGGTCGTAGCCACCGGTCTCGAAACCCCGCGCGGTTCCCGCCTTTGCGAACGCCAGCGTCAGCACACCGTCGGCGTACGACTCCACGCTGGCGTTGCTCAGCTGTATCCAGGCGACCTTTCTCCTGCTCTGGACCGCCGCCAGGATGTCGGGCCACCGGGCCCGGATCGTGTCGGCGTCGGCCGGCGACCCGGATGGCGCAGGGACTTCGCTGGCGGGCTGGGTGATGGCCGGTGACGCCGCGGGCGATGCTGCCGGACGGGAGGGCCGGGGCATCGGCGGACGGGCAGCGGCACGAGCCGGTTCTGGCGTCTCAGCGACCTGGCGCGGTTCCGTCCGCTGAGCCGCGCGAGTTGCTTCCGGTCGCGGCGGCGGGGACGGTGGTACCGGGGACTGGGGTGCCGGGGACTGGGGCGCCGAACTGAGCCTGCGCTCCAGCCGGTCAAGCCGCTCCGCTAGCCCGGCGGTGTCGGTACCAGCCGACAGCAGCACCTGGGCGCACATCAGCTCGAGCAGCAGGCGGGGCGAGGTTGCGCCGCGCATCTCCAGCAGACCGGCGCTGATGATCTCGGCGGCCCTTGTCAGGCCTGCCTGCCCGAAGGCGCCGGCCTGGGCGCTCATCTGCTCCAGGCGGTCCGCCGGAGCGTCTATCAGGCCGGTCGACGCCGCGTCGGGCACCGCCGCGAGCACGATCAGGTCGCGCAGCCGGTCTAGCAGGTCGGCCGCGAAGCGGCGAGTGTCGTGACCGGCCTCGACCACGTGGTCTATGGCGTGGAACACGGCCGCGCCGTCACCAGCGGAGAAGGCGCCGACGACCTCGTCCAGCAGCCGGTCGTCGGTATAGCCGAGTAGCGCGACGGCCCGGTCGTAGCGCAGACCGCCGGAGTCGGACCCAGCGATCAGCTGATCGAGCACGGACAGGGCGTCCCGCACCGAGCCTGCCCCGGCCCTGACCACGATGGGCAGCACCGGCGGTTCGTACGGCACCTGCTCGGCGGCAAGGATCTGCTCCAGATGCTCGCGCAGCACCGCGGGCGGGACGAGCCGGAACGGGTAGTGGTGCGTCCGCGACCTGATGGTCGCAATGACCTTCTCCGGCTCTGTCGTGGCGAACACGAACTTCAGGTGCGGCGGCGGTTCCTCGACCAGCTTGAGCAGCGCGTTGAAGCCCTCCCTCGTCACCATGTGCGCTTCGTCGATGATGTAGATCTTGAAGCGGCCGGAAACCGGAGCGTAAAAGGCACGTTCCCGCAGGTCCCTGGCATCGTCTACGCCGCCGTGAGACGCCGCATCGATCTCGATCACGTCGATGCTGCCGGGCCCGGCGGGAGCCAGGGCCACGCACGAGGCGCAGACCCCGCACGGGTCAGGTGTCGGCCCCTGTTCGCAGTTGAGCGACCGGGCCAGGATCCGGGCGCTGGACGTCTTGCCACAGCCGCGCGGCCCGCTGAACAGGTAGGCATGGTGCACCCGGCCGCTTCGCAGCGCCTGCCGGAGCGGCTCGGTGACGTGATCCTGACCCTTGACCTCGGCAAACGTGGCCGGGCGGTACCTCCGGTACAGCGCCAGCGGCGCGGCAGGGTGGTCGGCCTTCGGGCTACCTGGCTCGCCGGCTGCGCCAGCGGCGGGCCGTAGGGCGTCGCCTGTCATGACCTCATTCTTGCCGGGATTTTCTCACCAGGACGGTAAAAGGACCCCTCGCACACCCGACAGAGCCCGCGTACCCTTGCTGCCTTCCGGCCCTGGGGGGGTTGGCGGGATGAACGCCGTGCGAGGGGTCTGCGAGTCAGTCTAGTCGCGGCGCCACAGCAGGCGGACCGATACCCGTGCTGCCCGATCCGCGCGACCGCGCCCGGCCGGTCGGCGAGTTCCGGACAGGCTCAGCAGACCTGGCCCGATACGTCGGCTATGCGGTACCCGACCCCCGGGGTGGTCGAGATGACGGGCGGGTCACCAAGTTTGCGGCGCAGGCGACCGATCGTGACCGTCACCGTATTCGTGAACGGGTCGGCGTACTCGTCCCACACCTGCTCCAGCAGGTCCTCGGCGCGCAGGAACGCGGGGCTGGCACGCATCAGTGCCTCCAGTACGCCGAACTCCTTGACCGAAAGGTCCAGCTGACGGCCGTCCCTGACCGCGATGCGCCGCACCGGATCGAGTTCGATGCCTAGCGCGCGCAGGACCCGGCCGCGCGCGGCTGGCTGGCGGCGGGCCAGGGCACGGATTCGCAGCACCAGTTCGGGGAAGTGGAACGGTTTTGCCAGGTAGTCATCTGCGCCCAGGCTCAAGCCTGCAACCCGGTCGCCGGGCGTTCCCGCCGCGGTGAGCATCAGCACCATTACCCGGTCGTCCCGGTCGGTGATCATCTGGCACAGGACATCTCCGTGGATACCGGGCAGGTCACGGTCGAGCACGACCACGTCATAGGAATTGACGTCGAGCTTGGCCGCAGCCGCGAGGCCGTCATGAGCCGCGTCTACCGCCATGCCCTGGTCGCGCAGGCCCTCGACCAAGACGTCCGCCAGCGACCGGGAGTCTTCGACAACCAGGATTCTCATCCGGGTACTCCCGCGAGATCGGCCGGGATCTCCCGCTCAGCCAAGGGCAGCTCGATCGTGACCCGCAGACCGCCGTCGGACCTGGCCCGCAGGTCGAGCTTGCCGCCATGCGCGGCGGCAATGGCCGCCACAATCGACAGCCCGAGCCCAGACCCGCTGTCCGAGGAGATCCGGTCCGCGCCGAGCCTCCTGAACGGCTGCGCCAGCTGGTCCACCTGCGACTGATCAAGCACAAGGCCGCCATTCTCGACGACGATGCGCGCCGTTGCCGGGCCCGCCCAGGTGCCGACAGTGATCCAGCCGGCCCGCTGGTTGTGCACGATTGCATTGTCCACGACGTTGTCGATCATCCTCCGGAGCAGCGCCTGGCTGCCCGCGACCGTCGCACCCGAGGTGCCCGCCGGGCGCAGCGTCAGGCAAGCCTCCGCGATCGCCGGGGCCCTGCCAGCCACGGCGGCGGCTACCGCGTCGTCGAGTACGAGAATCTCGCGGGCTTCAAGCGCGCCATGCTGCGTCCGCGCGAGAACGAGCAGGCCCTCGAGCAGTTCGTCGACCCGGTTCAGCTCACCGCGCAGCCGGCCGGCCAGCGCGACGGTCTGAGCTGGCGGCGGGTCGGGCTTGGCCATGGCCACGTCGAGTGCGGCGCGCATGGTGGTCATTGGCGTCCGCAGCTCGTGCGATGCGTTCGCGACAAAACGACGCTGAGCCGCGAACGCCGCCTCGAGCCGCTCGAGCAGCCCGTCAAAGGTGTCGGCCAGATCCTTGAGTTCATCGCGCGGGCCGGCAAAGGCCAGCCGCTCATGGAGATTGTCCTCGGAGATCCGCCGCGCGGTCGCGGTGATCGTCCGCAACGGACGCAATGCGTGCCCGGCCATAAGCCAGCCCAGGAACGCCGACACGGCAGCCATGACAGCGAGCGCGATAAGCGACCCGACCAGTAGTTCATGAGTGACCGACGGATGCTGGCCGTGCTGCGCAGCGGCCAGCTGGCCTTGTAGCTGGCGGATCCTGTTGTCGGCCTGCGCGAGCTGTGACTCGCCGGTGGATGAGTTCTGGCCGCCGACTACACCCTGGTGTGCGGTCGTCACCCTCGTGGTCGAGCGGACCGTGGCCACTCCGCTGGCGATGGCCAGCAGCACCACTCCCGACATTAGGAAGAGCGCGCCGTAGAGCAGCGTCATCCGGGACCGCACAGTCCGGCGCAGGCCGAACGACCGGTTTGCCAGACCCGCCAGCCGCATGCTCACCCGTCCTCTCCGCGCCCGGTGCGCCGCCCCGGGTGGCGCTGCCCCCTGGAACAGCCAGCTCAGTGATGCTGCCCGTTCCAGGATGGCGCAGCGGACCTAACGGCGAAATAACAACGACGGTTCGGCCCGTGTTAGCGCCGCTGCCATACAACCAGGTCACTAGCACTGTCTGGAGAAAGGCAGGAACGTGGAAGCAACGATCGAGGTGTCCGGCCTGCGCAAGCGGTTCGGGTCCGCGCTGGCGCTGGACGGCATGTCATTCACCGTCCAGCCCGGCCAGGTGACCGGTTTCGTCGGGCCCAACGGGGCCGGCAAATCCACCACCATGCGGGTCATTCTCGGCCTGGACGCACCGGACGAAGGACGCGCGCTGGTGTGCGGGCTGCGGTACGCGAGCTTGCCGCACCCGATGCGCTATCTGGGCTCGCTGCTGGACGCGGGGGCGCTTCAGCCCAGCAGGTCCGCGCGCAATCACCTGCGCTGGCTCGCCTGCTCCCAGGGTCTGCCCGCAAGGAGGGTCGGCGAGGTGATTCAGCAGGCGGGCCTGCAGGACGTGGCCCGCCGCAAGGCTGGCGGGTTCTCGCTCGGCATGCGGCAACGGCTGGGCATCGCGGCGGCGATGCTGGGCGACCCGGAAATCCTCATGCTCGACGAGCCGTTCAACGGCCTGGACCCGGAGGGGATCGTGTGGATGCGGGGCTTCCTGCGGTCTTTCGCCAGGCAGGGCGGGGCCGTTCTGGTCTCCAGCCATCTGATGAGCGAACTCGAGGACACCGCGGACCATCTGGTGGTGGTCGGCAGAGGCAAGGTCGTCGCGGACACCAGCGTCGCGTCGCTGCTGGCTGCCGCGGCCGGCGGCCGGGTCATGCTGCGGACAACAGCGGTTCCGGAGGCGGTGATGGTGCTCGATCGCGCGGGGGCCACCGTCACTGCCTCCGGCAAGGACACACTCACGATTTCCGGACTGCCGGCGCAGCGCGTGGTCACGCTGCTGAGCGAGAACGCGGTGCCGTTCTCGGAGGTATCCGCACAGCGGGTGACGCTTGAGCAGGCGTACCTGGAACTGACCAGGGACGCGGTCGAGTTCCGCGCCGAGCCCGCGCAGGAGGTGGCACCGTGACTCCCGCGAGCATCGTGCACGGCCGACAAAGCGCCAGCCGCCAGGCTGGGGGCAGCCCTGGTGGCGCCTTCCGCTATGTGGTCCGCGCCGAGTGGATCAAGTTCCGCAGCGTCCGCGGTTGGGTCATCGGCATGATCGTGGCAGCGCTGCTGACCTTGCTCTTCGGCGTGTTCCTGGCAGGGAACGCGAACATCGGCTGCGGGGCCACCAAGAGCGGGCGCGCGTGCCTGCCTAAAGTACCGATCGGGCCGGGTGGCGAGGCGGTCACCGACAGCTTCTACTTCGTCCGCCAGCCGCTGGCCGGGAACGGCAGCCTCACCGTCCGCGTTACCTCGCTTGCCACCCGGATCTCCGCTGGCGGCCAGGCAGGACCGGTCGGCCAGGCCCCGCCGAACCCGCTTGCGAACATGTACAAGGGCACAGTGCCATGGGCCAAGGCGGGGATCATCATCACCGCGAGCACCAGGCAAGGCTCGGCCTACGCCGCGATCATGGTCACCGGCAGCCATGGCGTCCGGATGCAGTACGACTACGTCCATGACGCGGCGGGCCTACCTGGCACTATCAGCGCAGCGACACCGCGCTGGCTGCGGCTGACCCGGAACGGCGATGTGATTACCGGCTACGACTCGGCCGACGGCAAGCACTGGGACCTGGTCGGAACGGCGATGCTGGCCGGACTGCCCGAAACGGTTCAGGCGGGCCCATTCTCGACATCACCCATCTACAACGAGTTGACGCCATTTTTCGGCGGCGAGCACATCCAGGGCGGCCCGAGCCAGGCGACCGCAGTCATGGACGACATCACGCGGCACGGGCATTGGCCGGCGGCAACGTGGACCGGCGACAACATCGGCGGGAGCGGCAATTCGCCGGGTACCGGCGTCGGCTACTTCCGTCAGTCTGGCGGTGCCGTCACTGTTAGCGGTTCTGGCAACATCGCGCCGCTAGTGCCGGGACCGGGGTCCTTCTACCCGACGGCCACCATCGAGCGGCCCCTCTCGGTTATCTTCATCGGGTTGATCGCCGTTGTCGTGGTGGCCGCAATGTTCTTCACCGCTGAGTACCGGCGCGGCCTGATCCGCACGACGCTGGCAGCGACGCCGAACAGGTTCCAAGTGCTGGCTGCCAAGGCGGTCGTTGCCGCCAGTACCGCCTTCCTCGCAGGGCTGGTCGCATCGGTCATCACGGTGCCGATTGGGATCTCCAGGGCGCGCAACCAGGGCCAGTTCGTCTTGCCCGTTCCGGTGTTGACAGAGGTGCGCGTGCTCGTCGGCACCGCGGCCATGGTCGCCGTCGCGGCAATCCTGGCAGTGGCCGTCGGCGCGATACTGCGCCGCAGCGCTGCAGCCGTCACGACCGTAATCGTCGTGATCGTGCTTCCGTTCCTGCTGTCGGTGGCGGTGCTGCCTACTGGCGCCGCGGACTGGGTGCTGCGACTCACTCCTGCGGCAGGCATTGCCATCGAGCAAAGCATCCCGAACTACCCGCAGGTCAGCAACATCTCCGCGCCGGCTGGCGGCGCCTACCCGCTGACGCCGTGGGCCGGCTTCGGCGTGCTCTGCTTGTATACCGTCGCCGCGCTCGCCCTGGCGACGTTCCTGCTCCGGCGGAGGGACGCATGACGCAGACGGTCGATGCGCTGCGAGCGGAATGGATGAAGCTGCGCACGCTCTCCAGCTCAGCGTGGCTGCTGGCCGGAGTGGTGGCATTCACAGTGGGTATCGGTGCGGTGGTCATGGCGGCCAACCGCTGCCCGGCGGGTACGACCTGCCAGGTAGATACCGTCAAGCTCAGCCTCACCGGGATTCAGTTCGGCCAGGCCGTCGTGGCCATCCTGGCTGTCCTGCCGGTGTGCAACGAGTACAGCACCGGGATGATCCGGGTCACGCTCGCGGCAATGCCCCGGCGGCCTGCGGTGCTCGCCGCGAAGACGGGCATCATCGGCGGTCTCGTGGTCGGGGCGGGAATCATTGCGGTACTCGGATCCGTGCTCGCTGCGCGCCTCATCCTGCCCGAGCAGGGGTTCGACGTGGCGAATGGTTTCCGCGCGCTGTCGCTCTCCGACAGTTCGACACTGCGAGCCGCCGCCGGCTCGGTGCTCTACCTCGGGGTGGTCGCATTGCTGAGCGCCGGCATCGCCGCCTTGGTGCGGGATCCGGCGGTCACTATCGGCGTCGTTCTCGGGGCGCTCTACCTCTTCCCGGTGATCGCCGCGTTCGTCAGCAATCCGGTCTGGCACCGCCGAATCGAGCGGTACAGCCCGATGGCCGGCCTCAACATTCAGGCGACGACGGGTCTGAAAGGCCTGGCCATCGGCCCGTGGGCCGGCCTTGGCGTGCTGGCGATCTGGGCTGCGGTGGCGCTGCTGGCCGGCGGCCTGGTGATGGCACTACGTGACGCATGACCTGGTGACGCGTGACCGGTGGCTGGCCTGGCTCTCAGGTCAGCCACCGGTGCGACTTCGGGCCGCCCGGCCATCGGTCCGTTGACGACGCGGCAGGCCGTCGTCATCGCCGACGAGTCCGGGTTCGTAGTGCCGGATGACCCGCCGGGACCAGTTACGCGTAACATCGTGGCATGATCGATGTCCGGGACTGCGAGCAGTGCGGTGCCCGGTTTACCCCTCGGCGAGAGCATG